>JANOAR010000119.1:0-79879 GCA_031411235.1 Verrucomicrobiota bacterium | reverse complement strand
CAAAGAAAACGTCATCATGGGTCACCTCATCCCCGCTGGCACTGGCTTCATCGGCAACCGGAACTTCAATGTCTTCGAGACCGAGAAGCCCACCTTCATTCCCCGCAGCAAACGCGGCCACGAAGACGATGATGAACCTGTTATGGAGCGCGAGATCGAAGGCGTCTCGGCCTAGTCATAGAGCGTCTCATCATTGTTGATTAAAAGCCCGCTGAGTCAGCCTCAGCGGGCTTTATGCTTTTTGGCTTGGACATCTACCGCTTTGTCGCAGCAACCCAATAGCGTCCTCGGGAAATTTTAATAAACAGGTGAATTGACTAAGATTAAACAATCTACATTTTATTTGGGAAAAAGTGGCCTTTAAGTGAAAAATTATTGCTAAGCGACTGTTAACTGAGGCACTCCTTTTTCAAGGTGCTCTCTATGATTAACGCCTGCTTTCCCCCCTTTCCAAAAATCAATACTTTGCAGGGCGGGCAACCGCCCCGCATTTTTGTTAACGCATGATTTTTGTTGCCTCACAGGTCGCCATTGAGCTGCGCTCATGAGCCTTCCCGAGACTCATTTCTGCACTTTCCCT
This sequence comes from Verrucomicrobiota bacterium, assembly GCA_031411235.1. Lineage (GTDB taxonomy): Bacteria > Verrucomicrobiota > Verrucomicrobiia > Verrucomicrobiales > Verrucomicrobiaceae > JANOAR01. The sequence continues at coordinate 79,299 of JANOAR010000119.1, read as the reverse complement.
CACTCCTTTCCGTCAAGCCACCAACCGCCCCCTTTTACCTTTATGAAGATAATTCGCCAACACCGCCAGATCATTGGATGGTTCATGATATTCCTCATGGCCACTTGGCTCCCAGGCCCGCTAGCACGGGGGGCCACATTCACTTGGACGCCTACGGGTGCGGGGCCATTTACCTGGAATACGGGGGGCAACTGGACGGGCGGTGTGCCTGCGAATGCTCCAGCCGACGTTATAAACCTGACGGCGAACCTAACGGCGGCGCAGACGATCAATTTAGATCTCAATGCAACCACGGGCGTGCTGAATATTGGCGATCCGACGACTGCGTTTTTTGGCTACACGCTGCAATCCCTCACTAGCAACACACTGACTCTCGACAACAGCGGCGCGGGAGCCCAGATCAACAAGGCGGCAGTAGCGACGGCTACGGACACGATCTCTGCGGGCATCGTGCTGAATGACAACCTGACGATCTCGAATTTGAATCCCAACCTGACGGGCCAACTCGTCTTGAGTGGCCCCATCACTGAAACAGGTGGTATGCGCAGTATTAACATCAGCGGGGTGGCGGCTTCCTCGAATGGTGTGACGGTGCTTTCTGGGAACAATAGTTTCACGGGCGATGTAGCCATCTCCAGCGGAACACTCGTGGCTATGAGCCCCGGTTCCTTGAATTCCGCCGCTATCAACAATATCAGCCTGTTGGGAGGCACGCTATCCCTGCTCGACAATGGCAATGGCTTTGGGACTCCTCAGACTATTCTCTATGACGACAACGTCAATTTGAACGGTAGCGCTACGATCATCGTGGATCGAACCAACACGGCTGGTTTCCCCGGATCTACCGCACTAAACAAGACCATTCAGTTGGGGGGGCTGAGTATATCCAGCGGCGGTTCGACGCTCACCGTCACGAACAACAATGGTTATGGCCTGCGCTTCAGTGGTATGACAACTCTCGCCCCCACCACGACTTTCAATGTCAGTGGCGGCGCGGCTTCTAATGTCGTTCAAGGACTCGTGTTCGCTGGCAAGGTGACGGATACAAATGGTTTCACCAAGTCAGGTGCTGGCTCGTTGCTGCTGCTAGATCTGACCAATGACTTTGGTGCGACTGGCGTCGGTAGTGAACTCACGGTAACTGGCGGTGTGCTTGCTGCCAGTAGCGATGGGGCTCTTGGCCTAGCATTGAACACAATTATGCTCAATGGCACGACGGCAACTTTTCGCGCTACGGAGACCTTTACCACCAATCGTCTGATCACGCTGAACAATGCTACTGCTGCCAACAACGTCCTCGAAGTCGTCGGTGGGAAGGTGCTTACTTTGGGCACTGCCTTCGCAGGTACGGCCAATGGCTTTGTGAAAGGTGACAACGGCGTGCTTGAATTTACGGCGAGCAATTCTGGGTTCACGGGCGTGGTGACGGTGAATGCGGGTGCGCTGCGGCTTAGCAATGCTACGGCGCTGGATGCAGCGACGATCAATGTCGCGCCCACGGCAGTGACGGGCTCGGCGGTGCAGTTGAGCGGTGGCATTTCAGTAGCCAATCCAATCAACCTGCAAGGGTCGAACAACGTGCTGCTTGGCGGTATCAACTTCGGTGGTCAACTGCAAAATGTTGCGGGCACCAACACCACGACGGGCGTGCTCCGCGCAGATTTCGATGCGGCCATCGGTGCAGACACTGGCACCACGTTGAACATCGATGGCACAATCAATAATACCACCACGACGGGGCGTGCGCTGGCATTCAACGTCCAGGGCAATGGCGTCATCAACCTTAACAGCAATCTCACTGCCGCCACGGCCACGGCGAATCAGTATTTCGGTCTGCGCAAATACGGCACCGGCACGCTCAACGTCACCACGGCCAACACCGTCATCCCGACCAACGACATTACCGTGCTCCAGGGCACCATGAGCTTGAATGGTGCAGGCACGATCCCGGGTGGCGCAGCGATCGCGATTCTAGTCAATCCAGGGGCAACCCTCACCTTGGATAATAGCGGCACCAACACCGCTAACCGCCTTGGTACCACTCGTCCCATCACGCTGACTGGTGGCAATCTCATCCTCATCGGTAACGCGGGTGGCGCGAACACTCAGACTTTCGCCGCGCCGACGTTTGCCCGTGGGCAGAGCACCATCACAGTGACCGCCGCTGCAGGTGGTGAAAATCTTGTGCTCGGCGCTCCGAACAACCCTGCCGCCTTGATCAACGCCGGGCCATCGGGGGCTACCGCGCTCTTCCGTGGCACTGGTTTGGGAGCCGCCGCAGGGGCAAACGTCGCAACCATCGCCTCTACCACCACGGGCTTCGTTGTCGCCGGGCAAACGGGTGCGACGGGCACCACCAACAAGTCCATCATTCCCTGGGCTCTCGTTGATACGACCACTAGTGGCCTCGGCGTGTCCTTCGCCACGGGCGATACCGCAGCGGCGGCGGCTAATATCACCGCCATCCTTCGTCCGTTGAACACTAGTAACGAAATGGTCACTGGTGCGCTGACGGTGGATACCAACGTTCGTATGTTCACCAGCATCGCCGCCATCGACACTCGCAGGCTCAACTCCCTCACCCTGGAGAGCGCAGGTGGCATCACCTTGAAGCCACTCGATGTGCTGACAATTCAAAGTGGCGGCGTTCTCACGAAAGCAGGTAACGTCGGCATCAGTGGCGGTGTGCTCGGCTTACCTGCTGGCGGCGTGCCGCTGTTCATCCACACCGTTGGTGCCGTGAGTGATAATACCACCATCACCAGCGCCATCCAAGGTGGCAACGGCCAAGCCAACGGCAACATCGGCTTCATCAAAGCAGGTGATGGCATATTAACCCTTCAACCCGGAGCCAGTGCGATCACTGGCGTCGGAGCCAATACCTTCACCGGCCAGACAGTCATCAACCAAGGCACGCTGAAGCTGGCGGGTGGCAACAACACGCTGTTCTTCAACAACTTCCTCAACATCGGCGTTGGCGGCACCCTTGACTTAAATGGCACCGCTCAGACCTCGCGTCTGTTCGCTGATGGCCTTGTGTTTAACGCAGCAGGCACCATCAAAGGAAGTGCAGGCTCGACCTTCGTGCAGAATCTCGACGCTGACCGTGCCTTCGCTGGCAACTTCACTGGCGCAGTCGCCTTCCAACGTTCGGGCGGCAGCATCATGACGCTGTATTCCAACAGCGATGCCACGGGCGACACTTTTTTTGCTGGTGGCACCACGCTGCTGCGTGACTCGGCTCGCTTTTCTGGCACTACCAACCTGGGCATCAACTACGGCACGCTGACGCTCGACAACAATGTGGGCACCATCGACGAGGCCAACCGCATCAACGATGCTGCCGCTATCTCCCTCAGGGGCGGCACCCTCAATTATGTGGGCCGTGCCCAGTTTACCTCCACGGAGTCCCTCGGTGACGTCACTCTCGCCCAAGGCGGCAACTCCATCGTCGCGCAGCATGGCAATGCTGGGCTCAGCTCCTCGGTGCTCACCCTCAACAACCTGTTCCGCACCGCTAACTCTGGGGCGACCGTCAACTTCAACACCTTCATCGCGGCCTCCGTAGGCACGCTAGGCGTGATCGGCAACAACCCCAACATTCGTATCACTACCGCGCCCACGCTGACCAATGGCATCATCGGCAACTGGGCCATTGCTAATCATGGTGACTTCGCCAGCTACGCGCCAGATCTTGGAGTCGGAGCCATGGGCCAAGCGGGTTTCCCAGCCTACTCAGCCGTCATCGCTAGCGGCAACAACCTGCCCAACAACATCTCCAATACAGGAGCGAATGTTGCCATCAGTGCTAACACCACCATTGGAGCCTTGAGACTCTCGGGTGCAGCCACGCGCGACATCACCTTTACTGTCGGTACTATTCAGCTCAATCTCGTTCAAGGCGGGATCGTGCGATCCAACGACAACAACGCCGTCAACTTCGGTACCACAGCCCTGCGCGGCGTCCTGACTGCTGGTGGCAGCGCGAGTAGTGGCAACACGGAACTGGTCATCTACAACAACCAAAATACCATCACGGTCAATTCGACCATCGTGGACACCGCTACCGCCATCGGCAGCGGCACCGCCACCGTCTCGCTGGTCAAGTCAGGCGCGGCCACCCTCAGTCTTTCCGCACCCAACACCTACACAGGCGGCACCATCGTCAGCCAGGGCACGCTGCGTATGATCGGTGGCCCAGGCGTCGTCACCGTGCCACAGGCGACCGATCCCGCATTGGGCCTCATCATCAATGGCGGTACCGTTACCGAAGATGTCAACGGTGGCCAGATCGCCTCTGGCAACATCGTCACCATCAATGGCCCTGGCGTGCTGAACCTAGCGGGAAGCAACACCATTGCTGGCCTCGTCTTCAACAATAACGGCGGCGGCAATACCAACCCCACGCTTAATACCACAGGCGGCGGCTCAGTTGTCGGTGGCGGCGCAGCACTCGGCGGAACGTTGGCTTTGAATGGCAACGTCACCGTCACCTCCAGCAATCCAGGCTCCATCGCTACCATTGCAGGCCGCGTCGATCTCGGCGCTAGCAGCCGAACTTTTGACATCGCACAGACGATTTGGAATGGCCAAAACGTCTCGACCTTGCAGCCCGCGTTAAACCTGACCGCAGCCCTCGTTGGCACTGCAGGCCTCACCAAGACAGGCGACGGCGTACTCGGCTTGCAGTCGCAGAGCGGCTACACAGGCACCACCACCGTCAGCGCAGGTGGGCTCGCCATCACCGCCAATCCCACGGGAGCCTTCGCCGGTGCTCGCAACTCCCAGGTCAGTCTCGCCGCAGGCACTTATATTAACCTCAATGGAGCCAGCGCCCTCTTTGGTTCCGTCACAGGCACTGGCATCGTCACCAACTCAGCGCAAGTCGCAGGTGCGTTCTTCGTCGGCTACGACAATAGCAACTCTGCCTTCGCGGGCTCCTTCGCTCGCTTCAGCGCTGCCGCTCCGGGCACCCTCAACGTCACCAAGCTCGGCACAGGCACCATGACGCTCTCTGGCGCGAGCACCTCCACTGGCATCTTGATCGCCGCCCAAGGCAACCTGCTTTACAGCGGCACGGCTAACAGCCTTTTCAGTTCTAACATCGTGCTCGATGGCGGCATCCTCACCCTCGACAACTCTGGCACCAACACCAACAGCCGCCTTGGTGGACAGGTTGATACCGCCACTGATAGCGTTGGCCTCACCCTCGGCGGGGGCACCCTCTCCATCTTCGGCAACAGCGCGGTGAATACCACTGAATCATTGGGCATACTGTACGCAGGCACTTCTGGTGTGGCGACAAGTGCGTCCACTACTCTCACCGTCACCAGCGCTGACAACTACGTTGTCGGCATGGGCATATCCGGCTCCGGCATTGCAGCGAATACCACGATCACCGCGATTAACAACGTGACCAATACCCTCACCTTGAGTGCGGCTGCCACGGTTCCTGCTGCTTCAGCTCTAGCGGTGCAGGGCGGCACGGTCACGATGGCAACTGGTGCCTCGACGATCAATCTCGCCACCACCACCACCCGAAATACCACGTTGAACGCGGGCATCTTGGGCGGTGTTGTCGCTGGTTCCACTCTCTTGTTGCGTGGCCCGAATCTCGGAAGCGCCGCTGGCCCTGGTGTGGCTAATTTCACTGTCACTGGCGCGACGCCGACTGGCTTTGTTGGCGGCGCAGGCGCTGCTGGCACCACAACCATTTCCATACGCCCAGACATCTTGGTTGATACCTCGTTGACTGGCGCAGGCACCTCCTTCGCCGCCTACTTCGGTGCTGGTGGGGTGGCGGGTGCCACCGGCGGCAATGGCTTCCGCGCCCTCACTGCCGCTGAGTTTGCTCCCTTCCTCAACTCCGGTGCCACCACGAACGTCGCGCTCGGCTACTCCTACGGAGCCGCCTTCATCACCGCTACCACCATCAATAGCCTCACGCTCAATCAGTTCGGGGGCACCACCGCCGCAGGGCCGCTGCCGCAGAATACCGCCCTCACCCTGACCAGCGGCGGCATCATCGCCCAGGCGGGTAACACAGGTCTTAACGGTGGCTTGATCGCCCTCGCAGCCGTTCCTGGCTTTATCCATGCCAACGGCAACCTCAACGTCACCGCCGCCTTCACAGGCACCGCAGGCCTCACCAAAGCAGGCGCTGGCAACGTTAGCTTCAATCGCCCACAGCTCTACACGGGCATCACCACGGTCAACAACGGCATCCTCAGCCTCGGCGGCGGTAACAACACCCTTTTTGTTAACGCCATCGGTGGTACCAATAATCTTCAGGTCAACGGCGGCACCGTCGATCTCAACGGCAACAACCAAGCCATCGGCACGTTGGGCAGCGCTAGCAACCTCGCAGGCACTGGCGGCAGCATCACCAATACCAGCGGCACCACCGCCACCTTCACTCTCACTGGCGGCACCACCACCCCCGTCAATGGCGCAGGTTTTGGCGGCATCATTAGCGGCAACCTCAATCTCGCCAAAACGGGCAACAACACGGCGACCTTCACCAGTGCCAACACCTTCACGGGTACCACCTCGATTCGCGGCGGTGTCATCACCCTTATCGACAGCGGCACCTTTGCGAACACCAGCGCCGTCAGCCTCCTCCCTGGCAGCACCTTGAACCTCGAAAATCGTGGCCTTGAAAACAGCAATAGCCGTTTGGGCGTCATCCCCGTCAGCCTCCAAGCCGCCTTCCTCAACTACTTCGGCGGTAACGGTGTGGACTCCGTCCAGAACCTCGGATCCCTCACCCTTAACCCCGGCCTCTCCGGCATCCAAGCCACCATCGGCTCTGGCGGCTCAGCTTTGCTGAACTTCACCACCCTCACCCGCAACACCGATAGCGTCGTCAACTTTACAGGCAGCAACCTCGGCATCTCCGTCCTCGCCGGGAATGCCGAGATCAAATTCACCGCCAACCCCACCCTTACCAATAGGCTCGTCGGTGGCTGGGCCGTCGTGAACGGCACTGAGTTCGCCAGTTACGTCGCCGGGACAGGCATCGGCGCACTCAATCAAACTGGCTTCTTGGGCTATGAAGGCACCACGATGCCAGTGGCGACCCAGCCGACCCAGAACATCCGCATCGGCGTCGCCGTTGCCGTCCCCGCCGTCGCTGGTTATTCCCTCAACTCCCTCAACATCGTTGGCAACTTCAACACCACATTCACCACCGCCACCGACAGCCTCAACCTCGTTAGCGGCGGTCTTTTAAAGAGTGGCAACAATGCCAACAGCATCGGTGCCGCCGCCGACAGCGGTCGCATCAGCGCAGGTGTAGGTGCAGGCGTGAAGGAACTCTTCATCACCAACAACCAAAACGTCCTCACTGTAAACTCGCGCATCGTCGATAACATCGGCGGCGGTAACACTCGCCTTGTGCTCTCCACCGCCAATGGCGGCACCTACATCCTCACCGCCCCCAATACCCACACCGGCGGCAGTGTCATCAACGGCACCACCGCTACCCTCACGGGTACCAACGCCCAAGTCGTTCTCCCTGGCACCGGCGGCATCGTCCTCAATCAAGGCACCCTCTCCTACGCCGTCGGCCAGAGTGGCAAGATCACCTCGGGCGCGAACATTACCCTCAATGGTGCATCAACCCTCAATCTCTGGGGCAACACTAACTTCACTGACATCACCTTCAACAACGCCAGCGGCACCGGCAACCCCAACGTTCGAGTCTCCAGCGTCACGGGCGGCGACTCCACCACCGTGGCCAACAGCACCACCCTCACCCTCGCAGGCACCAACTCCGCCGCAGGTTTAGTCGTCGGAATGCCCATCACAGGCACCAACATCCCCGCAGGCACCACCATCGTCGCGATCGCTGGCTCGGTGGTTACGATGTCCCAACCCGCTACCGCTGCTGCCACCAACACCGCCGTCACCTTCGGCAGCACCCTCACTCTCGCAGGCAACATTGCCGCCATCACCGACACGCCGAACACCGTCCCTGTCTTCACTCTGAGCACCAGTGGCAAGATCGACATTGGCAGCACTAACCACAACATCACCGCCAGCGGCGAATCCCCCCTTGCCCTCACCTTGCCTACCCTGCAAGGCACCGGCGGCATCACCAAGCTCGGCAACGGTGGCTTGCGCCTCGATGGCCCCGCTAACTGGTTCACAGGTGCCACTACCCTCAGCGCTGGCACCCTCTTCCTCGGTGTCGCCAACGCCATCCCCTACGCCTCCACTTACACCATGGCTGCTAGCAGCCGTCTCGACTTGAACAACGTCGATCAAGTCCTCAGCCAGCTCGGCGGGGCAGGGGACATCACCAATAACTCGGGTACTGCCCGCACCCTCACCTTTGGCCTGAACAACGCTGCCACCACCTTTGACGGACGCTTCCTCGCCTACAACGACGCCACTCTCGCCACCGTCAACGCCACCAAGATTGGCAGCGGCTCATTCGGTCTCACGAGCGGCAGCAGCACCTCCATCGGCACCCTCACCATCAACGGCGGTGCCGTCACCTACTCTGGCAACGCGCAGTCCGCCTTCACGCAAAACATCATCAATCAGACGGGTAGCCTCATCCTCGATAACAGCAGCACCAACGTGAATAACCGTCTCGGCGGCATCTTGAAAAGCGTCACCGTCGCAGGCGGCGAATTAAAGCTCACAGGCAATGCCGCTGCGACCACCATCGAATCACTGAGCCAGCTCAATCTCGGCTCCGGTCAAGGCCTTGTCACCGTCGTGCCAAACGCGGGTGCCTCGTCCATCCTCAGCTTCGCCACCGTGCAAGCCGGTGCATCCAACTCCGGTATGAGCATGATCCTGCGTGGCACCAACCTTGGTGCCACCCCTGCCAATGGGGTTGCCAACATCCTCTCCGCCGCGCCCAACATGGCTGGCGGCAGCGGCCTGCCCGGCTTCGCCTCCGCCAATATCCGTCCTGACATTCTTGCCGACTCTTCCGCCACAGGTATGGGGGAAGGCTTTGCCACCTACGTCGTCGGCACCGGTTTCCGCGCCCTCAATGCCAGCGAATACACCAGCACCCTCACCACTTCGCCAGCCGCTGCCAACCTTCGCCTGACCTCGGGCGAGACCTTCTATACCAACACCGTCAACTCGCTCACCCTCAGCGCAGGTGGCGGACTCACGGCTGGCAACATCGGTAGCATCTTCAACTTCAACGGTTCCAGCGGCATCGTTATCAACGCCACTTCCTCCATCACGGGTGGTCAGTTAACGGCCACCCAGCCGTACTTCCACACGCTCAACAGCAGCGTTCTCACCCTCGCCTCGACCATCACCAACACCGCAGGTGGCATCGTCAAAGCAGGCAACGGCACTCTCGATATTACCGTCCCGCAGTACTACACCGGCACTACCACCGTGAATGACGGCCTGCTCAAGCTCAACAGCGGAGCTGACAACACCATCGTCGTCATCCCAACAGCCACCGTCCCCACCGTCCAGACGTTGCAGGTCAACGCTGGCACCATCGACCTCCTCGGCAGGAATCAAGCCGTCGGCGTGCTGACCAACAATAACCCCCTGCCTAGCACGGGCGGCATCGTCACCAACACTAGCGGCACCGCAGCCATCCTCACCACCACGGGCAACAGCACCTTTGGCGGCGTCATCGCGGGCAACCTCGCCCTCACCCGCACAGGCAATACCACCACCATACTAACCAGCGCCAACACTTATACTGGCGCGACCACCGTGCGCGGCGGCACCCTGCAACTCCGCGACAGCGCCAGCCTAGCCAGTACCGCTGGGCTGAACCTTGAGTTCGGCGTTCTCAACCTCGACAACAGCGCCCTTGCCAACCTTGGTGGCCGTGTCCTTGCAGGCAATGCCATCAACACCCGTGGCGGCACTATTACGCTAACGGGCGTGCAAGGCCAGACTGTCAGTGAAAGCCTCGGCGTCATCACCGTCCTCAGTGGTGCCAGCACCCTCACCGCCACCCCAGGCAACACGGGCCGCGCCGTGTTGACCATCGCCGATCTCGTACGCAGCGCAGGCAACGGCTCGCGAGTCAACTTCACTGGCACCAACCTTGGTTTTGCTGATGTCGGTAGTTCACAAATTTTCCTCTCCAACCTCAATGGCGCAACGCCCACCTTGACCAACAGCCTGCTGGGCGGCTGGGCTGTGGCGAATGGCACCGAGTTTGCTTCCTGGACAGCAGGCCAAGGCGTCGGCCCGCTAAACAATGCTGGCTATGCTGGCTATGCTGCTGCGGCTTTCCCAGGTGCCACCCAGCCCACGCAAAACATTCGTCTGATTGCCACCGCAGGTGTCCCTGCCGTCGCAGGCTATACGCTCAACAGCTTGAACATCGTAGGCGATGTTAACCTCACCTTCACCGCCGCGACTGACGGCTTGAACCTCACCTCCGGCGGCTTGCTCAAGAGCAACAACACCGCGAACACCATCGGCGCGGCAGCCGACAGCGGACGTCTCACCACAGGCGGCACCGCAGCCGGAGTCAGCGAGTTGTTCATCATGAACAACCAAAACACCCTGACCGTGAATTCGCGCATCGTCGATAATGGCGTCGGCACCACTCGCCTCGTCATCGCAGGCGCGGGCACCGTCGCCCTCACCGCGCCCAACACTTATGGCGCGGGCACCATCGTTAATTCCGCGCTCAATCTCTCCGGCGGCAGCAGCGTCGTTGTCATCCCCGCTACTGGCGGCCTCACACTGAACAACGCCACCGTCACCATGCTGGTCAACCCAGGCCAGATCGCCAACGCAACCAACCTCACCCTCAATGGCGGCTCCGTGCTGAATTACATCGGCAACAACACCTCCACAGGCACCCTCACCTTCAACAACCAAGGCGGCACAGGCAACTCAGCTATCAACGCCACAGGCAACGCCGTCGCCTCCACCACCGTGGCTGGCAGCAATATCGTCACCGTCGCCATCGCAGGCCTCGCCACTGGAATGAAAGTTACTGGAGTCGGTATTCCCGAAGGCGCGACCATCACCGCCATCGGTACTGGCAACGTCACCATCTCAGTCCCCGCCATTGCTTCTGCCGCCAACACCCTCAACTACGGTTCCCTAACGACGGGTGTAGGCACCTCCATCACTGCGGTCAACGACAGCTTCGCCACCACCCCTACCATGACAGGTGGCTATGACCTCGCTGGGGGTGCCGCCACCATCAACACCACTGGCCTTTCGCCCACCTCCCTCGTCATCAGTGGTGTGCTCAGCAACGGTTCAGTCATTAAAACTGGCACTGGCGGCCTCATCATGAGCGGCACAGGCACCTACACTGGCATCACCGACCTTCAGGCTGGTTCGCTGATTCTCGGTGCCAACACCACCCTCCAGCAGGGTCGCTTCATCAACGGCCCCTTCGGCACCGGCACTCTCACCATCAGCGGCGACACCACCAAACTGATCGGCGTGGGATCCAACTTCTACAACGCCGTCAACATCACCAATACCAGCAACACCCTCACCTTCGGCGGTACCACCTCCGTCAATAATGTCGGTCTGCATGGTGCGCTCACCTTCGCAGGCGGCGGCACCAAATTCATCGCCGTCGATAGCCCTTCGATGGTCGCTATCCTTGGTTCCCCTCTTAGTGGCACCTTCGCCTTCACCAAGACTGGCCCTGGCTTGCTGACCATGAACAATCCCGCCAGCACCACCACGGGCACCACCACCATCGCCGACGGCACTCTCGGCATCCAGGCCACCAATGGTATCTCGCGCTTCTCGCGGGTCGATGTCGGCAGCTCAGGCACTTTCAATCTTCTTTCCGCCAGCGCGGTCATCGGCTCCCTCACTGGCACTGGCTTGGTCACCAACACTGGCGGCTCTCTCACCCTGCGCACTGGCTTTGATAACACCAGCCACACTTTCTCTGGGCAGTTCGGCTCCAACACCCAAGTCGGCACCAACTTTAACCTCGATAAAATCGGCACGGGTGTCATGACCATCAACTCCGCGTCCGGCGCAGGCACCTTCTCCACTGGCACCATGACCGTCTCGCAAGGCGGCGTCACCCTTAGCGGCGCGGGCGTCACAGACTTTGGCACCTACACCGTTCTCTCTGGCGGCACCCTCACCCTTGACAACAGCGGCACCAATGTTGCCAACCGCCTCGGTGGTCCCAACCGTGCGATCAACCTCAACGGCGGCAACCTTACCATCATCGGCAACGTCGCTGCACCGACTACCGAGTTCATTCACTCCACTGGTGTGCCCAATGTCGGCGTGCTCAACTTCGGCAACGGTGGCAGCATCATCACCCTCATGGCCAACCCCGCCCAGCCGCTCACCTTCAGCATCGGTCGTCTCGCTGATCAGCCTGGGGCCGAGAGCGGCCTTATCCGTGGTAGCAATCTCGGCGCAGCCCCTGGCAACGGTGTCGCAACCATGCTTAACATAGGCAACTTCCAACTCATCGGCGGCGGCACTGGCGACGGCACCCAGACCATCAGCATCCGCCCTGACATCCTTGGCGACACCAGCGCCTCCGGCCTGGGCACAGGCTTCCTCACCTACTCCACGGGTCGCGGTTTCCGTCCCCTCACTAGCAGCGAAATGTCCCCTGGCCTATTCCGTGCCTTCGCTACCAACGCCAACGTCGCCCTCAGCGCCAATCAGACATTCGGCAGCACCACCATTAACAGCCTCACCGTGAATGCTGGCGGTGGCCTCACTGCTATCTCCAATGTCGCTCAACTCTCCACAGGCAGCACCTTCGGCATTCTAACGCTCAATGCCTCCGGTGGCTTCACCAAGGGGCTCATCAATTCCGGCGGTGCCCAGCTCTATTTCCACCAGCTCGACACCGTCAATCCGCTGAACTTCGCCAGCTACATCCAGACCACCAATCAGATCGTCAAAGCTGGTGCAGGCGCACTCAACATCCTTACCCCTCAATACTTCAGCAATAGCAACTTCGTGGTGAATGCGGGTGCGGTGAATTTAAACAGCGGTGTGGACAATACGATTCCGGTCATCGCTGGCGCTGCTACTCCCACTCTTACCAGCTTCGTGATCAATGGCGGCAGCGTCGATCTGCTTGGCAAAAACCAAGCGGTTAATGTCATCAACAATAACAACGCTATCCCCGGAGCAGGTGGCACTATCACCAATAGCAGCGGCACAGCCGTGACACTCACCTCAGTGGGCGGCGGCACCTTCGGCGGCGCGATCAATGGCAATATCAGCTTCACTCGCAGCGGCAACAACACCACCACGCTGACGAGCGCCAACGGCTACACTGGTGCCACCATCGTGCGCGGCGGCACCCTCGCCCTGCAAGACCAAGCAACCCTCGCCACCACTGGCGTCACCTTGAACTTTGGCGGCCTGACCCTCAGCGACCAGGGGCTCAACACCATCGCCAGCCGTCTCGGCACAGGCATCAGCGTTACCATGAACGGCGGCACGATCACTTATAACGGTGTGCAGACGAACCAAAACATCGCCACCACGGGCGGTGCTGTTGTCGCCGCTTCCGGCCTCAATACCCTCACCGTTAATGCGATGACAGGCACCGTGACGCCGAGCACGCTCACCATTGGCAACCTCACCCGTACTGCCGGGGCAGCGGTTAACTTCACGGGAGCTAACCTGGGCCAAGTCGGCATCGCCACCACCCAGACCTTCTTGACTCTAATCGGTGGGGGCTCGCCGACCACGTTGGTGAGCACCAACAATGGCATCATCGGCGGCTGGGCCACCGTTGGCGGCACTGACTTTGCCACCTACGTGACCCCCGGCGCAGCCCAGGGCGGCGTCGGCGGACTCGGCACCAATGGCTTTGGTAACTACGCTGGCGTTGGTACCACAGCAGGCGTGACATTGCTCAGCGCTGCCTTGGCGACCGACAACATCACCCTCGCCGCTTCCGTCAGCACGGGTGCCACAGCACGCGTCAACTCCCTTCGCGTGACCGCTGCCTCCACCACCACACTTAGCACTGGCCTCACCATCAGTTCCGGCGGCTTGCTGCTCAACGGCGCAGCCAGCATCATCACTGGCAGCACCTTGACCGCTGGTGCCACTATCAATAACCCTGCTGAACTCTTCGTTTACAGCAATGCTGCTGCTACCATCGCCAGCGTCATCGCTAACAATGGTACGGGCGCTCTGACCCTCATCTCCAACGGCGGCGGTGGCCTCACCCTCACGGGCAACAACACCTACACGGGCGGTACTTTCGTTAACCAAGGCACGCTCACGCTGAGCACTGCCGGTGCCAACGGTGGCAGCACGGTGTCCATTCCTAACGGCACCCTCACGATCAACAACGCTGCCGTCACCCAGACCGTCGCAGGCACCATCCACGCCAGCGCCCCCATCGTCATCAATGGCGCAGGCGTGCTAACCCTTGTTACTGGCACCAATGCCTTCAACGGCGGCATCACTTTCAACAACTCTGGCGGCACGGTCGCTCCGACCATCACGGGTGGTGCCATTACACTGGGAAGCAACATCAGCAGCACCAATGACTCGCTCAGCTTCACCCCCACCATTGTCAGCACGATTGATCTCAATGGCGCAGCCCGCACGCTGACCGTTGGCGGCATCTCGCCCAACGGCCTCATCATCTCCAGCATCATCTCCAGCGCCACAGGCAGCATCATCAAGGCAGGCACCAGCGGCCTCGTCCTTTCCGGCGTCAATACCTTCGGAGCCATTGGCAGCACCAGCGTCAGCTTGAACGCAGGCTCCCTCATCCTCGGCGTCGATAGCGTCCCCTCCCTCGTCGGCTCCATCCTCGCCAACCCCATCACCAGTGGCCCCATCGGCCTCGGCACCCTCGCCATCACTGACGGAGCTAAACTCGTCGCTGCTGGTGCCAACCGCATCCTCGCCAACCCCATCAGCGCCAACACCACGCTCGTCTTCGCCACTAGCCCGAATCAGCTCAACCTCAACGGCGTCATCACCTTCACCAGCGCCACCCCTACCGTTACCATCGAGAGCCCCAACAACACCCTCACCATCGCCTCCAACTTGGTCGGGGCCACATCCATCACCAAGGCAGGCCTGGGGCGCCTCGACCTCAACGGCATCAACCCGATCACGGGCAGCGTCACCATTACCGATGGTCTCCTCACGACTGGCCATCAGTTCGCCCTCGGCGGCAGCGCCCTCACCACTGGCCCCCTCGTTACCGTCAACGGTGGCGGCTACAATGTGAACGCCAACAACATCTTCACCAAGAACGCCGTCACCTTCGCCGCCAACGGCATCCTCAGTTCTACCCAAGGCAGCACCGCTGTCGGAGCCGTCACGCTGAACGCCGGAGCCACCGCCCTCGGTGTTCAGGGTGGCCAGCAAAACAACATCTTCGGAGCCCTCACACTCAATGGCACCACAGGCACCAGCATTTACACCACCAACGACCTGCGTGCCCAGGGCACCTTCGGCGGCACTACCCCCAGCGTCACCAAGACCGGCACCGCCATCCTCACTCTTGCTGGCGCTAGCAGCTACACAGGCAGCATCATCATTGACCAAGGTGCACTCGAAGCCCGCATTGGCGGCACACAATTGACCAGCGCTGGTGCCATCACCGTCAATCCCGGTGCCATCCTTCGCGTCATCGACCCTGCCAACATCGGCACCACCGTTACCACCGTGAACACCAGCACCGACGCCCTCGGTATCTTCGGCCTCGCCTACAACGGAGCTCTCCCCGGCAGCGTCAGCTTCGCCACCACCAATCCTAACTACGACGGCACTCTCGCCATCGACATCGTCGGCTACAGCGGCAGCATCAGCCAGGCGGGCCCAAAAATGATACTCGGATCCAGCATCGGCGGCAATTTCATCGGCAGCCTCACCGCTGGCACTGGTAGCACCTACCGCCTCGGCACTGGCGGCGGCATCCTGCAAATCAACAGCCAGACCCTCACCGGCGGCAGCAGCGTCAATATCGGAGCCACCTCCGCCACCCCAGGGGCCAACCTCCTCGGCAACGCTGGCACCGTCGTATTGAATACCCCCAACAGCTACTCCGGCGGCACCGTCATCAATGGCAATGCCATCGTCCAGCTTGGCAATGCAGGAGCCCTCGGCTCCGGCACCATCACCTTCAACAGCGGCACCCTCCAACCCAACCATACGGGCCTCGGCAACAATACCACCACCGCCACGCTGACCCAGCCCTTCAACATCGCCAACAACATCAACTTCGGCGGAGCCGTCATCAATGCTGATGGCAGCGCCAACGGAGCCTTCAATGCCGACGCCATCTTCGCCGCTGGCCCCTTCGCCCTTAACGACATGACCCTCAGCGGCACCGTCGATCTCAGTGGAGGCACCAACCGCATCATCAGCGTCACTGGAGCCAGCCGCATCGTTACCATCAGCGGCGTCGTCAGTGGCAACTCTGCCTTCTCCAAAATCGGCGATGGCATCCTGAAGCTAGGTAACACTGGCAACACCTACACGGGAGCGACCAACCTTTACCAAGGCACCCTGCTCGTCCCCGCCGACAACGTCCTACCCGCAGCCTCCGTCATTAACTTCGTCGGTGGCACCTACGGCGTCTATGACACCAGCTACACCACCAACCGCAACTTCGCGATCAGCAGCGTCACCCCCATCATCGGCATCGCTGGTGTCGGCGCGAATGGCACCTTCGACATCGGAGCCAATCAAACCCTCACCCAGTCCGCCACTAGTATCATCAGTGGCGTTGGCACCCTTACCAAAGCAGGCCTCGGCACCCTCGTCCTCGGCGGCACGAACACCTTCGGCCCCACCGTTGCCGACAACCTCACCCAGCTCATCATCACTGCTGGTGTCGTCAGCGTCAGCGCCGACGCCAACATGGGCAACCCCGACGACATCATCTTCGGCGGCACCGTCGTCCGTCCCGGCGGCATTCGTTTAAATGGGGGCCAACTGCTCGTCACCGACGGCTTCTCCACCAACCGCACCATCGACATGAACGCTGCAGGCTCGATCAACGTCGCTGCTGGCAAAACCCTCATCGTCCAGGGCGTCGTCAGCGCCAACGGCCTCCTCACCGTCAACGGCCCAGGCACCCTCATCCTCAACGGCGCTGCCACCAACGGCAACAACGCAGCCAACACCGGCGACAATACCGCCATCAGCTACGGCGCGACCTTGATGACCCAAGCCACTGGCGGCACCCCCTTCGGCGACACCAACCTCACCATCAATGGCGGCACCCTGCGCGTGAACACCAACGGCCCAGCCGCCACCCTCACTGCCATCCCCACCGTCAACTACGCAGGCGGAGCCTACGTCGCCCACAACCAAATCGCCGGAGCCGACACCCAGCTCACTTTCACCACCCTCGCCCGAGTTGGCGCAGGCACCCTCGCCCTAGTCCCCTCCGCAGGCGGCGGCCTCGGCAACACCGTCAACTCCGACCTCCGCGTCCTGAGCACCACGGCCCTCGGTCAATCCACCGCCAACCTCCAGGGCCTAGCCACCCTCAATAACTTCGGTGGCTTCACCAGCAACAACAGCGGCACCATCGCAGGCAGCATCCTTGCCCTAGCCTCGCCCACCGACGCCAGCGCCAGCTTTGTCAGCTACGACCCCATCCTCGGCTTCATCGTCGCCACTGCAGCTAGCCCCCTGACCAACACCTTCACAGGAGCCACCTCCGCGACCATCGCGAGCATCACCGCACCCACCAGCATCTCGGGCACCGCCGATGTCTTCGGGCTTCGCACCACCGCCAACATCAGCGGTGGCACCCTGCGCCTGCGCAGCATGAACGTGAACGACATGGGAGCCATCCTCTTCAACGGTACCAGCACCCTCAGTTCCAACGTCATCGTCAACGGCTTCACCCCCTCCGTGAACCTCACGGGTGCCTCCACCGCCAGCAGCACCACCGTCACCGTTCCTACCACCGCAGGCCTCGTCGTCGGTATGCCCATTAGCGGCCCAGGCATCCCCCTTGGCGCAACCATCGCCACCATCGCCAGCACCACCACCATCACCATTAGCGCCGCAGCCACCGCCACGGCCAGCAACCTCACCCTCGCGGTCAATTCATCTGTCGCCGCAGCCACCAGCGAAGGCCTTATCTACGTCAGCGGCACCGCAGGCGGCCCCGCTATCATTAGCGGCAGCGTCACGGCTCGCACCCTCACCAAGAGCGGGGCAGGGGAGTTGATCCTCTCCGGCAGCAACGGCATCTACGGAGCCGTCACCGTCAACGAAGGCACCCTCACCGCTACCGGCAGCGCATCGCTGACCCGTCTCACCACCAGCCTCGTCCTCAACGACACCGCCAAGCTCAACGTCAACGGCGGCAACGTCACCTTCACCAACCTCTCTGGCACCGCAGGCATCGTCGGCAACGCCAGCACCAGCAGTAACGGTACCCTCACCCTCAGCGGCCTCGCCAGCTCCACCTTCGTCGGCAACATCACCGACGCCATCAACGGCGGCAACCGCACAACCGCCCTCATCAAGAACGGCATCAACACCATCACCCTGGGCAACATCACCGCCAACAACACCTTCGCGGGCCAGAACAGCTACACAGGCGGCACCATGCTGAACCTCGGTCAGCTCAGCGTCCAAGACCCCCTTGCCCTCGGTGGTGCTAATGGCACCACACCCGGCACCGTCACCGTCAACGGCGGCACCCTTGCCCTCAACAGCAACGGCGGTGGCCCCAACGGCATCATCGTTTATGGCCAGTCCGCAGGTACCCCCAACGGCCTCAACATCGCCGTCACAGGCCCCGGCACCATCAACGTCGATCGCGTCGCTGCCAACACCGGCAACCAAATCCAAATAGGCAACCTCAGCATCGCCAACAGCAGCCTCACTCTGACCGGCGGCAACAACTACTCCCTCCGCGTCGCAGGCACTACCTCCCTCAACGGAGCCTACGCTAACGTCAACACCACTAGTGGGCACACCCAGTTCCTCGAACTGGCAGGCGTCGTCAGCGGAGCCGCTGGCCTCAACAAATTCGGCGGAGCCACCACCGCCTACGGCACCCTGCGCATCTCGGGCACAGCCAACACCTTCACCGGCGGCACCAACATCCACGTCGGGGCCGTCCAAGTCACCAGCACTACCAGCACTGGCGGCGGCAACCCACTGGGCCTCGGCACTGGCGGCGTCAATGTTGTCAACGTCAACCCCGCCGCTGCCCTTCGTATCGCTGGCAATGGCAGCCTTGGCGGCATCACCACGTTGAATCTCAACACCAACATCAGCAACCTGCCCGCCCTGGTGCTCGACACCGACTACAACCCCGGCACAGGTTTGAACAGCATCACCAAGATCAATGGGGGCTTCGATGCGGCCCTCCAGCTCGCCGTCCCGCAGTGGAATACCCCGCTCAACATGGCCCAATACGCCAACGGCAAGCTCTTCCTCGGTGCCCACATCAACGCCACCGAAGTCCAGTACATGGCCGCCACCCTCGGCGTCGGCGCTGACAACACCTATCGCCTCGGCGGCAGCAACGGCGGCACCTTCTCCTTCGTCGGCCCCAATAACGTCCTCGGCTCCGCTAGCGGTGCAGGCATCGCCCGCGTCATCATCGGCTCCGCTCTCAACAACCTCAACAACGGTGGCCTCGGCAACAGCAATACCAACGTCGTCTTCCGCAACTCCAACAACTACTCCGGCGGCACCAGCATCAGCAAAGGCATGACCGTCTTCATGGATGTTGGAGCCTTCGGCCAGACTCCTCTCGGCAGCGGCAGCGTGGAAGTCTATGGCACACTCGCCAGCGGTGGCCCTGCGGGCTACAACGGCGCAGCGTCCTTCTACAACACCGTCACCAACGCCAACAATAACAGCATCATCCTTCGCCCCGGCGGCACCATCACCATCTCCGACCAACTCGGCACCGTCCCTGATGGCCAAGGCCGCTGGGCCGACACCACGGGTCAGGATTTGAACGGCGGCACCTTCCGCTTGAGCGGTGCAACGAACGTTCCTTCGTATGAACTCGTGGGCACCCTCACTATCAATAAGGGCAGCTTCATCACCGCCGCTCGCGCCGCTGGCTCAGGCTCCGCGACTCTCGAAACTGCTGCTCTCACCCGAGGCACCGCAGGCACCCTCGGCATCAACACCTCCGGCGCAGGCACACTCGGTATCCCGAATTTCAACGCCAGCGTGGGCCAGACCGCTGCCAGCACCACCGTCACCGTCGCTTCCACCTCAGGCATGTATGTTGGCCAAGCCATCTCCGGCGCAGGCATCCCCGCCAATGCCACCATCGCATCCATCTCCAACGGCATCACCCTCGTCATCAGCGCCGCTGCCACCGTTAGCTCCGGCCTCATCAGCGCAGGCATCCCTGCTACTTCCTTCGATCGCCTCGTTGTCACTGGCGGCGTCACCCTCGCTGGCGCGACCACCATCGGCACTGGTGTCACCGCAGGCATCGCCACCGCAGGCCTAGCCCCCGTCTGGATCGTCGATCAAACCAGCCACAGCTACGTCAGCTACAACCCTGTCTCAGGCACCAACTCGGGCTTCCAAACTCTTGTGCCCACCACCGCAACCATTCCCCTCGGTGCAGGCCAAGTGAGTTACAGCGACACCATCACCGGTGGTTCCATCGGTGCCCTCGGCACAGGCAGGGTCGTCGATATCAACACCGCCGCCGCCACCCTCGCCGCCAACGCCACCCTCTACGCCCTGCGCACCAATCAAAACATCCAGCCTACCTCTGGCTTCAACACCATCACCTTCAGCGGTGGTCACGCCAACATGGGCGGCCTCTTGTTCAACAACACCACAGGCACCGTCACCGTCAGCGCCGTGCAGGCCAACAGTGCCACCACGGGAGCCGTCACCTTCCCGATGACCCTCGCCTTCGGCGGCAACGAAGCCCTCATCTATGGTGCCGCCGGTGGCACTGCCCAGATCAACGCCCAGATCACGGGCACAGCAGGTCTCACCAAGTTCGGCGTAGGCCAGCTCAACCTGTCTGGCAGCAACGGTGGCCTCACGGGCACCATCACCTTGAACCAAGGCACGCTCGCCCTTTTGAACCCCGTATCCAACTCCGGCGCCGCCATCGCCAGCGTTACTAACAGTCAGAACATCGTCCTCAACGGCGGCACGCTTGTCATCGACAGCCTCATCTCCAACAACGCAGGCCGCGACTCCAACATCGCCAGCGGCGTCCGCTTGACAGGCAACCTCGGTAGCAACATCACCGTCAACGCCGACGCCACCATCACCAACAACAACCAGAGCTACATGCAGCGCATCGGCAACCTCACCGTTGCCGACCTCGGCACCACCTCATCGGTGTATCTGAACTTCAGCCAGAACGGCATCACCGTCGGCGGCACCACCAGCCTCGGAGCCAACACTACCTTCATCGGCTCAGCCTTCGGCGCGTCCAACCAGACCATCTTTGAGGGCGTCGTCAGCGGCGTCGCCACGGGCAAGCTCATTAAGTACGGCAACGGTGGCCTCTTCTTCAACAACGTTGCCAACACCTTCGGCACCGACGGCCAGATCAGCCTGGAAGCCTGGGCATCAACACAAAACACCGCCAGCAGCCTCATCGGCACCACCCTTCGTGGCGCAGGCACACCCTTCGGCGTTGGCGACATCAGCCTCCTCCCCGGCACCCAGATTCGTCTCGCCGATCCGCTCAACATCGCCAACCAAAAGGTCACCGCTGCAAGTGATAACTGGGCACTCGCTGGCGTCTCCATTGGCTACAATGCCAGCCAGGCCAATATCCTCAGCATCCTCACCACCGGTGCCGCCACCGATGGCAAGATCCGCCTCACCACCACGGGCAGCGCCCTCGGTGTCATCGCCCTCGATAACTCTTGGCAATACGGAGCCCTCGACCTAGGCGCGATGGAAACCGCCCTCGGCGGTGGTGGCAAGCTCTGGCTCGGCAGCATGACCAGCGGCATCAACAACCAGATCTACTTCGCCCCCACCCTCGGAGCCAGCACCGACAACGTTTATCGCCTCGGCGGTGGCGGCACCCAGGGCACCATGGCTTTCGGTCACTTCGCCTTTGAAAACGTCCTCGCCGGAGCCAACAGCGTCCAGATCGGAGCCACCGCAGGCAACGCCAACAACAACGTCGCCCTCATCAACGGCAGCACCAATATCAGCCTGCGTAACCGCAACAACTTCAGCGGCAACATCACCGTCAATCGCGACTCCGTGCTTAACCTTGAGCATAACTTCGCCATCGGCACAGGTACCCTCGTCGTCAATCAAGCCACCGCCACGGGCGGCAGCCTCACCGGCACCGTCCTCGGCGGTGCAGGTGGTGCCTTGCAGACCTTCGGCGGAGCCGTGAGCCTCCGCAACAACGTCGAAATCGCCGCCGACCTCCGTTGGCAGGGCAACGGCGATCTCGTCTTCCGTGGCAACGTCAACCTCGCCCCCGGCGGCGTCGCAGGCACGCATGTCCTTGAAATCGGCGTCGGCGGTCAGGGAGCCAACTTCGGTATCAACGGCGTCGTCAGTGGTGCAGGCAGCAACCTCGTCAAAACAGGCAACCAGCAGCTCGTGCTCAACGGCCTCAACACCTACACTGGCACCACCACCTACACTGCCTCCGGCACCCTGCCCGCCACCGGCACCGCCTCAGCCGCCATCCTCGTCGGCACCAACGTCCTGCCCAACGTCGCAGGCGCACTGGGCATCAGCGATACCCCGCTCTACATCAACGGCTCTGGTGCCCTCAATACCAGCATCGTCGGTATCGGTGTCAGCGGCCAATTCACCTTCGGGCGCGACATCATTGTTCAGAACTCCACTGACACCACCAGCATCAGCGTCTTCGGCAACACCGTCTTCACCTCCAAAGTCACGGGTGGCGTCGCCATCGTCTCCGCAGGCACCAATCGCATCACCAATTTCCAGTCGATCAACGCAGGTCGCATCGAGTTGACTGGCCCCATCACCAGCAATGGTGCTGTCAACGTCCGCTTTGGTGGCACCGACGGCGTCCGCGGCGGCCTCGTCGTTCTTGGAGCCACCGCCAACGGCATCTCCAGCAACACCTACTCCGGCAGCACCTTCCTCGATAATGGCCGTGTCATCATCGCCTCTGATTCCCTCTACACCGGCCCCGCCAACCTCACCAACATCATCAGCGGACCCTTCGGCAGCAGCACCCTACTCTTCGGCAGTGGCAATGGCAATGCGGGTGGCTTCATCGGAGCCGATGGCAACAGCCGTATCATCCCCAACATCCTCGCCAGCATCGGTACCGACGCCAACTTGCCGCTCACCTTTGAAGGCCGAGGCAACCTCACCTTCATCAACACCAACAATGCAGGCACCCTCGGAGCTTGGGATCTGCACAGCGGCGGCACCCTGCGCAACCGCACCTTCCAGGTCAACACCACCCAGGGAGCCATTCAGTTCGACACCAATCTCCTCAGCAGCGGCGCTGGCGGAGCCAACCTCTTCAAAGCGGGCACTGGCATTCTCAATATCACCGGCACCACCTTAGCCTACAACAAACTCACCAGCGACGGCAGTTACGGCACCGGCTGGAACCTCAGCGCTGGTGTCCTCCGCGTCACCACCGACCTCAACCTCGGTGACACCACCGCTCTGGTCGTCGGCACTGGCGGTCACCTCGTCGCTGGCTTGCCCATGGATGTCCGCCTCAGCGGTGGCACCCTCTCCATCGGTGGCAGCTTCACCACCAGCCATCAGTTCATCCTCACCGCCAACAGCAACATCGAAGTCCTCAGCGGCAGCACCCTCACCGAGCCCTTGCCCATCGCCGGAGCTTTCGGCCTCACCAAGCTAGGCACTGGCACCCTCGTCCTCAACTCCACGGCCAACGCCAACACCAGCCTCACCGTTGGAAACATCAATGGCGGCGGCGGCATCGTCAGCACCCAGATGACCACTGGCACTCCCTTTGGCACCAGCCCTGTCACCCTCAACGGCGGCGGACTGCTCATCCAAGGCACAGTCGGCACCGCCCCCGTCGGTGTCACCGGTAGCCAAGCCACCACCGGCTACCAAGTCACCGTCAGCGCAGGCGCAGGCATCGTCCCAGGCATGACCGTCACT
Organism: Verrucomicrobiota bacterium; assembly: GCA_031411235.1. Taxonomy (GTDB): domain Bacteria; phylum Verrucomicrobiota; class Verrucomicrobiia; order Verrucomicrobiales; family Verrucomicrobiaceae; genus JANOAR01. Next base: position 55,281 of record JANOAR010000119.1, on the reverse strand, counting down.
GGCACCAACGTCCCCGTTGGAGCCGTCGTTACCGCCGTCAACGGTACCATTGTAACCCTCAGTGCCCCGACCACCACTATCGTCGCCGCTGCCACCGCCCTCACCTTCGGCGTCACGGCCACAGCCCTCACCATCCCCACGCTCAACTACGCTGGAGCCGCCTCCGTGCAGCTCGTCAAAGGCACCGCCGTCACCAACACCCTCACCGCCACCGCCCTTGCTCGCGCCACCAACGGCATGATGACCGTCGTCAGCAGCGACCTCACCGCCGATCTCGGCGTGAATGAAAAACTCCTCACCAGCACCGCCCAGACCAATACCAGCGGCATCCTCGCCGCCCCGACCATCATTGGCCGCAGCAGCGCTAGCCAGGACCTCAACTTCCTCCGCTATGATGTCACCAACGGCTTCATGCTGCACAACGCCACCACCGTAGGCACCCTCGCCGCCTCAGCCGCTAGCTCCCTGGCCGACATCACGGGCGGAGTGCAAGCCGTCGCCACTGGCACCATCGACGTGCTCGCCCTGCGCACCGATAGCAACATCACCGCCGCCGATGCCACCTCCACTCTCCGCCTCGCCAACGCTGGACTCATCATCAACGGCAGCACTGCTCCAACGATTGCCGCACACCTTAGCTTCGGCAGCACCACCACCGAAGGTTTAATCTGGGTTCGTGGCAGCCAGACCGGAGCCTCCACCATCAGCGGTAACATCACGGCCACCGACCTCACCAAGGCCGGCGCAGGCACCTTGCTGCTCTCTGGCACGGCGAATGTGATGGCACCCACCACCACGCTTCTGCGCACCCTCACCGTCCAAGAAGGCACCCTCCGCTTCGCCGCGCAGACCGCCGTCCCCTCCGCAGGCCTCATTAACCTCGCTGTCAACAACGCCGCCAGCTTTGACCTCAACGGCCAAAACATCAGCCTCGGTGGCCTCAGCGGCACGGGTAACATCAGCAACAGCGGTGCCGCCAGCACCCTCACCATCAACACCAGCACCGGCCAGACCACCACCTTCTCAGGTCTCATCAGCGGCAACGTCGGCCTCACCAAGTCTGGCATCGGCACCCTCGTCATCGCCCCACCGATCAACCTCAACGGCAGCGTCTTCGCCAACACCTACACGGGTGCTACGATCATCGGCGCAGGGCAAGTCATCACTGGCAGCGTCGCCAACCCCGTTTCCACCGGCACTCTCTCCGTGCGCAACACCCTTGGCCTCGGCACAGGCACCATCAGCCTCCAGGGCGGTATCCTCGACTTCTCGCCCACGGGCACTGGTAGCCTTGGCTATGTCAGTGGTGAACTCGTCGATGGCATCGCGGTCGTGCAGATGGGCGCAGGCAGTGGCTACAACATCACCGTTCCTGCCACCAACAACTTTGGCGGCAGCAACACCACTAGCGCCTTCGCCACCACCCTCGCTTCCCCCACTGCTTGGGCCAAGGTCAACAACGTGACCATGAACGCCCCAGCCCTCTCCTGGACGGGCGGTCAAAACACCAACGTCCTTGTCGCAGGCACCTTCGACCTCACTGGCAACGCCAGCAGCAACGTTACCCTCAACACCATCAACTCCGGCATCCTCTCCGGTCAGATCCTCGGTGGCGCTGCCAAGACCCTTACCAAAATCGGAGCCCAGACCCTCTTCGTCACCAATGGCCGCACCAGCCTCAATAACGACGGCACCGTCAACAGCGCAGGCCAAGGAGCCAACCAAGTCGCAGGCTGGAACTTCCTCGCGGGCACCTCAGAATTCCGCACCACGGGTGGTGGTCTTAATCCCTTCGGCGGCACCAACACCGTCGGCGACAACGCCCTGCTCACCGTCAACGGAGCGCTCCTCAACATCCGCCACGACGGCGACGGCACCAGCGTCATGCAAGTGCTGACCACCTTCCAAAACAACAACGTCGTCATCGGCTCCACCGCCTCCCTCGCCAGCGGAAACTACATCGGCTCCGCCACTGCCACCATCGCCCTCTCCACTCTCAACGCTGGCAGCAACAAAACCATCCGCCTTGGCGACCTCGCCTTCGGTGGCCCACTCGGCACCGCCTTCCTCACCGCCAACGTTGCCAACAGCTACACCTATGAGTTTGGTGCTCTGAGCATGGTCAAAGACGCCTACCTCAACCCCGCAGGCACCATCACCATCCTCAACGGCATCACCGGCAGCGGCACCCTTTACAAACAAGGTGCAGGCAACCTCTTCGTGAACAGCGACAACACCGCTAACTACAAAGGCGGCACCGTCGTCAACGGCGGCACTATTCTCTTCGGCACCTTTGAGGGCAACGTCACCACCCTCAGCGACACCCCTGGCAGCATCCCCGGCCTCGTCGCCACCGCCAACCTCGGCAGCGGCAACGTCCTGATCAACCCCGGTCAGGCCATCCAGTATAACAGCATCAACAACATCGTCAGCGGCTGGACTGGCACCACCGACCTGCGCAGCAACACCATGGCCAACTACGGCATCCTGCGCATGGCCGCCAACGAGCCCCTCTCCAGCTTCAACGTCGTCCTCGGCAACCTTGGTGGCCCCCAGAATACCTCGTGGTTCGGCCTCGCAGGCGGCAATAGTTTGAACGGCAATGGCAAAACCGCAGGCGCAGCCATCATCGCCCTCAACACCGTCTATAACCAAACCATCAACCTCGCCCGCATCGGCGACGGCACCGCCTTCCTCGGCTCCACCCAGAACGGTGTCGCCCTCAACGGCAGCTACAATGCCGCTACCCTCGGTGCAGGCGCAGCCAACACCTACCGCCTCGGTGCAGGCGGAAGCACGCTTTACATCAGCAGCGATATGGCCAACAGCAACGTCCTCACCGACGCCCCAGGCTCCGCTAGCAGCCTGATTGTTGGTATGCCCTTCAGCGCCATCAACGTGGATACCATCACGGGCGGCAACGGGCGCGGCACCGTCATCCTTATGACCGATAACAACTTCACCGGCACCACTCTCGTCAATCGTGCCAGCACCCTTGAATTCCGTGGAGCCCTCACCACCAGTTCCTTCGACACCTGGGGCAACCTCGTCGCAGGTGGCCTGGGCGGCACCTTCCTCAACCCCGCAGGCACGGCCAACCTCTCCGCCGTCACCCTTCGCAGCACCAGTGAACTCCGCTTCGACTACGCCACGGGTCTCCTCGCTACCTCCAAGCTCGAAGGCTACGGCGGCCAGGGCCGTTGGGATGACGACACCGCCATCACTCTCGACAACGCCAGCATCCGCCTCCTTGGCAACCGCGACATCGAAGTCACCGAAACCGTCGGCGACGTCACCGTGCAAAACTTCGGCCAGCTCGCCGTGCAGCGAGACTTCACCAACCGTACCGTCAACCTTGTCGTCGGCGGCGGCACCGGAGCCGACATCTTCCGTGGAAGCAACACCTTCGCCAATACCCTCGCTATCACTGGCAACAACGCCACGCTCCAGATCAACCCTGTCACGGGTGCCTTCCTCGGCACCGACGAGCGCGTGAAGCTCTTCAGCGGCACCGGAGCCAACGGCCTCGTCGCCATCGGCGGCATCACCAACGGCATGGTCGCTCCTTGGATGGTCAACGGCCTCGACCTCCAATTCCTCACCTACACTACTGACAATGGCTTCGTGAATGCAGGCTTTGATGGCAGCCGCAGCGGTGCCCTCGGCACCACCGCCGTGCTGACCGAGCGCACCTTCATCAGTGCAGCCGCCAACATGATCGGTGGCGGCGGGCTCGCCCTCGACACCTACGCGCTGCGTATTGATGCCGACATCACCTTCGCATCTGGTACCCCTGCCGCCACCGACCGCATCCAAATCCGCAGCGGCGGCTTGATCGCCAACGGTGCGCGGACCGTCGCCCCTGGCATCTCCTTCGGCGCGTCAGCACAGGAGGCCAACATCTTCAACAACAACAACCTCGTCATCGGCACCCTCGCCACAGCAGGCAACACCACGGGCCAGATCACCAACGCCACAAACATCGTCAAGCAAGGTGGCGGCACCCTCTTCATTGATGCCAAGCAGGACAGCTTCAACGGCAACTATATCGTCAACCAAGGCAGCATCGCCTTCCGTTCGACCACCGTGCAGACCAACCTTGGTGGCACCGCCTCTCTCGCCCAAATGAATGCAGGCACCAATGGCCTCGTTGTTATCAATAGCTTCGGCGGCAACCTCCAGCTTCGCAGCGACGTGGCCAACACCACCTACAACCTCGGTTTGGTCATCGGCCAGGGCAATCCTTATGCCGTCCTCAACAACGACCGCGCCGCTGGTGGAACCAACGTCCTCAGCATTATGACTGGCGGCATCCGCTTTGGTGGCAGCGCAGGCGAGCAAGGCCAGACCCTCTTCGTCAGCAACGCTGGCAACAACGTCGCCCTTCAAGTCAACGGCCCCATCGTTCTCAGCGCAGCAACCCTAGAAGGCGCGCCCGCCTATAACTTCATCCGCAACGATCCAACTTCCACCTTCTACGGCCAAGTCACTGGCGGTGCGACCCTCGTTCACACAGGCGGCGGCCAGATGGAACTCGGCAATGGCTTCACAGGTTTCCTGAACGGCATCAACACCTTCAGCGGTGGCCTCGTTAACATCCAAGGCACCACCGTCGTCCGCGGCACCACCACAGGAGCCGTCAGCGTCTTCCCAGCCGTCAACAGCCTCATCAACAACGGCGGTCTTGGCAGCGGCAACGTCACCCTCAACGGTGGCACCTTAAACCTCCTCATCGACGGAGCTGACACCGTTACTCGCGAGAAGTACTGGGTAGGCAACAACGCCACGGGCAACAGCCTGATCGTCAACGGAGCCAGCACCATCAACGTCGGCAGAAACGTCCTCACTGTTGCCACCACCAAGCACCTCGTCTTCAAGGATCTCACTATCGGCAGCACCACGCTCAACCTCACCGTCGCCAATAGCTACGCCCTCGAAATCAACGGAGCCACCAATCTTGTTAGCACCCCCAACTTCAACCTCGGTGGCACCTTCCTCCTCAACGGAGCCATCAGCGACGGCGGCAGCCGCCAAGCCATCATCAAGACTGGCGCTGGCGACCTCTGGCTCAACAGCGCCACCAGCAGCTTCGGTGGCCTTTACAAAACCGCGACCAACCCCGGCCTCGGCATCGTCGTTAACGCTGGCCTCCTGCGCTTTGGCGACACCGTCAACGAGAACACCACACCGATGAATCTCGCCGCCATCACCAACGGCAGCATCATCCGTATTAACCCCAACGGCAGCACCTACATCACCAACCCCGCCAACATCGCCTTCGGTGCGGGTCAGCTTGAAATGCTCAGCACGGGCTCGCAGTTCTCCCTGTTCCGTATGCCCAGCAGCAACTTTACCCAGGGCTACCTGCAAGCCGCCATCAGCGCCAACTCCGTCGGCGTCCTCGGCCTTGAAGCCACCATGTCCAACAACCTCGACCTCGCCCTCATTGGTAATGGTCGCTTCTTCCTCGGTGCCGTGGGCGGCGCTCGCACCTATTCCGCCACCGCCCTAGGCGTTGGCGCAGGCAATGTCTATCGAGTGGGTGCTGGTGGCAATGGCACCACCTTCAACTCCCCCGCCGCCGCTAACGCAGGCGTCTTCGTCGAAGGAGCCACCCCTGGCACCCGCCTCCTCGTCGGCACTCAGGCAGGCAACGGCAACAGCGCAGGTGCCAACATCGACAACTTCGATCTCAGCACCTACACAGGCGGCACCATCATCAGCCGCAGCACGGCTCTCGTCATCCGTGAGACCACTACCGCCACCGCTGGCCCCCTCGGCATCGGTGGCAATGTGGACATCTTTGGCCAGCTCCAAGTCTATGATCGCGCCACCCTGCTCAACGCCGCAGGCACCGCCAGCGGTTACACCACCACCATCCATCCCGGTGCCGTCCTCTTGCTCGACAACGATGCCGTCAACGTCACCAACCGCTTGGATGACACTGCAGGCCTCGCCTTGAATGGTGGCCAGCTCTACTTCCGCGCCCGCAACGATGCTCTCATCACCAGCACGGAAACCGTCGGTGCCGTCACCTATAACCGTGGCTCCAGTATCCGCGTTGATCGCCGCATCACCAATGGAGCAGCCCAGTTGACTCTCGCCGACCTCACCCGTGCTGGCAGTGGCACCACTCTGAGCATCGTACCCAATGGCAACTTCTTGGGACTCAATACCGGTGTTGATGAAGTCGAGCGTATCATTGTCACCGCTTGGACAGCCACTCCACCAACGCTCTCGGGCGCAGTGAATCGCAACGTCACCCCAGGCTTCGCCGCCAACGGCATCCTGCCCGCCCACTACATCGACTCGACCAACAACACCTTCCTCAGCTACAACACCACCACTGGCTTCCAGTCTGTGCAGAGCACCTTGACTCCTGCCACCAACCAAGTCGCCTACAGCAATATCTTTGCAGGCGGTGTCTTCAGCACCAACACCACCAGCACCAGTGTCGTGGACATCACCACTGGGGCTGTGACCCTCACCCAAGACCAGACCCTGTATGCCTTGCGCACCTCGCAGACCATCAACAACGGCTTCGGTCAATACAACACCCTCACCTTCGCCGATGGCGCTACCGCAGCCGATGTCGGTGGTCTGATCACCACGGGCACCCCCACCATCGCCGCCAACCTCAAGTTTGGCACCACGGGCACCAATGAAGCCATTATCTTCACTGCTGGTAATACCGCTCTCAACGGCGACATCAGTGCCAGCAGCATTACCAAGTTTGGTGGCTCTTCCCTCATCATCGGCAAAGACCAAACCGCCACCGCACGCGGCGCTGGCAACGGCTTCAGCGGCAACTGGGTTGTCAACGGCGGCACCCTGCAATTCAACACCCTCGGCGGCGCAGGCAACGGTGGCACCATTACGCTGAACAGCAGCAGCACCGCTACCGCCGCAGGCTCCACCTTGACCCTCAACATCAACCCCGGCAGCCCCGTCCTTGCCCAGTACAGCATGGGCCGTATCATCGCCGTCGATAACGCCATCATCAACGTGGACACCCAAACCGCCGACCGCACCGTCGGCATCAGCGACCTCGAAGTCTTCAGCACCGATACCACCGGACTCAGCCCCGCCCGCCTCCGTCTCATCATTGGCCGCGACCGCACCATGCTAAACGCCGGCACCCTCTACCTCACTGGCGCTGGTGCCAGCATCATCGACGTCGCCCAGGTCAACGCCACGAATAACCAAATCACCTCCGGCGGCTCCACAGGCATCACCGTCGCAGGCCTCAGCGGCAGCCGCGACCTCATCAAATGGGGCAACGGCACCCTCTACGTCCGTGGCGACAACGCCGCCAGCTTCACTGGCACCACCACCATCGACCAAGGCCCCGTGGCCGTCCTTCACGCCAACGCCCTCGGCAACGGAGCCATCACCGTCAATCGCCTCGGCACCCTCGACATCCAGGTCGCAAGCTTCAACAAAGCCCCGACCTACAACGCAGGCTCTGCCGAGCGCTGGAGTGTCGAAGGAGCCCGCAGCGGTGCTGTGAACCTCGGAGCCGCTAGCCTCCAGGTGAATGCCGACCAATTCACCACCACCGCCACCGTCACCATGAACGGCGGTGCCATCGAAGGTTTCCTCCGCTCCGACGACCTGCTCAGCGCCAACAGTGGCACTCTCTTCCGCACCCTTGGCACTGGCGTCAGCTTCGTCCTCGCTGGCGACTCCTTCGTCGGCCAGAACGCCCTCACCGACGGCCCCAATGGCACCGACAATGGACGCCCTGCCGACCAAAACCCCGGCTTTGGTCAGCCCGATGTCAACAACAACAGCAGCGCCACCGACACCTCTCGCGGTATCGTCCTAGAGATCAAAGGCAACATCAGTGGTGCCGGTGGCATTACGAAACAAAGCGCCGACACCGTCATCCTCTCCGGCACCAACACCTTCGCTGGAGCCACCAACATCGCCAACGGCACCCTCCGCCTCGGCAGCGCCACCGCTTTGCCTACTGGCAACAACCTCAGCACCACCGGGCGCGGCGTCCTCGACCTCGGCGGCTACAACACCAGCCTCGGCAACCTCACCACCCCCACCATCACGGGTGCAACCTTCATCGGCTCTGGCGGCTATATCACCAACAGCGGCACCACGTTGAAAACCCTCACTGTCACCCCCTCTGCCCTCAGCAGCTACGGCGGCACCATCCAGAATAACATCAGCCTCGTCAAAGCAGGCGCACAGAAGCAAATCCTCGCCAACGCCAACACCTTCAACGGCGACACCACCGTCAGCTCAGGCACCCTAGAACTCAGCCACACCACCGGCAGCGCAGGCAGCGCCATAATTGACGGCATCTCCGGCACCTCCAAGCTCACCGTCGCCAACGGCGCTACCTTCAACGTCGTCACCAACACCATCGGTGGCACCCTCACCCTCCCAGGCACGGGCGGCACCGTCCTCGAACTCGCAGGCGGCAGCCGCCTCGGCGTCGAAGTCGGTCCCAACACCGGTACCAACGCTGGCAGCGGTGCTGGACAAAACACTGGCAGCAGCATCCGCCTCAACACCGGAGCCAAAGCCCTCGTCACTGGTGCCGTCGCCGTCGATGCCTACTTCCTCCCCGGCATCGTCACCCACGGCGGTGTCTCCGACATTCTCGTCGCCCCTAGCGGTGGCCTCGTCGGCAGCAACGGCAGCACAGGCAGCTACACCGTCGGCAACCTCTACAACGTCACCAACTTTACCGTCACGGGCATCACCGCCAGCGACACCCTGGTGCAGTTCAATGTCGCGTCTGCGACCGCCCTTACCTCTGCCTTCTGGAAAGGTGGCTTCAGCGGAGCCACCAACGTCTGGGCCGTTTCCAACGGCTCAACCTTGAGCAACTGGGCCACTGACCTTGGTGGCACCGACACGGGTCTCGTCCCCAGCGTTGGTACCGACGTCTTCGTTTCCGCCTCCGCCCAAGTTAATCAGGACACCATGGTGCTCGGTTCCGACATGACCATCAAGTCCCTCACGGTAAACACGAGTGACGCGATTAATCCCGTGAACCTCAACAGCACGGGCGGCTACACCTTGAGCATTGCCAATGCCAACGCCATCACCATCGACAGCGGAGCCAGCGCCACCACCATCGCTACCAAGCTGGCCCTCCAAGCAGCCACCGCCACTCTCGCCATCAACTCCGCCACCCTCGCCCACATCAGCGGCGTCCTCAGCGGCCAAGCTATCACCAAGACTGGCACTGGCACCCTCCAGCTCAGCGGAGCCAACACCTACACCGGCCTCACAACAGTCAGCGCAGGCACCCTCATCGCCGCCAACAGCCTTGCCCTCGGCTCAACCACCAACGGAGCCACCGTCACATCTGGAGCCACCCTCGCCCTCCAAGGCAACGTCAGCATCAACCTCGAAGGCCTAACCCTCAATGGCGCTGGCGACACCAGTACCGGAGCCCTGCGCAACATCAGCGGCAGCAATCTTTATAACGGAGCCATCACCCTCGGCAGCGCCTCCACCATCCAGTCCGACGCAGGCACCCTCACGCTGAACGCCGCCATCGGTGGCGCTAACAACCTCACCGTCGAAGGCGCGGGTAACACCACCATCAACAGCATCATCGGCACGGGCGCAGGAACTCTCACCAAAAATGACAGCGGCACCCTCACCCTCGCCAACGCCAACACCTACACCGGCACCACCATTATCAACGGCGGCACCATCATAGTCAGCAACCCCACTGGTCTTGGCACCACCGCAGCCGCGACCACCGTCAATAACGGCGGCACCGTCAACATCGCAGGCGTCAGCGTTGCCGAAAACCTCACCATCAACGGCGCAGGCGCAGGCAGCGTCGGAGCCTTGACAGGCACTGGAACCGCCGCCCTCACTGGCACCATCGCGGTTGCCACCAGCAGCACCATCGGCACAGCCCTCCTCAACGACATCCTCACCCTCAGCGGCACCATCACCAGCACCAACCCCGTCGCCCTCGAAAAAGTAGGTGCAGGCAAGCTCATCCTCAGCGGCACCAACGCTGCCAGCATCACGGGCCCCCTCACCGTCAGTGGTGGTCTCGTCAGTGCCGCTGCCAGCACCAACCTCGGCAGCGCCGCCGCCACCAACTCCATCACCCTTAATGGCGGTGGTATCGAAGCCACTGGCACCTACAACCTCGGAGCCGCCCGCACCCTCACCCTCGGTGCCAGCAATGGCACCCTCGCCGTCACCCCAGCCACCACCCTCACCATCTCCGGCCCCATCGTTGGCGCAGGAGGTTTCACGAAGACCAACACAGGCACCCTCATCCTCAGCAACGCGAATAACACCTACCTCGGAGCCACCACCGTCAGTGCAGGCACCCTGCAAGTGAGCGGTGGAGTCGAGACTGGTCTGGGCGGAGTCGGCTCAGGTGCTACCGTTGTCGCCATCGCAGCCACACTCACAGGTGAAGGCACCATCAGCGGCGACGCAGGCGTTACCAACCACAGCATCGCAGGTATCCTCAAGCCCGGCGATAATCTGGGTAACAACGTTAGCAGCACCCTCACCTTCGTGGGCAATCTGAACCTCGCCGCAGGCTCCCTGACAGAGCTTCAAGTCGCAGGGGCAACCTTGAGCGAAAACGCCGCCATCATCGCCGCCCTCGGCGCGGGCATCAGCAACTACGAAGCCTATCGCGATGCCAACATCGCCAACTGGAATAACCGTGGGATGAATCCCTTCGGCACCCACGACGCCGTCACTGTCCAGGGCGCTCTCACCCTCACCCTCGGCACCGCTTTCCAAGTCCAGGATGCTGGTGGCTTCCTCGCTGGCCTCAGCTACGACTCCGGCGTCGGCAGAATCATCGACCTCCTCGACTGGACTTCCATCACCGCAGGCAGCTTCAACGTCGGCAGCAACTACCGCGCAGGTGGCAATGGTGGTGGCGACCTCGACCTCCCCACCCTCAGCGCCGGGCTCGCCTACGATGTCTCCCGCTTCACCACCCACGGCATCATCGTCGTCATCCCCGAGCCTAGCCGCGCCATGTTACTCCTCTTCGGCCTCCTGGGCCTCATGCTCCGCCGCCGCCGCAACAGCGTCATTTGAAAATTGCACTATGAAATACCTCGTCGCCACATTCCTCCTCGCCCTCTGCTCTAGCTTCACACCCGCGCTCCGCGCCGAAGACTTCGCCCTGGAGCCCGGCTTTGAAGCCCTCTTCAACGGCAAAGACCTCACGGGCTGGCACTTCAAAGATGGCCCCGCCTTTGATGGCAAAGCCCAGTCCGACACAGGCCGCTACACCGCCAAAGACGGCGTCCTCACCGTCAACCCGCCCGTTGGCGTCGAGCGCCTCGTCTCGCAGATGTACACCGTTCGCGAATTCCCCACCAACTTCATCCTCCGCCTCGACTTCCGTGCCGGAGTCAATGCCGACAGCGGCATCTTCATCCGCAAGCCCCAGCTCCAGTGCCGCGACTACGCCGTCGCTGGCCCCGATAAATACAAAACCCTGAAGTCCTACAAACCCCAGGACTGGAATAGCATCGAAGTCACCGTGAAAGACGGCATCGCCCGCTGCACCTGCAACGGCGAACTCCTCGAAGAAGCCCTCAAGCTCCCCGAGACAGGCCCCATCGGCCTCGAAGGCGATCGCGGCCAAATGGACTACCGCCGCATCCGCATCCAAGAGCTAAAGTAAGGAAACAGCTAAGCAAAGACGCCCTTCTGACGGGCTTGGCAGATTTCAAAAGCAGCGTTCGTGCTTAAGCCGTAGCACTGACATATTTCTCCGTGCTCAGTACCTGCTCGCCATCCCAGCGATAGGCCACCAGTGGGGCGTCGCCGAAGGCGGCGCTGTAATCGAGGCAAGCGATATTCGGGGCGAGGGGAGCCCGTGCGAGCGTGGCAGGCAACCAGTAGTGACCAAAGAACACTGGCGGCTCATTCGTCCCATAGTTGGGCACGCGGCGCAGCTCGTGGGGCAAGGCATTGCCGGGGGCTTCAAAGCGCTCGGGCATGGCGAGGTGGCTGATTTGCGCGACGTTGGGAATGTCCCACCAGCGCACCCTTACGGTGCGGCGGGCGATGCCTTCTTTGTCGTGAAACAAATTGCCTTCGGGCATCTCCAGCTCAGGGCCTTTTAGCACGTTCTCCACGGCGCGATGTTCGCGTGTGCCCTTTGTGGCGGAGGCGGCAAGGAATTCATCATTGACGATGCTTTTGTCCTTCAGCCGCTCAATACGCTTCACATCCCAGCAGGCGTGAACCGCGCGCAGGTCGCCCAGATCAAGAAACATCGGCAGGCGCTTCATCCAGTTTTTCCACTCCTCCCACTCGGCTTCGTGGCCCACGAACTGCTGTTTGGTGATGCGCTCGCCACCGCGATTCTTTTCCTTGTTCCGCAGCCAGCCGCCATTGCCATCGGGCGTCTCAGCGAGGATGGCGTTGTATTCATGGTTGCCCATGATCGCCAGCGCATCGCCCGCATCGACCATTCCGCGCACCGTGTGCAGTACCTCGCGAACCGCTGGCCCGCGGTCAATGTAATCGCCGAGGAAGATCACTTTGCGCCCTCCAGGATGCCGCCAGGTATCGCCTTGTGGCTTGTAGCCGAGCGTGTGGAGAAGAGGCACCAGCTTGCCATGCTGGCCGTGGATGTCGCCGATGAGGTCGTAAGTTTGTCGATCCATAATGCTGCGATACTACGCGAACAGAGCCTTTGCGAAACATCGCCATTCACCGTATGGCTTACTTTTGAGTCATGTTTGATAACCTCTTCACCAAAGGCGGGCTGTCGCTGGATCGGCTGCGTAGTTTTATGCAAATGGCGCACGCGGGCAGCATCGCCAAGGCCGCCCCGCAGGACAGCACGAGGCAGAGCCAGATCAGTCGCCAGATTGGCGAACTGGAGGCATTCTTCGGCACTGAGCTGACGCAGCGACGCGGCAAGACCCTCTCGCTCTCGCCTGCGGGGGTAAGGCTCGGTGAACTCATCCGCGAGCAGTTGCAGGGCTTGGAAGACTTCCGCCGCGAGCAAGAAGGCATGGCAAAAGCCTTCACCATCGCGGCTGGTGGCAGCACACTGGAATGGTTCATCGTGAGCAAGCTATCCAGCCTCGCAACATCCCTCAGCCATGCCTCGCTGCGTACCGAGATGATGCGCAGCCGCGCCCTCGTCGAGGCCGTGCATGATGGCCGTGTGGACTTCGCCGTGCTGCGCCAGGATGCGATCCCCAATGCGAGCCGTGCAAACTCGATCAAGCTCCTCTCGCTCACCTTCCACCTCTGCATCCCGCGTCGGCTGTTGGCCCGCGACACCACACCAGCGATGCTGCGAGATACGAAAAAATGGGCCAGTCTGCCCTTCGCCGCTGGTCGCGATGGTGGGCAAATGGATGAGGCCGTGCGCCGTGGCATGGAAAGCGCAGGCGTCGATTTTAAACCCCGCTTCGAATGCAGCTCCATGCTGCAAGTCCGCCAGCTCGTGGAGCAAGGCGCGTGTGCCGCTGTGCTGCCCAGCCTCGGCATCACTGGCCTCGATGAGAAGAGCGTGCTGGTCACTCCCTTTACCCCGCTCGCCAACTATGGTCGTTCACTCGCCTTGCACTGGAACCCCCGGCAAATGAGAAGGCGCGGCGTGGAGGATCGTGTGCTCAAGGAGATGGCGCGTACCTTGACCACGGAGAACCCAACGCGCCCAAACATGACTGCAAAGTAAGTTTGCATGATAGATGCGAGGTTCACTTCCTCGGCTGGGTTGGCTAAGCTCTGCGCATCATGAATCCACTACCATTCCCCGTTGGGCAGAAAGTCATCTGCATCAATGGAACCTTCGCCGAGACAGTCTTCGAAGACTTCCGGCGCGTCCCAGAAGAAGGCAAAGTTTACACCATCCACGAGGTTCTCTGGGGCTTCGATCTGCTCAACCGAGAAACCGCGCTTGGTGTTCGGTTAACGGAATTCCCACCCATCGTTCCAGGGTGGGGCGGTTTCTGCCTGTGGCGTTTTCGACTTTTAGAGGATGAAAAAATACTGCGTCAACGCCAACGCAAAGCCCAGGTCACCCAGCCGAAAACTGCCCCCCAACATGAGCCACTCGTTCTAGCCTGATGCGAGCTGCGCCCTGAGCCAAGACAGACCCCCAAATGCCAGCTTGCGAAAAGCCATAACTTGTGGCGACATTATCAGCTTATCCATAATATTTGGAAAAGAGAAATAACAACCCCCCACTCGCCCATGTTCTCTCGAATCACTGCTCCTGCCGCCTTCCTGGCCTTGCTCTTCGGCACCGCACTCGCCTCAGCTCAGGCGAGCTTCGACGTGGTGGCGTCCTTTCCTCAGACCACCGCCCTGCCAGCGCATGGGGTCGTCCGCGCTTCCAATGGCCTGCTATATGGGCTCGCTCGTTTCGGCGGTTCTGGCGATGCAGGGGCTTTATTTGAGGTGAACGAGACCACGGGCGCGATCACCACGCAGGGCAATTTTGCCAGCATCGGCGGCGAGATTGGTAGTGAGCCGCTGGGCTTGGCGGTGGATGCGGCAGACACGATTTATGGTGTCACCCCGTACGGTGGTGCGACGGGCGATGGCACCTTGTGGAAATGGGATGCGACGGGCGGGCTGGTGCGACTGGCCAACTTCACCGCTACCACCACCGGGGAAAAACCCCACTGCAATGTCGTCTGGCAGGCGTCTGCCAATACCTTGTTTGGCGTCTGTGAAGCAGGCGGTGCCTACGCGGGTGGCACGCTGTGGAAATGGACGGCAGCGGGTGGTTTGGTGCGCCTTTATTCCTTCCAAAACTATGGCGATGCGCTCTCGCTCGGGGGGCGTCCGCAGTGCCTCGCGCTGAATGGCTCGGTGCTTTACGGCGTGGGCTTGGAGCGTGATCCTGCGACCCAAGAGGTTACCCCGACGCTGTGGGCGCGCTCGGCCACAGGCACGATGAGCCAGGCGGCGGTCTTCGATACTGACACGGTGGGCTTTCCCATGGGGGCTCTGCTGCCCTCCGGCACGGGTGTTGTTGGCGTGGCCTATGCTAGCGAGGCCACATCAGGAACGCCTCGCTTGTGGCGCTACCAGGGCGCAAAAAAAATCACGGTGCTGCATACCTTCGCCGCTGCGGATGCGGATGTGGAGATGGGCATCAACGATACAGGCAAGGTCTGCGGTACTACGCAGGCCGGGCAAATATGGCGCTGGTCGCCGACGCTGCCGTTTGCCAAGATCGGCACGCTCAGCCCAGCCGCCATCGGCGAGCCCGTGGGCCAGTTGATCGTTAAGGCCACGGGCGACATCCTCGGCACCGCGTTGCGCGGCACCGACGGTGCTGGCACGCTGTGGAAATGGTCGGGTAGCGGCACGGGCGAGGTCGTCGCTGCTTTTGATGGCTTGCCCATCGGTGGCGATCCCAATGGTCTGTGGCTCGATAGCCAAGGCAGCATCTACGGCGTCGAAACCATCAAGCAACTCATCTGGCGCTGGAGTCCTGCCAGTGGCCCAGTGCCTACCGCCATCGCTGATGTCGAGCATCCCTTGATTGGATTCGTGACCTTCGGCGGTGTCGTCGGTGATAACGCAGGCAACCTCTACGGCTTCACTCGTCTAGGCGTCGCTGGCGATGCGGGTGTGCTCTGGCAATGGAACGCCAGGACGGGCATTGAGAAGATCGGTAAATTTGGCACGGTCGCCGTTCCGGGCAATGCCACAGGTGCCATCGTGCGCGCTTCCGACGGCACACTCTACGGCACCACGGTGCAGAGGGGCGGCGCGACCCAGCGCACGCATGTATGGCAGTGGACGAGCGCGGACGGCTTGAGCAAGCTCGCATCCCTCGCCCCTGCGGATGGCGGCGCGGCGACGGAAAGCCTAGCACTGAGCCCCGATGACACGCTCTACGGCACCTGCTCCAACGGCGGCGCGGACAATCTTGGCACGCTCTGGGCCTGGAGCGCCGCCGAGGGCATCCAGAAGCTTGCGGACTTCGACTCCGCCATCGCTACACCGGGCTCGGGCCTCGCGGTCAGCACGCTCGGCACCGTCTATGGCGTCAGCCGCACGGGCGGTGTGAATGGCGATGGTCTGCTCTGGAAATGGAAACCTCTGCTCGGCTTGAGCATCGTGCAGAGCTTCAATTACAGCACTTCTGGAAGTATGGCACAGAAGCAGAACAGTGGCTTGCTCCTCGCCGGAGATGGCAATTTATACGGAACCACTGTCGATGGTGGTAGCCATGGCGTGGGCACTTTTTGGCGCTGCAATGCCAGCAACGCATCGCCGACTCTCACGGTGCTCCATGCCTTCGACCCCACCGTCATGGCGCATCCTAGTGCCCAGCGACTGGCCCAGGATGCTGATGGTGCGATCTACGGCCTCGGCCTGCATGGCATCTGGCGCTACGGCTTAGCCCCCGTCCCACACGGGCCTGCTGCCGTTACGCTGGACGCCAGCTACCTCTCGGCCACGCGTGTCATTCTGGAAGGCTCGGTTAATGCCCTCAACGTCGATGCCGAAGTCACCTTCGAGTATGGCACCGATCCCGCGCTGTTGGATCAAATAGGCACTCCCGGCACTAGCACCGTCACAGGCACCGACCCCACGCCTGTGAGTTGCGAACTCACCGGCCTCTTGCCCGGGACCTACTATTTCTACCGCGTCGTGGCCACCAACGCCGATGGCACCAGCTACGGCGATATCGAGATGCTCCGCACCTCGGCCACACTCGCGCCGCTGGTCGTCACCCAGGCCGCTGACACCATCACGACGGAAGGCTTTACGTTGAATGCGAGCGTGACGCCCAAAGGCGACCTCGACACCGCCGTCGCCTTTGAACTCGGCACCAGCTCGACGGCGCTCGACACCGTTATCAATGCCGTGCCAGCCACCGCCACTGGCATCACGGCCAGCTCCGTGAGCGCCGATGCCACGGGCCTCCTCGCGCATACGAAATACTACTTCCGCGCCGTCGCCAGCAACGACAACGGCAGTGCCAAGGGCGGTATTTTGTTCGCCACCACGCGCAATAATCCCCCCGAAGCCATCGACGATGACGCCCTCGTCTTACCCAGTGGCCAAGTCACCATCCCCGTCACCGACAACGATACCGACGCCGATAGCGATACCCTCAGCATCCTTGCCTTCACCCAGCCGCCCGTCTCCGCTGGAAAGGTCACCAAGTCCGGCACCAGCCTCGTCTTCACTGCTGCCGCGACCTTCATCACGGCCACCTTCAGTTACACCATCAGCGACGGTTTTAGTGGCACCTCCACCGCTAGCGTCACCGTCACCCGCGATACCGCCAGCCTCGGCGAGACCCGTCGCACGGTCGCCTCCGCAGGCGAGACTTATGAGGTCAGCATAACGACTGCCTCAGGCTGGGCCGCCATCAGCGGAGTCCCCTGGCTCGTGTTAACGCCAGCACGCGGCACAGGCGATGGCCTCGTCAGTGTGCGCGTGCTGCCCACTGCCGCCGCTGCCTCGCGCATTGGCACCATCGTCATCGGCGGCATTGCCCACACCGTCACTCAGAACGGCGTTTTACCGCCGACGGTCGAAGCGCCCGCGCCCATCCCCGGCGGCATGATCAGCAGCGACTATCAGCTCATCGTACCCACCACTGGCCTGCCTGTTACCTACCTTGTGACGAATCTCCCACCCGGCCTCCGCCTTACCGCCTCAGGCCGCATCGAAGGCCGTCCGACCAAGACGGGCGACTTCCTCGTCATCGTCAAAGCCAGCAACATCGCAGGCATAGCGACCACCAGCTTCACGATTCGCATCAAGCCCTTGCCCGACAGCCACATCGGCAGCTTCACCGCCCTCTTCGCGCGCCATTCGTTAAACCGCGAGCTGGGCGGTCTCTTGAAGCTCACCACCACCAGCGCAGGCATACTGACGGGCACTTTGAAAAACGGTGCCGATACCTACCCACTTACTGACCGCATCGACAGCATCGCCGATGCGAGTGCGCCCAATACCAGCACCCTCACACTGCCGCGCAAGGGCCAGGATAGCTTGTTACTCATCATCACCTTCGATCCCCTCGGTGCGACGAATGCTATCGCAGCCACCCTCGCTCCTGTTGGCAGCAGTGATCCCGCCGCAAACGCCACAGGCGCACGCCACACCTGGGGTGGCAGCACCGCCAGCGCCTATGCCGCCAGCTACAACACCTTCCTGGAACTTAGCCCCAGCTCCACAAGCTTCAACCTTCCCCTCGGCACTGGCTTTATCACTTATAAAGTGCTCGCCACTGGTGCAGCCACCTGGATAGGCAAACTCAGCGACGGCACTGTCACCAGCGGTTCGAACACACTCTGGCCCGATGCCAGCCTGCCGCTCTGGCAGACGCTCTATGTCAACACGGGCTCTGTCTTTGGCAGTTCCAGTATTGCCACCGCGCCCACCAGCACCGTCAGCGGCAGCCTCGACTGGCTGCGCAAGCCGCAAGTGAGCCCCACCGAGCGCAAGTACCGCAGTGGCTTCGGCCCCCTGACGCTCAATAACTCAGGCGTCAAATACACCCCTCCCAGCGCAGGCGGTTTGCTGCTTAGCCTTAACCTCACCGACACCCTCGGTAATGCGCGGCTAACCTTCACCCAGGCCTTGCTCGCCGACGCGGATCAAGGCGACAAGCCCGACCAAATCCTTCGCATCACCCTCGCCAACAAAGCCGAACTCGCCCCCCTCGGCACGGCCAACAACCTGACCAGCGTGAAGCTCAATCTCGTCGCCAGCACTGGCAGCTTTACCGGCAGCTTCATCCTTCGCGATAGCAATCCCCTCATCCCCTCACGCCCCTTCATGCGCACCGTTTCATTTGAAGGCCTCATCGTCCCCAGCCACACCAAAGGCGCAGGTTATTTCCTCCTCAGCGAACTCCCCACCACCTCCACGCTGCGCTGCCTCTCAGGCAACGTGGTGCTCGACCGCGTGCCGTGATGGGCAAAGGGGAGCGAGGGTGCATCAACCTACGAACGCAAGATCACCGCACTCCTCGGCGTTGCCACGGCACGCACCATGTTCTGCCGCTGCCTTTGCTTCGCTCTCCTCTCCCTCGTTCTGCCCTCGGCCCAGGCCGTGGACTTTGCCAAGGACGTGTATCCCGTGCTGCAACGCGCCTGCTTCGAGTGCCACGGCCCCGAGAAACAAAAAGGCGAGCTGCGCCTCGATACCAAGGCTGCGCGGGATCACCGCGCTATCGTCCCCGGCAAACCCGAGGCCAGCGATCTCCTGCGTCGCGTGTCCCTGCCCAGCGATGATAAAGACGCCATGCCCAAGCGCGGCGACCGACTCAAGCCCTCGGCCATCGCCAATCTTAAAGCCTGGATCGCCGAAGGCGCACCGTGGCCCGACAAGCTCGAAGCACCGCCGCACTGGAGTTACCTCAAGCCCGTGCGCCCAGCGTTGCCAGCCATCAAAAACAAAGCTTGGCCCCAAACCAGTATTGATCCCTTCATCCTCGCCAAGCTTGAAGCCAACGGCCTGGAACCTTCGCCCAAGGCCGAGCCCGCCGTGCTCCTGCGCCGTCTCTCGCTCGACCTCATCGGCCTGCCGCCCACCGTTGCCGAGGTGGAAGCCTTCGAGCGCGACTACGGCCAGCATCCCCAGGCCAGCGTCGAGGCCGTCGTCGATCACTTGCTCGCCAGCAAAGAATTCGGCGTCCGCTGGGCACGGCCCTGGCTTGATCTCGCGCGGTATGCCGACTCCCATGGCTACCAGCGCGATGACTTGCGCGACATCTGGGGCTACCGCGATTGGGTGGTCAACGCCCTCAACACCGACATGCCCTTTGACCAGTTCACCATCGAGCAAGTCGCAGGCGACCTCCTGCCAAACGCAACCACATCGCAGATCATCGCCACGGGTTTTCATCGCTGCACGCCCACCAATGTCGAAGCCGGCACCGAACCCGAGGAGAGCCGCATCAACCAAGTCATCGACCGCGTCAACACCACAGGGGCCGTCTGGCTCGGCACCACGCTTGAGTGCGCCCAGTGCCACAACCACAAGTATGACCCCTTCACCCAGCGCGACTACTACGGCCTACTCGCCTACTTCAACAACACCGAGAAAGAGGCCGAACGCACGAATCCGAAAACGCCCGGCAGCATCCAGTTCACTGGCATCCCGCTCGCTCTCGGCAAAGGCGGCAATGAGCCGCTCCTAGCAAAACTGAAGCCCCAGTTGGAAGCCTTGCAGCAGAAAATTGAAGGTGCCGACGAAGCCGATAAACGCGCTCTCGGCATCATGAAAAAGCAGGCCGCAGCTCTGCAGAAACGCATCGCTGCTGCCAAAGCCCCCAGCACCGAAGTCATGCGCGAACTGCCCGCTCCACGCATGAGCACCGTCTTCAAGCGTGGCGAATACACCGCGCCCGGCGATCCCATCACCGCTGCCACGCCTGCGATTTTTCAAGCCAAAGCGAGCGGCAGCAGCACTCGCCTCGCGCTGGCCCGATGGCTGGTGAGCGCAGACAATCCCCTCACGGCACGCGTGACGGTGAATCGTTGGTGGGCCGAACTTTTCGGCCAAGGCATCGTCAGCACCGCC
Organism: Verrucomicrobiota bacterium; assembly: GCA_031411235.1. GTDB lineage: Bacteria > Verrucomicrobiota > Verrucomicrobiia > Verrucomicrobiales > Verrucomicrobiaceae > JANOAR01. Next base: position 34,773 of record JANOAR010000119.1, on the reverse strand, counting down.
GAAGACTTCGGCATCAAAGGCGAGTCACCGAGCCATCCCGAACTGCTCGACTGGCTGGCCGTCGAGTTCATGGAGAGCGGCTGGAACATGAAGCCCATGCTCAAGCTCATCGTCACGAGCGCTGCCTACCAGCAGAGCAGCCACATGAAACCCGAGAGCGCAGCTCTGCTCTCGCGCGGCCCGCGCTTCCGCATGGATGCCGAAATGATCCGCGACAACGCCCTGTCCATCGCTGGTTTGTTGAGCCTCAAACAAGGCGGCGAACCCATCCGCCCACCCCAGCCCGACGGCTTATGGAAGAAGGTCGGTGGCCAAGACTACAAGTACGAAGTCAGCCCCGGCAGCGAGCAACATCGGCGCGGCCTGTATGTCGTGCTCAAGCGCGGCTCGCCCTATCCCAGCTTCATGAACTTTGACGCCAGTGCCCGCATGGCCTGCGTGGTCAAACGCAGCCGCAGCAACACCCCGCTGCAAGCCCTCACCCTGCTCAATGACCCCGTCTATGTCGAAGCCACCAAAGCCTTCGTGGCTCGCATCGTGAAGGAGTCCCCCAGCACCGATGCCGATGCCCGCATCACCCACGCCTTCCGCATGGCCCTGTCACGGCAACCCAGCAGCAAAGAACACAGCGTGTTGAAGCGTCTGTGGGAAGTACAGCTCGATGTCACGAAAGATGAATCATCGGCGTGGTACGCGGTGGCAAGCGCGATCCTCAATCTCGATGAATGCATCACGAAGAACTGACATTATGAGCACTGACTTCCTCAACGTCTCTCGCCGCGACCTCTTCAAGCAATCGGGTTTCAGCCTTGGCTCCGCCGCGCTGGGATCGCTGCTTGCTCGCGAGTCGCAGGCATCCGTTTTGCCGCAGTTCGCGCCGAAGGCCAAGCATGTGATCTACCTGCACATGATCGGTGCGCCTTCGCAACTCGATCTCTTCGACCACAAGCCCATGCTGCAAAAACTCGACGGGCAGCTCTGCCCTGACGAGATGCTCAAAGGCAAGCGCTTCGCCTTCATCGGCGGTGAGATGAAGCTCGCGGGCAGCGAGTTTAAGTTCGCTAGGCATGGCCAATCGGGTGCCGAGTTATCGGAGTTGCTGCCGCATCTGGGCACGGTTGCAGATGACCTTTGTATTGTGAAATCGCTGCATACCAACGAGATCAATCATGCCCCCGCGCAGATGTTTTTGCATACGGGTTTTGGGCGCGGCGGCAGGCCCAGTTTAGGCGCATGGACGACTTATGGCTTGGGCAGTGAGAACGCCGACCTGCCCGCCTATGTGGTGCTGCTCAGTGGGCCTGCGGGCGGTGCGGGCAGCACGTTGTGGAGCACGGGCTTTCTTCCCAGCGTCTATCAGGGCGTGCAGTTTCGCAGCAGTGGCGAGCCTGTGTTATTTCTCAACAACCCGCCCGGCCACGATGCCAAAGATCGGAGGCGTGTGCTCGATGCGGTGCGCGAGTTAAACCAAGCCCAACTGGGCATGGTCGGTGACCCTGAAATCGCCACGCGCATCAGCCAGTACGAGATGGCCTATCGGATGCAAGCCAGCGTGCCGGAGTTGATGGACATCAAGCTGGAAAACCAAGCCACATTGGACATGTATGGTGCCAAGCCCGGCGCAGCATCCTTCGCTAACAACTGCCTGCTGGCCCGCCGACTCGTGGAGCGTGGCGTGCGCTTTGTGCAGCTCTTTGATTCCGACTGGGATCACCACGGCGGCTTGAAGAACCGACTGGCTGCGAAGGCAAAGGATGTGGATCAACCTATGGCAGCCCTCGTGCGGGATTTGAAACAGCGTGGCCTGTTGGACGAGACACTCATCATCTGGGGTGGCGAGTTTGGTCGCACACCGCTGCGACAGGGCGCGGACGGCAATGGCAAGAAAACAGCTGCTGGAGGCCGCGACCACCACAAGGACGCTTACACCATGTGGCTCGCAGGCGGCGGGGTTCGGCCTGGCACGACGTATGGAAAGACGGATGAGTTGGGTTTCAACGTGGTTGAAAACCCCGTCCACACCCACGATCTGAACGCCACGGTAATGCACCTGCTCGGTATGGATCACGAGCGCCTCACCTACCGCTACCAGGGTCGCGACTACCGGCTCACCGATGTCCATGGCGAGCTGGTAACTAGCATTATGGCGTGAGCCGAGGGCTCATTTTTTCGTCATCACATAAACGCCATCCCAGTCGGCAGGCGGCTGCGCGGTTAGCTCGGCACAACGGCTCAGATAGACCTGCGTGAGCTTGTCATCCATGCCCAGCTCGGCAGCCTCATGGAGGCTCTGAATGGCGGCTTCGAAGTCGCCCGCGCGATACTGCGCGATGCCTTGCTCAAACGCGGCAAGACCCGCTGGCGGCGTATCACCCGCGTAGCCGAGCACCGTGTAGATCGGCACGGCAATGGTCTTGCCCACAGGCTTGGCGAGGTCGGCGGTGCGGCAGAGGAAGTGCTCCTTCACACGCTCATAAACCACATCGCTGATGAGCACATCAACACCGTACTGCTTCGTCGCGCTTTCCAGTCGTGCCGCTGTGTTCACGCTATCGCCGATGACGGTGAACTCCATGCGCGGCATGGAGATCGAGCCAATGTCGCCGACGATGGCTTCACCCTGATGAATGCCCAGGCCAAAGGCCAGCGTCGGTTGTCCCTCAACCTTCCAGCGCTCGTTCAGCTCGATCATCCCCGCCCGCATTCGCAACGCCGTGGTCACGGCCCGCATCGAGTCATCAATAATACTCTGCGCGGACTGCGCACCGCCCATGCGGCCCCAGATGGCCATGATGGCATCGCCGATGAATTTATCGATCATCCCGCGCTGACCAAATGCGATCTGCACCATGCTATCGAGATACTCATTGAGCTGCGCTACCAGTTCATCGGCAGGTCGTTTCTCCGCCATGCTGGTAAACCCACGCACGTCCGAGAACAGCACCACCACGGTGCGCCGTTGCCCCGCCGTCATCGCTTCAAAGCCCTCGGGATCGCGCAGCAACTCCTCCGCATGGTCGGGGGAAAAGTAGCGCGAGAGCTGCCCACGCAGCGCATCCATACGCCGCCGTGCCAGCATGTGGTCAAAGGCTAGGCCCGTGATGCCAAAGAGATTCAGCGCTAGCAGCGGAGCCACGACCTCGATCACCCTCTGCCCAAAAATAAACGCACACCAGCAGCCCACCACACCCAAGATCGTCAGCATGATGAAGGCAAACAAAGTGCCCAGCGGACGCCCACCCCACAGCAGCACGAGCAGCAAGCCGCCGCCCACGGCGAGCGGTGTCAGAACCCAGCGCCACCACCCCGGCATGGCTTGCAGAAAGCTGCCACTCAGCGCCGCAGCCAGCACATGGGCATGGACTTGAACCCCGAGCAATCGGCCCATCGGCGTGAGATGGTAGTCCTGTAAATCCGCTGCAGCAGGGCCGATGAAGACAAACTTATCCTTGAACACAGCGCCACTTTTGAAGTTCGTTTCCCACAGATCGGGCACCAGGATTTCATGCAGCGATAGTGGCTCATAGTTGTCGGGATGGCCGAAGTGAACCAACACGCCATCGCCGGGCGATGGCAGTGTTTTCTCTTGCCTCGTAGCCCGCAGTGCCTCGGCGACCAGCGATGGCATGGGGGCTTCACTAGCATCCGCCACGCGCCCTATTTCCTCGGCCATGGTGCGATAAAATCGCGCGTGCCGCACTACGCCATCATCGTCGGCCCAGTAGTTGACGAATCCAATGGACTGCGGTGGCACGGCATCCGCAGGCACGATTTCATCGCAGGGCAGCGTCAGGCTGGGCACCACTTCATTGCCGCTGATGGAGCGCGCATAGTTGGCCGCGAGCACCACTTTACCGGGATGTTTGGCTAGCATCGCCTTCATCACCGCATCGCCTTCGGGATGCGTGAGTGAGGGGCCGGGGAACATCAAGTCGATGATCACGGCCTTCGCTCCGGCTTGCACCAGCTTATCAATCATGGGCGCATAAACCTCGCGCGACCACGGCCAGCCTTTCTTCATAAGTTGCAGCGTTTTGCTCTCGGCAATGTCTTCATCGAACGCACTTTTTAGCTCCATCGAAGCTGCGTCGATGCCGAGGATCACGATCTCCTCGCGAGCTGGCGCTGGCCTGCCCGAGGCATGGATGAAGTTTTGCAGCTTCCACTCCATCAGTTGCAGCACGTAGCTAGGCACACGCAGCGCTTGCTCGGCCAAGGTGGACTGGCCTCCGCTGCGCTGTTGCCAATGATCCGCCACCGTGCCACCGAAGTAGGCTGCAAGGACACCGAGCACGATGACTGTGGCGAGACGAGTTAGCACCGCGCCACGCGAGGTGCGTTGCTTAGCCTTTGATTTCGAGGGGACTGGCATACGAACTGCGAGGATGGCGGCGGAGCCTGGGGAAAGTCAATCGTGATTGACCTGCGCCCGCCCTCCCGATAGCTTTTCCTCGTAATTACTTCTCCCCTTGCAACGTGCCGCTCTCCCGCTCTTCATGAACGTCTCCCACTTCGTCATCGCCTTGCTATGTCTTACTGCCGCCTCTCTCTCGGCGCAATCCCCCATCCCCCCCGCAGCCGATGCTTCACGCCGCACTGAGGCCGTGGCACCACGCAGCGCCCCCACGCTTGAGGATTCTGCGGGCCTGTCCAATCGCTCCATCACCGATGACACAGCCTTTGCGCCCACCTCGCCCGGCGATGACGACATTGGCCAGCAGTTGATCTTGAAACAAGTGCCCAAGTCCGAGCCCTTTCGCTTCACCGCCGACGGCTTCATGTTCTATACCGACAACGCCGCGCATACTTCCACAGGCGAGCTGAGCGATAGTTTCTATGGCTGGCGTGCCGCCGCTGCCTACCAGCCCAAGCTGGGCAATAAGTTATTCGCCGACATTGGCGTCAGTGAGGATTGGTTTCGCTACAATGAGTTGGAGGCGCTCAACTTTGAGTCCCTAGAGGTTAATGCCTCGCTGCTCTACGCCGTGCCCAAACTGGCTGACTCGCTGATCTTTGCTGGCTACCAGTATAACCGCATCACCCAGGACTTTGAACCCCTGCTCAACAGCCATTCCATCCGTGCTGGCATCCAGAAGCTTGTGCTCATCGACCGCCGCAACAGCATCAACTTAGGCCTCATGGGCGACTGGGACATCGACGTCGATGTCGCCGCCATCAAACGCAATGAATACAGCGCCGATGTGGGTTGGCGCTATAAGCTCATGCAGGATCTGCAACTCTCGCTCGGCTACCGCTACACCTACTTCGACTACTCGGAGCTGGATCGCAGCGATAACTTCCACAGCATCGCTTTCGGGGTTAGCTATGTGCCCTGGAAGTGGTGCGAAATCTATCTCAGCGCCACATACAGCTTCAACAACTCGGACTACGATGTGTATGATTATGAAGCCGCAAACTTGGGCGGTGGCCTGGGCGTCAGGATCAAATTTTAGACCTCACTTCAAGTAACTCCAAGCCGCCATGAAACACCTTATTACCCTCCTCATCGCCATCGTCTTGGCCACTGCCTCGCAAGCGGCTGCCCTTCGCGAGGCCCAATTCACCCGCGTCATCAACGACGTGAAAAAGCTCCCCGATCAAGCCCCCTCGCAAGCCGCTGCCGTGGGCGATACCATCAGCGGCAAAACCGCCGTGAGCACAGGAGCCAAATCACGCGCTGAGCTAAAGTTTGGCGATGGCACCCTCACCCGACTCGGGGCCAACTCCATCTTCAGCCTCGATCAAGGCTCCCGCACCATCGACCTCCAGCAAGGTACCATCCTGCTCCAAGTGCCCAAACAAATGGGCGGTGCTCGCGTGCGCACCGCTGCAATCACTGCCGCCGTCACAGGCACCACGATCCTCGTCGAGTATCAGCCCAATGGTTATGTCAAAGTCATCGTCTTGGAGGGATCGCTGGATCTATTTCGCAATGACAAGCCCAGCGAATTCCGCACCTTAGGCCCAGGCGATATGGTGCTCATGAAGCCCGATGGGAAAAACATCCCCGAGCCCGTGCAAGTCGATCTGGAGCGGCTCAAACAATCCTCCAAACTCACCAATGAATCTGAGTTTCAACCCCTCGGCAACGCCAACCAGATGCAGCAAGCCCAGCAGCAACAGCAGCAGCGCAAGCAAGATGGCGAGCTGCTCAAGACGGCCCTCATGCTCCCTGGCCAGGGCACACGAGTCACCCTCACCAACGAAGCTCGCCAGTTGCTCACTCCTTTTTTTGGTGCCCGCGAAGGCACGCCGCCTCCCGGCCCTGGCGCACCCGGTGGCCCCGCCAACGGCCCTCGCCCCGACAATAATCCAAACAACCCCGACCAAGTACATCCGCCCCAGATTGGTGGTTACGCCGTGCTCGACGACAATGGCCAAATCGTCACCGACCCCACCATCACCGCTGAGTTCGATGGCACTCGTGGCACGGGCCAAGGCAGCATCTATCGGCCCGTTAGCGAAGGTTCACTCGGAGTTTATCTTTTCAACAAACCCACCCATCGTCTCGGCCCCACCGACAACGCTCCCATTTCAAAAGTCGATAGCCTCATCCGCAGCAATGGCCCCTGGTCGAGCTTCCTCGTCGATGACCTCGCCATCATCGGCCAGCCGCAAGTGGACTCCATACCCGGCCCCAGAAATCTCATCCTCGCCTCCGCCAACAACATCCTACTCAGCAACATCAATCCGCGTAACAACGCCAGAAGCTCTGGCACCTGGAATCTCGATGGCGCAGGTAGCCAGCTCGTCTCAGCCCCACAAGAACTCACCGGCTTAGTGCTCGCTGCCAGTGGTAGCATCGACTGGCAGACGGGCTTTCTCATGACGGGCTCAGATCAAGATGTGCTGCTCTACACTCAGCTCGAAAACGGGGTGGGTGGCAATGTCAATATCACCGCCTTCAGCGGCTCTGCAGCGGTGAGCATCCCCGATGGCAGCTTCAACATCGCTGCCGGTGGCGACATCAATATCACCACCGAGGTAGGCAACCCAGTCCCCCAATCCCCGGCGAAACCCAAGCCCGCCAAAGGTGCCTATGTTGTTACCTCGCCCACCATCAAAGCTGCCGAAGTAAAAATGGCCGCTGGTGGCACCGTCAACATCAGCGAAGGCGCAAGAATCGCCGCCTCCAAAAGTCTCGACATCACGGCTGAACTCGACCTCAACGTCACCAGCAGTGCCGTGCTCAATCGCATTGTGAGCAGCGATCTGCTCAGCATTCTGCTGGAGTCCAACACAGGCAACGTCAACATCGACGGCACCTTGGGCGTGGTCACCATCGACGGCCAAAATGTCGAAGTGCGCACCAATGGCACCCTCGCTGGTAACGTCTCCATCAACTACGCCAACGTCACCGCCACCGAGTTGTTCAAAGCCACCACCCTCAGCCCCAATGGTGAAATCCTCATCGGCAACAGCACCATCACCGCAGGCCTGGGCATCAAACTTTATGCCCAAGGTGCCAACGGTACCGTTCGCTTCGTCGGCAACTCCACCCTCGATGGCCCCGCGACCATCGCAGGCAATACCGTGGTGGTGAACTCGGGCGTCGCCGTCGAAGTGACTCGTCCCAACGACCTCAGAGTTCACTCCAACAACCACCAGTACAACGACGGCAGTCATGGCAACTTCACCAATGGCGGGAGCAACGTGATCTTTAGCCCCACCGACCCTCGCAAGCAAAACTTCGCCTCACGCCCTAGGTATTAGCGCGAAGGCCGCGTTCTGTCGAACGCGCCTACGCTAACGAATGCAGGCGGCGGCACATCGGCAGGCCGCCTGCATCGTCATTTCATCACTACTCTTGCGCTTCGTCGGCTTCACCCGCCACATCAGCCTCGGCTTGCGGGGCGCTGTCAGTTTCCACACCATCAGCAGGGGTTACGTCTTCACCTTCACCAGCCTCCGTGGCATCTTCTTCCTCGGCGATCACCGCAGCGACATCTTGGATGATCTCGCCCTTCTTCAAATCCATGAGCTTCACGCCCTGGGCATTGCGGCCTGTCTCGCGGATGGTGGCGATCTTGATGCGCACGCTTTGTCCCGTGCTGGTCATGATCATCAGTTCCTCGTCATCCTTCACCGCCATGCCCTTCACGACCTTGCCGGTCTTGTCGGTGACGTTCATCGTGATAACGCCTTTGGTGCCGCGATTGGTCAGGCGATACTCTTCAAACTCGGTGCGCTTGCCCATGCCGTTCTCGCTGACGACGAGCAGTGTTTTGCCCGGCTGCACCGCTGTGAGAGCAACAACATAATCGCCCTCGGCGGGGCGAATGCCTGCCACGCCCATCGACGAACGGCCCGTGGGGCGGATGTCGGTTTCTTCGCAGCGCACGCAGGAGCCTTCATGCGTGATGAGGCAAATCTGATTGCTCCCATCGGTGAGGATGACATCAACGAGGTCGTTGCCTTCTTCGATGGTGATCGCGTTGACACCGTTGTTCCTATAGTTTTTGAAGGCTTCGAGCGCGGTCTTCTTCACCGTGCCATCCTTCGTGGCGAAGAGCACATAGCGATCCGCTGCCCACATCGCGGCGTCTTCGGCACCGTGAGCTTCGAGGCGTAGCACGGTGGCCACTTTTTCTTCGGGGCGCAGGCTCAGCACATTTTTGATGCTGCGTCCGCGACCCGTGCGCGGGGCTTCAACGAGGGTGTGGACGCGATCCACATAGACGCGCCCCGTGTTGGTGAAGAAGAGGAGGAAGTCGTGCATGTTGGCGCTGAAGAGCGTCTCCACGAAGTCGTTCTTCTCTTCCTTAGACATCGCCTCGCGTGTCTCCATGCCCTTCAAGCCTTTGCCGCCACGGCGTTGCACGCGGTACTCAGCAGGCGGGGTACGCTTAATGTAGCCGAAGTGCGTCATCGTCACGATGGTCGTGTCGTTGGGGATGAGGTCGATGGTTTCGATGCCGGAAGCATTCGCGTCGATGCGGGTCAGGCGTGGCGTGGCGTGTCTGGCCTTGATGGCGCGCAGCTCGTCTTTGATGATGGTCAGCACGCGATGCTCCTTGGCCAGGATGTCCATGAGATCGGTGATGCTGGCGAGCAGGGCGTCGTAGTCGGCCTTGATCTTGTCGCGCTCCATGCCGGTGAGCTGGTAGAGGCGCAGCTCTAGAATGTGATCCACCTGCACATCGGTGAACTGGTAGCGCTCGCCGATGATGCTGGGCTGGCCACGGATGAGAATGCCGAGAGCCTTGGCTGTGGCGACGCTGAAGTTGTAGCTCTTCAAGCCATCGCGGGCCTCATCGCGATTGCGGCTGTCGCGGATGATCTTGATGAAGTCATCCAGATGCCCAAGGGCGAGCAAGTAGGCTTCCAGCTTCTCGGCTTGCAGCTCGGCCTTGCGCAAAAGGAAGCGTGTGCGGCGAATGATGACTTCGCGGCGATGCTCGATGTAGCAGGCGATGGCGTCCTTCATCGCGAGCACGCGCGGCCTGCCGCCGTCGATGGCGAGCATGTGGATGCTGAAGCTGCTTTCGAGTGCGGTGAACTTATACAGGTTGTTCAACACCACCTGCGGTCGGGCTTCGCGTTTTAGGTCGATGACCACGCGGGTGTTCTCATCGGACTCGTCGCGGATGCCGCTGATTTCGACGATGATTTTCTCATTCACCAGCTCCGCGATGCGCTTCACCAGCTCGGCGCGGTTCACGTTGAAGGGGATCTCGGTGATGATGATCTGGTCGCGTCCGCCGTTCTCAACGATCTCGGCTTGGCCGCGCATCCGCACGGCTCCGTGGCCGGTTTCCAGATACTCGCGGATGCCCGAGGTGCCATGAATCACGCAGCCTGTGGGGAAGTCGGGGCCTTTGATGTGCTGCATGATTTCGCTGCAAGTAATCGCCGGATTGTCGATCTGCGCGCATACCGCATCGACCACTTCGCCAAGGTTGTGCGGCGGCATGTTGGTGGCCATGCCGACCGCGATGCCAGTGCCACCATTGACGATGAGATTGGGGAATGCCGCTGGGAAGACGGTGGGCTCGGTGAGTCGCTCATCGTAGTTGGGCACGAAGTCCACCGTGTCCTTGTCCATGTCGGACATCAGCGTTCCGCCGAGGTGCGTCATGCGGGCTTCCGTGTAACGCATGGCGGCCGGTGGATCGCCTTCCACCGAGCCGAAGTTTCCCTGCGGATCGATGAGCGTCTCGCGCATCGCCCAAGGCTGGCCCATGTGAACGAGCGTCGGGTAGATGACCGCTTCGCCGTGCGGATGGTAGTTCCCCGAGGTGTCGCCGCAGATCTTCGCGCACTTCATCTGCTTCTTCGGCGGGTAGAGCGATAGCTCATGCATCGCGTAAAGAATGCGCCGCTGCGAGGGCTTTAGCCCATCGCGCACGTCGGGCAGCGCACGCGAAATGATGACCGACATGGAGTAGTCGAGGAACGAGTTTTTGACTTCTTCAGCGACCGAGATAGGCCGTGGGATGAGGTCAGGTGCGAGGGATGCGGGTGGTGGGGGCATAAGGTGCTAGGGACGGGATTGAAGGCGTGTGGTTGTGTTGTGGGAAAGGGCTAGTTCGAGAGGTGCGCGGTGATGAGGAGAGTAGTTCTGGGCTTTAGCCCGAAAGCGCTGCGCTGGGTGATTGAGCAAAGCGTTGGCCTGCGCTCCGAGTCGTTACGCCAAGGGTGTTGCAGCGTGTAGCCCAGGGTTGCTACAATGAGCCTTGGGCGAGCTGGGGCTACCCTGGGTTGGGCGTGGAATGATGACCGAAGCTGAAGGGGCAACCCCAACGTGGGTTGCAGCCGAGAGGTCGAGCGCGCGGCATGGTCTTGGGCTGCGAGGCTGGAACCCCGTTGGGGTTCGGCCTTGGGATGGGGGATGCGTGGGGCGCTGACCCAGGGTAGCCCAGACTCGCTTACAGCTCGCTTGGGCAACCCTGGGCTATTGGCTGGAACGCCTTTGGCGTTGGGGCCAGTTAGTTCAGCGTCCAACGCTGCCGCATAATTGGCGAAGCGTTGGGTGTCGAAGGGGACTGCAGTGGCGATGGTGTCAGCTCGAATCATCTTTTGCTACCCTTGTCTTCTTCCTTATTGATCTGAACCTTGTCCCAAGATTTATTCCGTTCACCTCCCTTGGTGGCATCCGCGAACCATCGTGAAACATACCCAGTCTTAGCGAAGCTATCGTGGCACTTGATACAAGAGTCGATTTTGCCCTGGGCTAACACCCAACCCCGAGGATTTGTAACCTGGTATTCCCAGTCTCCGTGCTCTGGGTTGTAGCCTTTCTCGCGTTTGATCATTAGAGTCATCAGCTCGACCTGTGTTCCGTTCTTATCGGCGTACTTAGCTTTCAAAACTATGCTACCAACTGGATAGTCAGTCTTCCCCTTGCGCATCGACTCCTCAGCGAGTGCATTTGAGAAGACGCTAGAGTAATGACTCTCGTGCGGGCCGACGACTTCGAGAATACTGCCGCAGAGCATCGCTACCCGCTTCGGCATCTCCATCGGCTTCTCATTGTAGGCAACGAAGGGTTCCCCCAGGATTCCCGCGAGTTGCTGCTGGTGCTTCACTTCGGGTTGGATTTTTGCAGCATCGGCACGCCGCTTTAGCTCACGCTCGACCAGACCGGAGCTAGGCTTCGGGGAGGGCTCATTGGGCTGTGCTTGCAACCCAATGCCGAGTGATGATACTGCCATAACAACGAGCAAGCCAAAGGCTTGGCTGGGCGTCGTATAGACCGGCGATGGCTGGAGTTTCACGCGATGTTTGGGGGCTTTAGGTTCACCATTCGGGGCAACAGGCGAAGTGGTTAGGCAGCGGCAGAAGGCATTCAGGTTGGCAGGTCGCCTGCGCTACCGGGTTGTGATGTGCCTTGGCTCATCACACATCCAGATTCCGCACATTCAGCGCATTCTCCTCAATGAAATGCTTCCGGGGCTCGACCACATCGCCCATCAGGATGCTGAACATGCGTTCGCTTTCGATGCCGTTGTCGGCGTTCAACTGGACTTGCAGCAGGGTGCGTTTCTTGGGGTCCATGGTGGTCTCGAAGAGCTGCTTGGCGTTCATTTCTCCGAGGCCTTTGAAGCGCTTGATTTCCATGCCGCGTTTGCCGATTTCCATGACCTTATCTAAGATGCCGGGGAGGCTGAAGACGGGGTGGCATTTGGCGTTGTCGCCTTCGCCTTCGATGATCTCGAACAACGGTTTGTCTTGGCTGCTGAAGTGTTCGACGTGCAGGCCGAGGTCGTCGAGCTGCTGGAAGCGGGTCTTCATGCCTTGGGCTTCGTGGATCTCGATGAGTCGGGCGCGGCGGTTGGGCTTGGCGGTCGCGGTGGGGGTGTCGCCGTTGGCGTTGGGCTGGGCGCTGGCGTGAGTTTGGGCGAAGAGATGGAGGTCGCTGTTTTGCAGGGCGAAGGCGGCGAGCTGCTCTTGGTCGAGGAGGTAGTGGGTGCTCGATTCGTTGCCTTCACGAATGAAGACGAGGTAGTGCGGCAGGGTGCCTGTGGCGGCATCGCGGGCTTGCAAGTAGGCTTCAAAATCACCTCCGTGACGACGGATGAGGTCGGCAAATTTGGCGACGGGGACGAGCAGATCGAGGATGGTTTTGAGGCGCTCGGTGGCGACGGTGCTGCCGTCGTCGATGTTGCGCAGGCTGATCTCGCCGCTGCCGAGTTGCAGCAGCCAGGCGTCCATTTCGACATCGCTCTGCACATACTTTTCCTGCTTCTTGCGCGTGACTTGGTAGAGCGGCGGCTGGGCGACATAGATGTGGCCTTGCTTCATCAACTCGGGCATCTGACGGTAGAAGAAGGTGAGCAGCAGGGTGCGGATGTGGCTGCCATCCACGTCGGCATCGGTCATGATGATGATCTTGTGGTAGCGCAGCTTGTCGATGTTGAACGTGCCGTTCACCAGGTCTTCGCCCTTCTCGCGGTCGCGCTCGGTGCTGCCGCCGATGCCAGCGCCGATGGCGGTGATCATGGTCTGAATTTCCTTGTTTTGCAGCACCTTGTCGAGCTTGGCTTTCTCGGTGTTGATCAGCTTTCCACGCAGCGGGAGGATGGCTTGGTTGTTGCGGTTGCGGCCCATTTTGGCGGAGCCACCGGCGGAGTCACCTTCGACGATGAACAGCTCGGTGTTGGCGGGATCGCGGTCGGAGCAGTCGGCGAGTTTACCGGGCAGGCCGCCGCTGCTGAGGGCGTCTTTGCGGATGTTTTCGCGGGCGCGTTTGGCGGCTTCACGCGACTTGGCAGCGATGATGATTTGGTCGATGACCTTCTTGGTTTCATCGGGGTTCTCATCGAAGAAGCGCGTGAGCCCTTCATACATGATCGAGGAGACGACGCCTTCGACCTCGCCGTTGACGAGCTTGACTTTGGTCTGCGAGTTGAAACGCGGGTTGGGTAATTTGACGCTGAGGACGCAGATGAGGCCTTCGCGGCAGTCGTCGCTTTCGATCTCGGGGAGCTTCTCTCTGAAGTTCTTGGGGTTGTCGGCAATGTATTTTTTTACGGCTCGGGTGAGGGCGGTTTTGAAGCCGGTGTAGTGGGTGCCGAAGTCGGGGTTGGGGATGGCATTGGCGAAGCAGAGGGTCTGCTCGTTGAGGCCTTTGTTCCATTGCAGGACGCAATCGGTGAGGATGAATTTCTGCTTGTCGTCGATGGTGACTTCGCGTTTTCCCGAGATGGCGATGGGGGCGTCGTTGACGAGTTCTTTGATCTTTTTGCCTTGGTCGTCTTCACCGAGTTCTTTGACGAATTGTTTGATGCCGTCGCGATAAACCAGCACGCTCTGGCGCAGAGGTTCGACGCGTTCGTCGGTGAGGGTGATGCTGATGCCGGGGTTCAGAAAGGCTAGCTCGCGCAGGCGGGTCAGCAGGCGATCGAAGACGTAGGCGATGGTTTGGTGGAAGATCGTGGCATCGGGGAAGAAGGTGATCTTGGTGCCGGTGGCCTTGGGGTCGTCGAGGTCGGCGACGGTGTGCAGGGGCTCGGTGGTGATGCCGCGCTGGAAGCCGATCTCGTAGATTTTGCCGTCGCGGAAGACTTGGCACTTGAACCAATCGCTGAGGGCGTTGGTGCATTTCGCGCCGACGCCGTGCAGGCCGCCGGAGAATTCATACGCGCCATCTCCGAATTTACCGCCTGCGTGGAGGCTGGTTAAAACAAGCTCAACGGTGGGGATGCCGGCCTTGGGGTGCATCTCGACGGGGATGCCACGGCCATCGTCTTGGATGGTGATGGAGCCATCGGTGTGGAGGTTGATCCAGACGTTTTTGCAGTAGCCGGCGAGGTGCTCATCGATGCTGTTATCGACGACTTCAAAAACGCAATGGTGCAGGCCGCGCTCATCGGGGTCGCCGATATACATGCCGGGGCGGAGGCGGACGGCTTCGAGGCCTTCGAGTTTTTGGATCTGATCGGCACCGTAGGCTTGGGTATCTGCGACGGCGGTGAAGGCTGCGTTTTCGAGTTGTTCGTCGGTCATGGAGGGCGGTATTCTGGGGCGGGGGAAACGGGCTGGCAGCCCGTGTCTCGTTGAGGTCAAATCCCCCCACAAAATCGAGGCCCTTTTTGAGGGCTTCGGAGGTGCCTCTGACGGGTGTCAAAATGAGGTGCCTGAAGGGAGAGTTTTCACTATGGCGAGATGCACGCTGGAACCAAGATGTTTATTGAGTTTTCAGCACTTTTTTAGCGGGAAAAATTGGGCGCTTTTGGGCCGTTTTTTGAATGGCTAGAATTGAGGTGGGTTTGGGGTGTGTTTTCCCCCTCATTGCCTGCGCGATGCTGACCCACGAATTCACGTTAGCGGAGGTCGGTGTTTTCTGCGGATCGAGCAAGGCTGGATCACAGATGCCGCCTTCAGCATTCGGCTGGATCAGCAACGGCCTCGCCGCCAATTTGAAAGTTGCACGCCCGCGCCCTCTGGTCAGTATGCGGCATGGGTAAACTCACAGATAAAATCGCAGTCGTCACTGGCGCAGGCCGTGGCATTGGCCGGGCCATCGCAGAACGCTTCGTCGCTGAGGGCGCACGCGTCGCCATCGTCAGCCGCACCGAGGCCAACTCCAACGCCGTCGCTGAGGCGCTGAATGCCACGCATCCCGGCAGTGCCAAGGGCTATGCCGTGGATGTCGCCGACAGCGCCGCCGTGGCTGCGCTGGGCAAGCAGGTGCTCGCTGACTTCGACCATGTGGACATCCTGGTGAACAACGCTGGCGTCACCCGCGACAATCTGCTGCTGCGCATGAGCGACGAGGAATGGGATCTGGTGCTGAACACCAATTTGAAAGGAGCCTTCCACCTCGTGAAGGCCTTCCAGCGCAGCATCTTAAAACAGAAGAACGCTCGCATCATCAACATCGCCTCCGTCATCGGCCTGATGGGCAACGCGGGCCAGGCTAACTACGCGGCGAGCAAGGCGGGCCTCATTGGCTTCACCAAGTCGATGGCTCGTGAGTTCGCAGGCCGTGGCGTCACCGTCAACGCCATCGCCCCCGGCTTCATCGCTACCGACATGACCGATGTGCTCGATGAAAAAGTGAAGGAAGCCATCGTGCAAAAAGTGCCGCTCGCGAGAATGGGCGAGGCCAGCGACATCGCCGCTGCTGCTGCCTTCCTTGCCAGCGAGGAGTCCCGCTACATCACTGGCCAAGTGCTCACGGTGGATGGTGGCATGGTGATGTGATCGAGCGCTGAGTTCGAGGGGAATAGGCAGCGCATGAGTTGCAATGGGCGTGCTTCGAGAGCCGTTCCATGCAGCATCATGCACTGCATATCTCGCCTCGCCGCCGCCCTCCTCTGTCTGTCTGCCGCCCTCAGCTTTGCCCAGCAGACAGCCTTGCAAAAGAAGGACACCGCCCTCGCGGTGCCCAAGAACTTGAAGACCAAGCTCGCGCCGGGTTACACGATTCCCATCGTCGATATCAGTGCTGAAAAGCAGCGCCAAGTCATCGTTGATCGCGAGCCGGGGCAGTACCTCGGGCACCCGACCACGGTGCTGCTGGATGACCAAAAGACCATGCTCACCGTGTATCCGAAAGGGCATGGCCGAGGTGCCATCGTTTATAAACGCAGCAACGATGCGGGCCTCACCTGGAGCGAGCGATTGCCCACACCAAAGTCCTGGGAAACCTCGCTGGAAGTGCCCACGCTGCACCGCGTGGTGGATGCCGCAGGGAAGAAACGCATCATCATGTTCAGCGGTTTGTATCCCATCCGCATGGCTGTCACCGAGGACGACGGCGGGAGCTGGAGCGAACTGAAAGCCATTGGTGCCTTCGGTGGCGTGGTGACGATGGCCACGGTTATCGACTTGAAAACACCCGGCCACTACCTCGCCTTTTTCCATGATGATGGGCGCTTCATTCGCGGCGGCGATGAGGAAAAATATCGCGTCAAGACCCCGCACAGCGACCACACCTCCGTAGCGGCCAAGCCCTGGCGCTTCTGGGTTTACACCACCCTTTCAAAAGATGGCGGCCTCACCTGGAGCATCCCGGCCCCCATCGCCATGCTGCCCGATGCCAACCTCTGTGAACCCGGTGTGCTGCGCTCCCCCGATGGCAAACAAATCGCGGTATTGCTGCGCGAAAACAGCCGCAAGTACAACTCCTTCGTCATCTTTTCGAACGATGAAGGCCTCACCTGGACGGAGCCGAAAGAGCTGCCCGCCGCTCTAACCGGCGACCGCCACGTTGCGAAGTATGCCCCCGATGGACGCCTGTTTATCACCTTCCGCGACACCACCCACGTCAGCCCGACGAAGGGCGACTGGGTGGGCTGGGTCGGCAAATACGACGACATCGTTAATGGCACGGAAGGCCAGTACCGCATCCGCATCATGGACAACACCAAAGGCGCGGACTGCACCTACCCAGGCGTTGAATTGCTGCCCGATGGCACCTTCGTCACCACCACCTATGGCCACTGGACTGAGGGCGAGTTGGCCTATGTCGTTAGCGTGCGCTTCAAGCTGGATGAACTCGATGCCAAGCTGAAGTAGCCCCAGTCTTGAGCGTGATCGCCCACGAGACGAGACAACCATCAATTCAGTAGCGTAGTCTGCCGCCCATGCGCACCCAATCCACACACTCGATACTCTGCCTCACCACGGTGCTTGTGTTGATGGCCAGCGCTTGTCACGGCGTTGAAGTGATCGTGCGCTCTGCCACAGACCTCAAATCTGCCCTGCGCGACCTTCAGCCGAACACAACGCTAAAATTCGCCCCAGGCGACTATCCTGGCGGTCAGCAAGTCAGTGGCGTCAGCGGCCTAACCATTGAGGCTCTGGACGTGGAAAGTCCGCCGCATTTCAAAGGCGGCACCAATGGCTGGCAATTCTCGCGTTGCCCTGGTTTGAAGCTTCGCCATCTGCGCGTCAGCGGACAAACTGGCAATGGTTTGAACCTGGATGATGGCGGTAATCTAACGAGTCCGGTGTCGGGCATCACCCTGGATCATATCGACATTTCGGACATCGGCCCCAAGGGCAATCACGATGGCATCAAATGCTCGGGGCTCGTTGCCTTGGCCATCCGCGATTGCACCATCACGGGCTGGGGTGGCCAAGGCATTGACTTCGTGGGCTGTCATCAGTCCTTGATCACGCGCTGTCACTTCATTGGCAAAGAAGGCTTCACCGCCAGCGCTGCGATTCAGCTCAAAGGTGGCTCGTCGGACATCACGGTGGAGATGTGCCACTTCACCCGCGCAGGTGAGCGACCACTCAACATTGGTGGCTCCACTGGCCTCGCTTATTTTCGCCCCCAAGGCGCAAAGTATGAGGCCAGCCGCATCATCGTTCGCGAGAACCTCATTGAAGGCAGTTCCTGCGCTGCCGCCTTTGTCGGTGTCGATGGCGCGGAGTTCATCGACAACCTTATTTTGTATCCCGAGAAGTGGGTTTTCCGCATCCTCCAGGAGACCACGGGGCCGGATTTTGTGCCGTGCCGAAACGTAAACGTGATGAACAACCGCATCATCTTTCGGCGCTCGCAGGTTCAGATCGAAATCAACATCGGCGGCAACACTGCGCCTGAGACCTTTCACTTTGAGAAGAACATCTGGTTTGCTGAAGACAAGCCCCAGGCGTCGAAACCCAAGCTCCCCACGGAAGAGCAAGGTGCCACCTATGGCACTGACCCGCGAGCCACCCCGTCCGGGCTGAAAAAGTAAGCCGCTGCTCAGACCGTCGGCGCAATCTTCGGGTAGTTTTCCATCTGGATGAGCGCCACGTCGTAGAGCTTCGAGAGGGAGCTGGCCTCGGACTCAGGGTAGTCCTCGCCATAATAAATCTCGCGCACGCCATAGGCGCACAGCATCTGCATACAACTGGTGCAGGGCATCGTCGTGCAGGCGATGAGGCGCACGTTGCCTCGGGTGAAGAGGCTGCACAGATTGACCTCGGCGTGGATCATAAATTTCCGCCGTTGATCGCGATCCAGCCAGAAGTCCTGGCTCGCATTGAAGCCCGGCGCGAGGCCATTGTAGGCCGTGCCGATCACTCGATTGTCGAAGTCCAGCGCCACCGCCCCTACTTTGCGGAAGGGGTCTTCAGAGCGCAGGCTTGCCACATGCGCGAGGGCCATGGCATACTCGGGAATGGACAGACGGCGGGGCAGGGAATCAGTCAAGGAGGAGGCTTGCATCGAGCCCGAGATTAGCGCACCTCGCCTCAATGGGGAGTAAAAAGGGTCGAGGGCAGCGGCAGAATAGAACGGCGTTTGACAGCTATCTGTTCATGTGAACAGTTAAGAAGTATGAAATACATTCAACCGCAGTTTAACTCTCTGCTCCACCGTCTTTGCGCCCTCCTGCCCATCGTCAAAAAACCCCGCAGTGTGCCCGTCGTCGTCTTGCCTCCCGTGCGTTGGCAGCAACTGGAGTTGGACTTCCGGCGCGAGCCCAAAGGAAATACACCTTCCGAGGTCGAGCGGCAGCCGCTGGTGCGAGCCACGCCTCTTCGGCAGGGCGACTTGGAGCGAAGCGCCTAAAACAAACGAGGCCTTCTGCCTTTTGTGCGACGTTTTCCTCACTTGCGATTCAGGCTTTTGCCCAGCACTATCGTGCCCCGCTGGCCATGATCACTGATCTCCGAGAGCACCTGCAAGCCCCCTTTTCCAAGCGCCTCCTCCAACTGATGGGGCCGCTGATCGACAAAGGCTTTGCCCTGCCTGGGTTCAAGGCCGCCTACAAACGCACGCAAGCCATCTACCAGGAGCATCCCGAGGGCGAGACGCTCTACGCTTGGCTCGATGCGGTGCTCACCTCGATGGGGCACCAGTACACAGTGGACTTGCCAAAGGACTTCGTGATGCCGCAAAAGGTGCCGCTGGTGATCGTCTCGAACCATCCCTTTGGCCTGCTCGACCCGGTGGTGCTCGGCCACTTCATCGCCAGCCAACGGCCCGATCTGCGGATCATGGCGAATGAACTCATCGGTGCCTTCGATGAGGTGAAGCCGCATGTCTTCGCGGTGGATGTCTTTGGCGGCAAGATCGCCACCCAGCGCAATCGCGCGCCACTGCGGGAGGCGCTGAAATTCCTGCGCGCAGGCGGTGCTCTCGCCATATTCCCCTCGGGCGAGGTGGCCCACTACAAGCCAGGCAAAGGCGTGAACGAGAGCCCATGGTCGGCGCACGTCGGCTCGCTGGTACGGCGCACGCAGGCGACGGTGCTGCCGGTGTATTTCCCTGGGCAGAATGGCATGCTCTTCCACGCGGCGGGCTTGGTGCATCGGAAGCTGCGCACGGGGCTCATTTTCCGCGAGTTCCTGGGCCGCAAACACGCGCCCACCGAGATGCGTGTCGGCTCGCCGATCCCCTTTTCTAAGCTGAAAAAATTCACCGACAACGAGTCGCTTACCCAATACCTGCGCCTGCACACGATGGTGCTGGCCAAGCGCAAAAAAGCGACCGACAGCGTCGCCGACAATGAAGCCGGGCTCGATGCTCTGGCCCATGAGGTTGCCGTGCCTGCGACCGAACCAGCGCTGATGAAGCCCGAGGTCGAGCGGTTGAAGGCCAAGGGGAGCGTGCTCGCCGTGCAGGGCCACTTCAGCGTGTATCTCGCTGGGTCGCGCGAGATTCCGCATGTCATGCGCGAGATTGGCAGGCTGCGCGAGCTGACCTTCCGTGACGTGGGCGAGGGCACCGGGCAGGACATCGACCTGGACAAGTACGACAGCTACTACCAGCACATCTTCCT
This sequence comes from Verrucomicrobiota bacterium, assembly GCA_031411235.1. Lineage (GTDB taxonomy): Bacteria > Verrucomicrobiota > Verrucomicrobiia > Verrucomicrobiales > Verrucomicrobiaceae > JANOAR01. The sequence goes on along the minus strand of JANOAR010000119.1, from coordinate 14,605 downwards.
CTGGGATGAAAAAAACTCGCAGGTGGCGGGTGCCTACCGCCTGGGCCGTGCGGATCTGATTCTGCGCGAATACGGGCCACGCGGACTCTACACCAACACGCTGTTCAAGTTTGAAAAACCCTTCCTCGCGCACCTGGATCGCGCCGTGGAAATGGGCCGCTCCTTTGTCCGCAAGAGCTACCAGCGCAACCTTACCGCCCTGCCCATGCTGTGGAAAGGCGTCGTCGTGTGGATGGGCCGCAACCCGCATTACAAGAAGCTCTTTGGCCCGGTAAGCATCAGCAAAGACTACGACAAGCTCTCGCGAAAGCTCATCGTGGACTTCCTCGAAGAGCAGCGCTCGCACCCCGAACTGGCCCCCATGGTGAAGCCGCGCCAGCCGTTCCGCTTCCGTGGCAGCAAGAAACTGCTGAAGGAATTCATCAGCACCGAACTGCAGGATGTGGACGACTGCTCCGCCGTCATCTCTAGCCTGGAGACGGATGGCAAAGGCTTGCCCGTGCTGCTGAAACACTACCTGAGGCTCAACGGCACGATCCTCAGCTTCAACGTGGACAAAGACTTCTCCAGCGTGCTGGACGGCCTCATCATGGTCGATATGACCGAATCCGATCCGCGCCTGTTTTCCAAGCTGATGGGCGAGGAGCTGTGGACGGCGTTCTTGAAAGCACACGGCGTGGAGGCAGTGAAGAAGCCCGCGCGGCAGAAAGAGGAAACGTGATCTCGACGTGACCGCCGCATTCTTGCGGCCATCAAAACGGAATCTCAGAGTCGCTCAATGCTTTGTGCTTCGTCACCATCTTAGGCCTCTTGGGGCTTAGCGTTTGCAGTGTGTCATCGTCGGTGGTGAGGATTTCGCGCAACTCCTCGGGCAAGGGCAGGGCACTCAGCAGCATGGGGCGGAGGGTGTCGTTGCGGTCATCGCTGTTGAACTCAATGCCGCTGCGCAGATCGACGAGGATGAGGTGGGTGCCGAGGTCGCCGAGGTCATCGTGCATTCGGAAAATAACTTCCACGGGGCCGTGCCTGGAGACGGCGACGGACTCGTCATCGAGCGTCACCGCGCCGAGGATGAGTGAGTCTGCGAGCCACGGGTGGTCGCACCAGCAGGGGCCAGTGAGCTGTGCCGCGACGGCTCGCGCGGCAGGGGTATTGATCGACAGGCTCTTTTTATCATGGCCTAACACCGCGCAGTCGTCGCCAAAGATGCTGTTCAACAAGAGCACCAACTCTATCGCCATGGCCGAGGCTCCGAGTACGCGATTGGCCCCAGGAGCGTATTGAAACGTCGCGCTGCGCTCATCATCCGGCGTGGTGACGATCAACTCCAGCAGCGCTAACTCACGCACCAGCTCGACGACGGGTGTGTCGGCAAATTCCTCGGTCTGGGCGGCGAAGGATTCGTTCAACTCACTGCGCAGGTGTTCGACCTCGATCTCGCGGTCGTGCTGCACGCTCACATTGCGATGGCCGTGGATGATGAGTTTGCGTGCGGGCGCGTGCGGCAGATGTACGGGCAGCGTGGAGCGGGCGCTGGCTTTGGGTTTAGGCAGGAGGGAAAATTCAGCGGCATCGGCCAAGTCCTGCACGCGCTGGAACTGCTCGCGCCACTGGTAGTAGCGTGTCTGGGCGCGAGTGAGGGCGGTGAGTTCCACCGGGCCGCTGGGCGAGGCTTCGTCGATGAGGGACTCGATGCGGTCGAGCGCATCGAAGCACAGCGGCAGGACTTCACGGGCGAGGGCCTCATCCTGGGCGAGACGCTCAGGCCAGAGGATGCTGCGGGGCAGATGATGAATAGGCTGCGCGGTGGTGCTGAAGCCCTGCTCGCCCTCGCTGGTGTCGAGCACGATACGCAGCGGCTCCACGGCGGTCATGCTGGCTAACTCCAGGGCGAGGGGCTCGGCGACTTCGCGTTCGAGCACGCGTTTCAGCGCACGCGCCCCGAGCTGGGGATGGTGGCCCAGCGAGGCGAGGCGAGTCTTTGCAGCGTCGGTGATGCGGACAAAACACGAGCGCTGGCGCAGGCCATCGCGCTGAAGCAGGCTGGTGATCATCGCTTCAGAAATCTCTAGCAGATCGTGCTCATCGAGATCGCGGAAGGGCAGCACGGCATCGAGTCGATTGAAGAACTCGGGTCGGAAAAAATTCTCTGCCGCGCTGATGAAGGCGCGGTCGTCGCTGGCGCTGTCGGCAGGGGCTTGCTGGAAGCCGAGACGCGTCTGCGCTGCGCGAGCACCGAGGTTGGAGGTGAGCAGGACGACGGCATTGGTGAAGTCGGCGACGCGACCGAGGGCATCGGTGAGTCGGCCTTCATCCAGCACGGTGAGGAGCAGATCGAAGACCTCGGGCGCAGCCTTTTCGATCTCGTCGAAGAGCACCACGGCGAAGGGCTGGCGGCGGATGGCATTGGTCAGCAGGCCATCGGGAGCGCTGGGCGAGCCCGTCAATCTCGCGACGGCGGTGGCATCGGTCATCTCGTTCATGTCGAAGCGCAGCAGTCGCGCGGCATCGCCGAAGAGATGCTTCGCGAGTGCCTTGGCGGCTTCCGTTTTACCGACGCCTGTGGGGCCGAGCAGTAGCATCGCGGCGAGTGGTCGCGCAGGGTCATTGAGCCGCGACTTCAGCCGCATGAGCACGTCGGCAAAGGCATGGAGCACATGGTTCTGGCCGCGCAGTTGGCTGCCGAGTACGCCGAGGATGTGGTCGCGCGAGAGCCCTCGTTGGTCGTCGAGCATGGCCAAGGAGATGCCACTGCGCTCGCGGAATTCTGCCAGCACATCGCGCTGGCTGATGCGGCGCTGGGTGTGTTTTATCGCCATGCGCTTGAGGAAGGCCGCGCCCTTGCCGGGGAAGACGGCATCGCGGACGAAGCGGCGCTGCAAGTCCATGATGGTGCTCAGGGCATTGATCTCGAAGCGACAGTCGTGGAGGCGTTCAAGGTCGCGCGTGATGTGGATCAAAATGTGTGTGGTGGCATCCTCGTCGGGTTCTTCGATGGGCAGCAGCTCAAAGGCATCCGCGAGGGTGCGATCTCGCTCCCGCAGCACGCGCAGCACCTCGGGGGTGCTCTCGGCAACGAGGCGCACGCGGCGCTGTTCGAGCCAGGGCTTTAGCACTTGCGCGACATTGAGGTCATTGGACGCGGACTTGCCAGCCTCCAGGAGTCCGAGCAAGTCGTCGAAACACAGGATGACCTGCTGCTTCTCGGCATGGGCGAGGATGGCGAGCAGACGGTTCTCCCACTGGCCGACGTGGCTCATGCCGCTGATGAGGCGCATGGGCGAGATGAGCCACACTTCGCGCTGGTTGCGCCTGCGCTCGGGCTTGCTGCGCATGATGAGATGCACCGCTTCCTGAAGCAGCGCTGACTTGCCGACGAGGCGCGGGCCGGTGATGAGCACGGCGCGGCGGGTGCGGCCTTGCATCTTGGCCGCTAGCTCTTGCGCCAAGTCATCGCGTCGCACACTGCGCTGGAGTTCATCGGGGTAGAGCGTGTCGAGTCGGCGACCGACGCGACGCAGCTCTTGCTCGCCATTCATCTTCTCCTCACTGCCGAAGATGGCCATGCGCTGGCTCGGGGCTTCCTTCTCCAGGGCGTACGAGGGCGAGAGTGTCAGCTCGATAAAAGTGAGCCTTGCCTTGCAGCGCGGTGGCAGCGTGTAGCGCTCCATGTCGAAGGCCTCGGACTCGCGCTCTGCCTCGCGCAGATGGTGCGTATAGACCTCGGTAGCGCGAGCGTGCAACTGCTGCCCAGGCAGCACCTCGAACCATAGCGCAGGCACACTGGGCGAGTGCCACAACTCGCGTCCTAGGCTGGGAATACCGACGAGGTAGAAGGTTGCGGCCAGGGATTTACTTTTGAGTTCCAAGCGCAATTTCAGCGTGGCTTCCTGGATGTCGCCAACGTGCGACCACGCCGCGAGTTCGTCGTGGCGTGCTAGTTTTGAAAGCTTCAGCAAGTGATCGAGCAGCGCCGAGCGCAGCTTCTCCAGTGCTCGGGCGAGTTGGCTGGCGGTGATGCTGGGGCTATCGAAAAACAGCGGGCGCACGGTGAAAAGCTGGCCTGTGTCGCCATCGTGCGCGGCATCCACTATATAGATGGGGATGGTGAAGGTCATGGTGCCACCTCCTCGATCTGGCGTTGCAGTTGTTCCTCGATGAGGTTCTGCATGGTGCGCTCGATGCTCTTGGCCGTGATGCTGCGCAGCCCTTGCATGGAGTCGATGACGCGCTCGTCGGCCACTTTGAAAACCCGGCGATGGGCCAGCGCTTTGTCTTGCAGGAAGGCGGCACGATGCGCCTCAGCTGGCGGCGAATAGCGCGACCAGGCGCTGCCAGCGTAGCCATAGACATAGCAGCGCGAGGTGGAGTTATGCTCCAGCACATGCAGCCCTCGTTCAGCATTGAAGCAGGGCAACACCAGCTCGCCTTGGAAGCGCAGCAGCAAGCCGACGAAGTGCGGCGGTGCCTCGTGGAGGAAGGGCTCAGTCCATCGCGCCGAGACGCGCTGCGCGCTAGTCGATGGGGCATTGGCCGATGGCGGCACAATGTAGTCGAGCGCAGTGAGCCGTGCCGCCATCGCGGTGGCGACCCGCAGGTAAACCCTTGCCACGAGTTGCAACCAGTCGCGCTGGTCGGCGATGAGGATGACCATCGCATCGCCATGGTCTGGCTGTGCGGTGATGAGCACCTGGCGGCGCAACTGTTGCAGCTCATCGCGCAGTACGGCGAGATCGCTCGTGGCGATGGCGGCTTCGATGCGGGTGTTGCGATGGATGGCGTGCAGCAACTCCGTCTCGCACTCGGCAAGGGTTTGCGTGCAAGTCTCTAGCCGTGTGATGAATTCGCGGATGCTGGCGAGTCGATGCAGGGCGAGGGCTTCGGCAGGCGTGGGTTTGCCTTTTGGCTTGGCAGCGATGCGGCGCTCGGTTTGCCAGAGCAGCGGCAGTTCGTTCTCCATGTCGGCGATGGCGTGGCACTTGCGCAGGCTATCGGCACTGCGGCGCAGGCGCTGCGCCTCTAGGGCGAGTGTGAGGCGGGCCTCAGTCGTTGCGATGGCTTCGTCATCCTTTTTGCGTGCCTTGGCTTTGACGTTCAAGTCTTTGCCCGTGGCACTGACGGCGACGCTCACGGTGCAGCCCATGCGTCGTGTCGGCGCGATGTCGGCCAGCGCCTCGGCGACGGGTGTCATCAGCGAGCGTTCGAGTACGCGCTTCAGCGGACGCGCTCCGTAGCGATGGTCGAAGCCACGTTGCAGCAGCCAGGCTTCGACGTTGTCGTCGAGGGCCAGGGTCACGTCATTGAGCTTCAAGCCATCGCGTTGCAGCAGCAGGGCCAGGTGGCGATGCAGCACCTTCGCGGCGAGGTCGCGGGAGAGCGCGTGGAAGGGCACGATGCCACCGAGGCGGTTGTAGATCTCGGGGCGCAGGAAGTCGCGCACCGCGCTGGCAAAGTGCTGCGATTCGTCAGCGACAGCGGCCTTCGACGAGTCGCTGCCACTGAGGGTGCCGAAGCCGATGCTGCCGCGCTGGAAGTCGCGTGCGCCGAGATTCGAGGTCATGATGATGACGGTGTTGCTGAAGTCAGCGACGCGGCCCGAGGCATCGGTGAGGCGACCATCACCGAGCACTTGCAGCAGCAGATCGAAGAAGGCGGCATCCGCTTTCTCGAACTCATCGAAGAGCAGCACGCTGAAGGGATGCTCGCGGACGCGGGCCGTGAGCAGGCCCTCGGCACTGCCCACAGCAGGGCCGCCGATGAGGCGCTGCACGGAGTGGGCATCGCTGAACTCATTCAGATCGAAGCGTGCGAGCCGGTCGATGTTGCCAAAGAGAAAGGTCGCAAGCGACTTCGCCAGCTCGGTCTTGCCCGTGCCCGTGGGGCCGATGAAGAGCAGCGAGGCAAGAGGCAGGCCAGGACGATTGAGCCGCGTCTTGATAGTGGCCAAGACGCTGACGATGGCCTCCACCGCTTCACCTTGGCCGAGCACTCGCTGGGCAAACCAATCGCGCGTGGCGGCAACATCAAGGGGCACCGCATCATCGAGCAGTAAGGCGGGCAACCCTGTCTCGCGAGTGAAGGCGGTGGTCACCTCGGCGGGTGTGAGGGCGAGGCCGCGCTCGCGGTCGAGCATGAGGCGGCGCAGGAAACGCAGCGGACGCCCAGGATTCGCCGAGTAGGTGGTGTAGCGCTGGTGCAGGCGATGCAGCCAATCAAGCGCCGCAAAAGTAGGATCGACACGCGCATCGCCCAGAGTCGCCGCAGCACTCTTGCTGCTCCTCACCTTCCGCGCCCAGCCATCATGCGCCGCCCCGAGGATACGGCGCGTGATCTCCAGCGTCGGCTCAGCCAGGTGCAGGGCATGGAAGACACTGGCGAGATGCGGCTCGCTGCGCTCGATGATGGCGAACTGCTCGGCCGTGCATTCGGCGATGCATAACAGCTCGCGCCGCGCGATGGCGGCACGCAGGTAGGCCGCGATGCTCTGGGTGTTGCCGATGAATTTCCCCACCTCCATGAGTTCCCACAGATTGCCCAGGTGGATGATGGCTTTGGTCTTCGCCGCCTCGCGTATCATGTCGCGGCAGCGCTCCTGCCACATGCCGAAGCCCGACTGGCCGGCGATGAGCCGCGCCGCGCTGGTGCTCCACAGCGGTGTGGTGGCAAAGCCAAGCTCGCGCTGCTGCCGGGCGAACTGGTGAACGAGGGCGCTCTTCCCCACACCCGGCGGGCCGATGATGAGCACGCTGCTGGGCTCGCTGCCACCGAGCGCATCGGCGAGCAGACGCAGCGAGGCCTCCAGCTCGAAGGCGGAGTCTGTCGCGCTGCCTTTCACCGTCAAATCGGTGGCGATGCTGGCGAGCACACCAGCCTCTTCTTTTTTGCCAGCCTCGACTTCAGCGCGTTGGCGTGGGGTCTTTATCTTCGGCTCGGGCGTGGCTTCACTCAGCGTCGTGCTCGCCGTCTGCGCTGCCGCCGCGAGACTGCGCAGGCCCACGCCTTTGCGCAGCAGCAGCAAGCGCAAGTGGTCGAGTACGCGTCGCTCCACGGTCGCCGCATCGTTGGCCATCACATGCACCTCGGTGCCCGGCACCGCAGCATGGTGCAGCATCGGCTTCACCCCTTCCTGCCAGAAGACGACATCCAAAATGAGCACCACGGACTCCTGCCAAGCAGGCTCGCGCTTCGGTGGGTCGAGCGTGAGTTCCAGGCGGCGTATCTCGGCCTGGGCGATCTCGGCAAAGCGACGATGCAGGCGCTCGGCGCTGTCGTTTTCCAAAAGTGCGCGCGTGCGCTGGGCGATGCCCACGAGCGCCTGCTCGCTGTGCTGAGCGATAGCAGACACCTCCGCAGCCGTCAGCGGCTCGGCCATGATGAGGCCAGAGTGAAAAGTGCGGAGGGCAACGACGAGAGCGGGCATGGGCAGGCGCATTCAGTGCCTTGGAATAGAGTGGGCGCAAGCGTGGTGAACGATTTGCACGGTGGAGAGTGTGGCGTGCGCAGCGAATCGCTCGACATCGCAGACAGCTCCGCCATAGACTGGGGTTTAGCCATTATTTCAGCCACTTATGACGTTATCTCCTGCCGGACCCTCTTCAGCGCTAGATCGCGCTCGCTCCAAAGCCTACTGGCGCTTGTTGCCGTTGCTCTTCGTGAGCTACATGATCGCCTACGTTGATCGTCAAAACGTGGCCGTGGCCAAGCTCACCATGACACGCGACTTGCCGAACTTTGACAACGCAGTCATCGGCTTCGGCGCAGGTATCTTCTTCCTTGGCTACTTCCTGCTGGAGATCCCCGGCACCCTCATGGTGGAACGCTGGAGCGCGCGCAAATGGATCTGCCGCATCATGATCACCTGGGGCATCATGGCAGGGCTCACAGCGGCGGTGACGACACCGTTTCAGTTCTATGTCGTGCGCTTCCTGTTGGGCCTAGCCGAGGCGGGCTTCTTCCCTGGCGTGGTGGTGTATTTGACCCACTGGTTCCCCAACCGGGATCGGGGTCGTGCGCTGGCGATGTTCATGGTGGCGACGCCGTTTGCCCAGATCATCAGCCCGAAAATCTCCAACTGGCTGCTCGAGATCGGCCATGGCCCGAATAATCCGCCCATACTCGGCATGGTGGGCTGGCAGTGGGTGTATGTGTTCTGGGCCATACCTGCGGTGATCCTCGGCGTGCTGGTTTATTTTTGGCTGGTGGATCGCCCCAAACAGGCGAAATGGCTGACCCCCGAGGAAGGCGAAGCACTGGAAGCTGAGCTGGAACGCGAACGCGCCGAGACCCGCAAAGGCAAGCGCATGACCGTGCTGGAAGCACTGAAACACCCGAAGGTGCTGCTGCTAGCGCTGGTGTATTTTTGCACCGTCACAGGGAGTTATGGCATCGAGTTTTTCATGCCCAGTATCTTGAAGGCTTGGTACAACATGGACATGGCCAAGCTCACCTGGCTGATCATGCTGCCGCCCGCCGTGGCGATGCTGGGGCAACTCTACGCTGGCTGGAGTTCAGACCACTTTAAGGAACGGCGCTGGCACGCGGTGCTGCCGATTGTGATGGGCTCCGCAGCCCTGGGGATGATGCCGCACACGCAAGGCCATCTGCCGCTGACGATGGTTTGTCTGATGATCGCCTTCGCAGGGTTCAAGAGCTACATGCCCGCCTTTTGGGCGCTGCCCAGCATGTTCCTCACCGAGTCCGCAGCCGCAGGCAGCATAGGCCTCATTAACTCCATCGGCAACCTCGGGGGCTTCCTCGGCCCCTACGTGCTCGGCACCGTCGAGAAGGTCACAGGCTCCTTCGTCGGTGGCCTCTACTACCTGTGCTGCTCGATGCTGGTGGCAGGGATCATCATCTTCAGCTCAGGGCTGGGGAAGAAGGTGCATTGAGCAGCAGCACACGCGAAGGCAATAGAGGTTTGCAAGTGGCTTGGCGGTCGAGAAGGGGCATAGCATCGCCCTGAAAGGAAGGCCACCTCCTGCCTGTAAATGACACATGCCCATCACCTCGCGCCTCATTCTCATCGGCCTGCTGCTGCCCGGCGTGGCCGCGTTGGCGGTGAAGAAGGACGGGCCGAAACCGATCCCGTGGTCGTTCGCTCCGGTGCAGCGTCATGCGCTGCCAGTGGTGAAGAACACCGCTTGGCCGAAGACGGCGATTGACCACTTTCTACTCGCCAAGATGGAAGCCGCAGGAGCGCAACCCTCCGCCAACGCGACTTCACGCGAGCTGGTTCGCCGCTTGTATTTCGATGTCGTGGGCCTGCCACCTTCGCCGGAGGAAGTCGCGGCGTTTGAAGCCGATCCCAGCGAGGCCCGTTACGGAGCGCTGGTGCAGAGGCTGCTGGCCACGCCCCACTACGGCGAGCGCTGGGGGCGCTACTGGCTCGACTTGGCGCGCTACACGGATCAGACGCCGAGCTGGCTAGAGTCCACCGCGTCTTCATTCATGTACCGCGATTGGGTGGTTCAATCATTGAACCAAGACATGCGTTACGATGAGTTCATCATGCGGCAGATCGCGGTGGATCAGATGCCAGGCTTTCAGCTCAAAGACCTGCCCTCGCTCGGCTTTTTGGGCCTAGCGCCGACTTATTTCAAGGAACTGCAACTGCCGCCCGAGATCATCCGCACCACCGTCGCGGATGAGTGGGAGGAGCACGTCGATGCCCTGGGCCGCACCTTCCTGGGCCTCACGCTGGCCTGTGCCCGCTGCCATGATCACAAAAGCGATCCGGTGACGGCGCAGGATTATTATGCGCTCGCGGGTGTCTTCGCGAGTGTGAAGCAAGCCGAGCGCCCGATGATGAGTGAGACGATCTGGCAACCCGTGGCGAAGGCCCGCGAAGCCGTCGCCAAGCTGGAAAAAGAGCGCGATGTCTTGAAGCGCAAAACCAAGAAAGACCCCGCCAGTGATGAGGCGGCCATCGCTACCATGGAGCAGCAAATCGCGGTGCTAAAGACCACGCCCCACTACAGCATGGCACTGGCCAATGCGGTGGAAGATGCGGCCCTTTTTGTCGTCGAAGCCGATAACAAAAAAGGCACCAAGCTCGACTACAAGCCCGCCATGGCTCGCGACTTGGAGGTCATGCGTCGCGGCAATCCCAATGACACGGCAGAAACCGTGGCGCGTCGCTTCCTCTCGGCTTTCCCGACCAAGGACGGCAAACCCCGCGCCTTCACCACGGGCAGCGGGCGCTTGGAATTGGCGAAAGCCATCGTCGAAGATGCACCGTCCCTCACCGCGCGAGTGATGGTGAATCGCGTGTGGAAGCATCACTTTGGCAAAGGCTTGGTGGATACGCCGAGCGAGTTTGGCAACCTCGGCGATGTGCCGACGAACCCAGCGCTGCTCGACGATCTCACAGCCCGCTTCATCGCCAATGGCTGGTCGATCAAGTGGCTGCATCGCGAGATCCTGCTCAGCGCCGCATGGCGGCAGACCTCCCTCGCGCCAGCGTCGGAGAAACGCGATCCCGAGAACAAACTGCTCAGCCGCATGGCCCGTCGTCGCCTCGACCTCGAAGCCTGGCGCGATGCCATGCTCATGGCCACAGGCACCATGGATTTAAAGGTCGGCGGCTTGTCCGTTTCCATCTCCAGCGCGGGCAATCATCGCCGCACTCTCTATGCCACGACAGATCGCCAAGACATGGACAGCGTGTTGCGCTTGCACGACTTCCCCGACCCCGGTTCGCACAGCCCGAGTCGGCCCGAAACCATCACGCCCTTGCAGCAGCTCTTCACCCTGAATGGCCCGGTAATCCTGGAATTCGCCGATGCCCTAGCCCAGCGCGTCTGCCGTGAGTGCCCCACCGTCGAGGAGCGGGTGCAGCGTGCGTATGAGCTGCTGTATCAACGCCCACCCACGGCTAAAGAAAGCGCCTTCGCCACCGCCTACCTCGCAGGCCGCGACACCGACAGCGCAGCGTGGTCGCAGTACGCGCAGGCTCTGCTGGCGAGCAACGAAGTGCTGTTTGTGGATTGATCCTATGCGCCACGCCGCGCCAGCCCCCTGCCGCGCCGCGCCAGCCCCCTGGCACGCCATGCCAGCCCCCTGCCGCGTCTCGCCAGCCCCCTGCCGCGTCGCGCCAGCCCCATGGAAATCGTTTCCAGCCCCCTGGAAACAGTTTCCAGACGTCGGATTATCATTTCCAGAGTCCAAAGCCCAGCCCCCGCACCCCGTCTTTAGCCCCTCCGCTACCAGTTCCGCCCTAGTGCCATCGGCAAAGGAAGCCCTTCATCCCCTTGGCAAGCCGCACTGACACCTCTCCTATTTGAGAGCATGTGAACGCATTGCTTCAGCAAGGCAGTTGGTGAAGCAGCGTCGTTGTCATGGATCCAAGGAGCACTCCCCCACTCCAACTCTCCCCAACTCCCGCCCCCTCTCCGTTCTTTTCCTGAGAAAGCCTTGCCGCCAGCCTCATCTCTCGCTCTGATGACCTGCGCCCTACCTGCACTTCCCCGATGCCACCCAAAGCCAAGCCAGCCTCTCCCAACGTCCTCCAGTCCGCCACCATCGGCAAGACCGTGGACGACTCCTTGGTCGCCATTGAGCACGACACCCCTCGCATCCAGGACTACGCCCGCTGCGGCAGCGCCCTCTCCAAGCGGGAAGCCACTCCCGTCGAAGTCGATGGGTATAGAAACAACTCCACCCACCGCGCCGCATGAGCAAAGCCAAGCGAAGCAACATTGAGGTTCAGGGAACGACCATCAGCATCCTTTCACAGCCGGGTGGAGACTACATTTCGCTCACCGACATGGTGCGAAACTTTGATGGCGCGGGTGCCTTGATCGAGCAGTGGCTCAAAAATAAAGACACCGTCTTATTCCTTGGCGTCTGGGAGCGCCTCAACAACCCCGGTTTTAATTCCCTCGAATTCGAGGGAATTAAAAATGAAGCAGGCAGGAACAGTTTTTTCCTCTCGGCCAAGAAATGGATCGATCTGACCGCTGCCCAAGGACTCATCGCAAGCGCTGGTCGTTACGGCGGCACATACGCCCACAAGGACATCGCTTTCGAATTCGGCTCGTGGCTCAGCCCAGAGTTCAAGCTCTACCTCATCAAGGAATTCCAGCGCCTCAAGGACGATGAAAGTGATCGTCTCAAGCTCGGTTGGAACCTTCAGCGCACCCTTGCCAAGATCAATTATCGCATCCACACCGATGCGATCAAGGAAACGCTCCTCCCACCCGCCATCACCAAGGCCCAGACGGCGCTCGTTTATGCCAACGAAGCCGACCTTTTAAATGTCGCCCTCTTTGGGCAGACCGCGAAACAGTGGCGCGACGCCCATCCCGACGCCGAGGGCAACATCCGCGACCACGCGCCGCTGGAGCAACTCGTCGTCCTCACCAATCTGGAGAGCCTCAATTCCGTCCTCATCCGCGAGGGACTCCCCCAGCCGGAACGCTTGCACAAGCTCAACGAAATCGCGATCACACAGATGCGCACGCTTCTATCCGCCAACACCGTCAAACGCTTGAAGTAATGTTCGACCACGCCTCCCGCAGTTTCATTTGCCATTTGCCCCTCCCCGCCCTGCGCGGGGTTGAGGCCACTGCCTTGCGCGATAGTGCAATCACACCACGCGAAGCCATCCTGTGAGGGAGCGGCGCGTGATGGGGCTGGTTTTCGTTTTCATAGGATGGTTGGGGATCGTTGCTGGCAGGTGCTACAGGCAGCGCAGAAAGGCGACCAGGTCCTGCTTCTCGGCCGCACTGAGCTGGACACCGAGGACGAGGTTGAAGAACTCCACGGCGTCTTCCAGCGTGATGAGGCGGTCATCATGCAGGTAGGGCGGGCTGTCCTTGATGCCGCGCAGCGGGAAGGTCTTGATGGGGCCGTCGGCACTGGCCTTGCGGCCATTGATCATCTTCTCCTTGAAGAAGCGCTCGACACTCAGGTTGTGCATCGAGTTGTCGGTGAAGTAAGGCGGCGTGTGACAGGTGGCACACTGGCCTTTGCCATAAAAGACTGCTTCGCCACGCTTCTCCGCATCCGTGGCCTGCGCGGGATCGAGCTTGCCGAACACGTTGAGTTTGGGCGCGGGTGGGAAGTCGAGCAGTGACTGAAACTCGGCCATGAAATGCACCTGGCTGCCGCGCTCCAGGATGTTCACGCCCTTGCGCGTGGCCTGGTCGGGCTCGCCATCGAAGTAGGCGGCGCGCTGCTCGAACTCGGTGAAGTCCTCCACCGTTTTCAGCGCCCGCTGCGAACCGAAGAGGCGCTGGATATTGACGCCGCGCAGCGACGGGGTGTCGATGCGATGGCGGTGCTCGTTGGGACGGATGTCGCCCACCGTGTGGGTGGCGGCGTTGGTGTGACCATTGGCATGGCAGTCGAAGCAACTGACGCCCGCATGAGCGACGAGACTGCGGCGATCCTCGGTGGCATTGAACTGCGCCTGCGGAAAGGGCGTCACAAGCAGCCGCAAGCCTTCGAGCTGCTTCGGATTGAGGATGTCTTTGAACATGCCGTAGTAGCTCGTCAGCGTCACCAGCTTGCCTTTGGACACATCCCCCAGGTCGGGCCGCGTGGTCAGGTAGATCGGGGCGGGAAACTCCGGCAGCAGATGCTGCGGCAGATCAAAGTCGAGATCGAAGCGCGTGAGGTCGCGTCCGGTCTGCAGCTTCATCTCATCAATCTGCGGCTTGGGGAACACCATGCCACCCGCCTCGTGATGCGGATGTGGCAGCGGATAGAAGCCGGCGGGCCACTGATTTTTGTCCTTGATCTCCGCTGGCGTCAGGGCGGCGAGTTTGTCCCACGTCATGCCATCCTCGAGCTTCACTCGCACGCCGGACTGCACCGGTTTGCCGCTTGTCATTCGCACGCCATCGGCAGGCTTGTCGGCGAGGTCGTAGCGTTCCTTGAGCAGCTTCTGGTGTCGCTCCGCGAAGGTGGGCTTGTCCCCCGTGAGGCGTTTCACCAGACCGTCAAAGTCCTCCTGGCCGACCGTGAAGCCGATGGAGGAGGCAAGGGCGGATACCAGGAGCAGCGTGCGTCCAGGATGCGAGGCAAGGTTCGTTTGCATGAGTGATGGGTTGGCGTGGGGTGATGAGCGATGCTGTGGATGTTCAGCAGACTATCTGAGCCGGGCATGGTCTGGCAATGGGGTGAACACCCCGCCTCCGATCTCAGTGGATGGCTATGCACCCACGCATCCCAAACCTTCATCTTTGTCGCGGAGCGACGACGGACGGTAGCCGTGGGTTCGTCACCCACGGATGCGCCGTGAAGCTCAGTTGGTCGCCCACCTTCACCCGAACCCACTCCAGTTCCTTGCCGTCAAGCACAGCGGCGAGGCAACGCCAGCCCGTGCGGCGGCTTGTCTAATTTCTGGAAGTCTGCAACATGATTCGACAGACCCCGTTCCCCCTGCGTCGCGCCAGCCCCCTGCCGCGCCGTGACTCCCCCGCGCCACGCCGTGACTCCCCCGCGCCACGCCGTGACTCCCCCGCGCCGCGTCGTGACTCCCCCTCGCCGCGCCTCGACTCCCCCGCGCCGCGCCGCGACTCCCACGCGCAGCGCCGTGACTCCCCCGCGCCGAGCCGTGACTCCCCCGCGCCGTTCCGCGACTCCCCCGCGCCGCGCCGTG
>JANOAR010000118.1:0-3444 GCA_031411235.1 Verrucomicrobiota bacterium | reverse complement strand
CGATCTCCAGGGACTCACACCGCTGCAATGTCTCGACAAGGTCATCGACTACTGCGGGCAGATCGGGCTGCGCATCTTCCTCGACCGGCACTCTGCCAACGCGGACGGCCTCCTCAACGAGGACGTGTGGTTCATCAGCGGCGACGCCTACTACACCGAGCAGCGCTGGATCGACGACTGGGTGATGCTCGCCACACGTTACGCAGGCAATCCCACCGTCATCGGGGCCGATCTTTTCAACGAACCCAAACGCACCGCCACCTGGGGCACAACAACGCCTTTGACGGACTGGAACAAAGCCGCCGAACGCTGCGGCAATGCCATCCAAGCCGTCAATCCCAACTGGCTCATCATCGTCGAAGGCGTGGAGCAGTTCGGCGGGCAATCTTATTGGTGGGGTGGCAACTTGATGGGCGTGGCGACCCTGCCAGTGACGCTGAATGTGGCGAACAAGCTCGTCTATTCGATCCACGACTATCCCGCGAGCGTGTCTGCGCAGAGTTGGTTCAGCGCAGGCAATTACCCACAAAATCTCGGCGGCGTGTGGGACGGCTACTGGGGCTATGTCTTCAAAAGCAACACCGCACCCATCATCGTCGGCGAGTTCGGCAGCAAGCTACTCACCACCTCCGATCAGCAGTGGATGGACAAACTCACCGACTACATGGACGGCGATTTCGATCTCAACGGCACGAACGATCTCACCGCAGGCAAGAACGGCATCAGTTGGACGATGTGGTGCTTCAATCCCAACAGCGGCGACACCGGCGGCATCGTCGGCGACGACTGGACGACGGTGAACCAAGCCAAACTCGGCTACATCCAGCCCAGCATGGCCCCGTTGCTCGCCAGTGGCGGCGGTGGGCAGACAGCGAGTTTCACCGTCACGCTCTCCGCAGCCTCCACCCAATCCGTGAGTGTGGCGTGGACTACCATGAACGGCACAGCCATCGCAGGCACCAACTTCACCGCTGGGAGCGGCACGCTGACCTTTGCTGCGGGTGAGACGACCAAGACGATCACCATCTCCCTGTTGCCCACAACCTCGCCTATCGACACCAAAGCCTTCGCCGTGCAACTCAGCAGCCCCACCGGCTCAACGTTCGCCAACAACACAGCCATTGCCGCCCTCGCACCAAACACCGCCTGGCATGGCTGGCTAATGGGAAGGTTTTATGCAAGCGAACTGGCCGATCCCACCATCACGGGTTCGTCCGCAGACCCCGATCACGACGGTGTTTGCAACCTCATCGAATACGCCAATGCGATGAACCCCATGGCTAATGATACCGTGCCAGCCTTCGCCACCAAGACGGTCGGCGAACTGGAGTTCATCTACACAAAAAACAAATCCGCCACCGACGTGACCTTCACCGTCGAGTGGAGCGACACACTCGATGGAACAAGCTGGAGCACCGCTGGCCTGAGTGCGCCCATGATTCTCAGCGACAACGGCGTGACGCAGCAGGTGAAAGTCACCGTGGCCGCAGGCAACGGAGTGACGAAGCGGTTCATGAGGCTGAACGTCACCCGGTAAAAAGCTGCTGGCCAACCATGACATCCCTCGTGCGCCCGGAACGCTCCTACTATTCACGAAATCGGCATGCCCACCGCGCCGATCCTTACTACATTGATGCGCCGCTCGTGCTGAAATCCGGCACTTCCATTGTCGCCGAGAGCGGCGTGGAGATTCGCCTCAAGCCAGGCAGCAACACCTGCATGGTGCGCAACGAAAACATCGTCGGCTTTGCGGACAAACCCCTGCCTGCCGACTTAAAGCCAGACACTGACATCACCTCGAAGGCGGGATCTGGACGACGCTAGCGCTGGGCGCAAAGGAAGTGAATGGCAACCTGCGCGGCAACTCCGCGAACGTGAAACCTGTGCCGGGAACGCACGGCGTCATCCTGCTGCAAAACGTCCGGCGCGTGACCGTGCGCAACATCACCGTGCGGCAGAGCAACGCCTTCGCGCTGCACCTCGGCAACGTGCGCGAGTTCGTCGTTGATGGCGTCACGCTCGACCGCCACCGCCGCGACGGTGTGCATGTGAATGGCCCCGCCAGCGAAGGCACGATCCGCAATGTCAGCGGCGATTCGCACGATGACCCCGTGGCGCTGAACGCCTGGGAATGGCGCGGCTATGCGCCCAGCTTCGGAGCCATCCATCACATCACCATCGAGCGCATCATCGGCGCTCCCGATGAAAAACGCGGCACCGATTCCATCCGCCTGCTCTCCGGCGTGAAACGCTTCACCGACGGCGCCACGCTCGACTGTCCCATCCACGACATCGTGCTGCGCGACATCACCGACATCCGCGTTTTCAATCTCCTCGCGCAGCCGAATCTCGAAGCCCCGGTCGGCGCGGACGCCAGCGCCGGAATCGGCACCGTGCGGAATCTGCGCTTTGAAAAACTCACCTTCCATCGCCCTGGCAGCATCCAACTCCACGCCAACACCGACGGGCTCATCATTGACGACGTGAAGCTCAACTTCCCGCTCCCGCCCGACTATCATCTCATCACCTTCGGCCCGCGCTCCGTGACTTATAAAGGCAAGTCCGACGACCCCGCGACCTGGCGCGAACTCTACGCCCCCGACCTCGACTGCACGCTGCGAAACTTCCACCTCCACAACGTCACCCACCTCGGCCAACCTGTGCTCGATGCCGAGACGAGATTCCTCCAAATCCTCCAGCCCACGCTCAATCCCGACTATCCCAAGACCACCCCACGCGGCGGCACCGGAAAAGCCAGCTTGGTGCGATGACCCGCAGCGCACAAGTAGCTCACCCATGAAACGCCTCCTCATTCTCCTCGTCATCCTTTATGTGCATCATGCCTCGGTGGTGCAAACCCATGCCGCCGAGCCATCGAAGCAACCAGTCTAAGCCACCCCGGCACTGACCTTCGCGAACGCACTCCTGCGGGTTTCACGAGTCCTTCGCCAAGGTTCTTCGGGATTCCGCAGCCTTGGTTTTTCAACTTGCGCAAAAAAGGTTTCGGTAACAGAATTTACTTCCATACGGAAGTAATTTCACGAGATCATCACAGTCCGACACACGCAACTTCGCGCCATGAAGTCGAAAGCCAAAACAACTCCAGCATTGTCAGACACCGAAAAGCCCGCTGCGCTTCGGGAGTCCGTTTTTGTTCTGAGCCGGGCTTTCTTTTCATTTGTGCTCATGCAGGAACTCGTGCTGGAAGACTTTGGACTCAGTAAGATCATTCGTCCGGGAATGGGGCATGTCCTCTTCGCGCTTTGGCAACACGACAATGTGACGATGACAAATCTTGTCGCTCGGACCGGGCTAGCCGCGTCGTCGCTCACGCGAGTGACTGGCGAAATGGAGAAGACCAAACTTGTGAATCGAACCCGATGCGCTCACGACGGCCGCGCGGTAAGGATTCAGTTGACCCCGCTTGGCCGATCTCTGGAGGCG
>JANOAR010000117.1:0-5589 GCA_031411235.1 Verrucomicrobiota bacterium | reverse complement strand
GACTATCATCACCAATCCTTGGCCTGATGCGGTTCGGCGACGGCGGGCTCGGTATTTTCCAATACAGTCCCGCCATCGCCAAACCGCCTGAGACTCAAGCCTTGGCAAAGCTAGCCACCGCTGAATCGCGGCGTTCGGGTTGAACACATATAGCTAAAAAAAAGGCGAGGCACCTTGCAGCACCTCGCCTTCGCGATCATTGGAGAAGCAGACGCTTCAGGCTACACGCCATCGGGTTTCTTCACTTCTGGCTTGTCGCCAGCAGGTTTATCACCTTCGGGCTTATCACCTGCGGGCTTGTCGCCTTCGCCTTCGGGGCGTGGGCGGGCTTGGCCACCCCCTTCTTGGGAGGGTGGACGACGGAAGCCGCTGCCTTGGCCTCCCTGGCCACCTTCGCCACCGGGGCGACGCATGCCGCCTTCACCGCCGGGGCTACCGCCGCCCATGCCACGCATGGCGTTACGGGCGCGCTCGGCGACTTGCTTGAACTCTTCCGTGCTGATCTTGCCATCGGCATTTTGATCCATGCCTTTGAAACGGGTGCTATTTTCTTCGGCTGAGAAGGCATTGAACTCATCGGCGTCCACGCTGCTGTCCGCGTTCTTGTCCATCTTTTTGAAGGCTTCTTCAGGGTTACGCAGCATCGCACCCATCTGCCCCATCATGCCGCCAGGAGGGCCACCTTGGGCACCGCGAGGTTGGCCATCTGGGCCACCGCGTTGGGGGCCACTTTGACCGTTGCCTGGGCCACCTTGGCCATTGCCTGGGCCGCCTTGACCTTCTGGACGACGGAAGCCGCTGCCGCCTTGATCGCCACCACCGGGGCGACGCATTTCACCGCCGCCTTCGCCTTCGCGACCACGGCCCATTTTTTCTGCCGCAGCGGTGATCTCGGCGGTGTCGGCGGTGCCATCAGTATTGGTGTCGAGTTTGCCGAATTGTTCTTCCGCTTCTTTGGTGCGAGCAGCGACGAATTCTTCTTTGCTGATCTTGCCGTCGCTGTTGGTGTCGGCACGCTTGACATACTCGGCCATACGACCGCCGCCAGGGCCACCGCCGCCAGGGGCTGGAGGTGCGCCTTCGGGTTTTGGAGCGCCTTCTTGGGCGCTTGCGATACTGGCACAAAGTCCCAGAACTAAACCGAGGCTGGTGATGAATGAGGTTTTACGAATCATAGTTTTGTAGGTGTTGAAGTTGGGTAACGGCGAGCTTCAACACGAGGCAACTGGTGGAGTTGCAATGAGGTGATGAGTTTTTGTTTTGGCGAGCGATATCCCCTTCCCCAAAGCCAATCCTGGCCCAGCGCTATATCGCGAAAGCCCCAAAAGCACTTCAATAGCGAAGCCTATTGCTTGGCCACTTGCACGCTGGGCAGGCCCAGTAAGCGCTGGCTTTCCTCCAGTAAGAACTTGGCTTCCATGAAGGGCTTGTAACTCACGTCGAGCCAGCGCAATTGTTTGCCAGCATCGATGAGTGCTGCGGCGTGTAAGGGCAGTTTTTCAAAGTCGTCGTAGGCGCGATAGGCGCGGAAGGTTTCCATGCTCTGGGCGGAGACGAGGGGGAAAGGAAAGCCACTTTTACTAGCGGCATATTTTTGGGCTTTGGGCAGTTCCTCAGGGGTGTCGGGCGAGAGGGCGACGATGGCGATGCCGAGTTTTTTGAACTCGGGGGCGATGGTTTCAAAGGCTTTCAATTGGTTGACGCAATGCACGCAGTTATGCCCGACGTAGAAGAGCAGCAATGTGGGCTTGCCAGCATAGTCGGCGCTGGAGACGGGCTTGCCATCAAGCCCGGTGCCAGCCCAGGCAGGGGCTGCAGGGGCGTGCCAGTGGACGGGGCCGAGGCTGTCGAGTGAGGGGCGCTGGCCCACATCGGTACGTACCGGGGCGGGCTTGCTCCAGTTGTCATGGGTGAAGCCGAGACGCGGGGCTAGGTCGTCAAGACGCTTGGCTAGGGGGAGGTCGCGGTTCATGGCGAAGGCACGTTCGCGGACTTGCTCAAAGGCTTTTTTGGCCTCGTCTTTGCGGTCGAGAGCGAGATAGAGTTCTGCCTGGATCGCGAGGCCGTGGAGGTCTTGGGTGAGCTGGCCCGCTAGCTCGCCAGCCTTAGTTTTATCGGCCTTTTCGCCGAGGCGCAGGTAGTAGTGGGCGAGGCGATCTTTGGGGCTGTCTTTAGCAAGGACAAGGGCGGCGCGGATCTTTTCGGCGGGGGCTTTGTCGAGGATGAGTTGGGCGGCACGCAGCTCGGCAAGCGCTTGGGCGATGGGTTGTTTTTGATCAAGGTTTGCCGCTGGCTTGGCGGCTGGTTGTGTGGTGGATGGTTTGGGTTTTCCGTCAGCACCGATGGTGGCCACGACGGGGATCTTCTTGGCCGTGGGCGTGGCTTTTTGAGGAGGCGAGGCGGCGGGTTGATTGGCCACAGTGATGGCTTTGCGCACTTCTTTATTTACTTTATCGGTGGGCGTGCTGGCCGGGGTTGCAGGTTTGTCTGCTGGCTTTGCCTTGGCTTCGGCGGTCTTTTTATCGGTAGCTTGCTGATCTTTTTTCTCCAGGGCTTCGAGAGCGGCGATGCTGCTGGCGAGGGCTTTGCTATTGTTCTGCGAATACTGGGCAAGACCAACGGCGCACAGGCGAGCGACCTCGTGACGGGTCTGCACGACGGGTTGCAGGTAGGGGCTGTCGTTGAGTTGTAGGAGCTGGGGCCATAACTCCCAGAGCACCAGGGTATCGAGCAGGCGGGTGCGGCCATAGCTGGCGCTGGTGCTTTGTTTATCGAGGTTGTTCAGCTCGGGATGACGCGGGTTTTCGATGAGGGCCTTGGCCAGCGCGATGCCGTCACTGGCGCGACCTTGCTCGTTCCAGGTGCGGATGAGCCATTCTTCGTTGTGGGCATAGTTATGGATGCGGTCGGGTAAGACGAGGCTGCGGATCATGTAGGCGTGGTCGCAACGGGTCGCGGCTTCCTGCTGCCATGCGGCGTCGTCGAAGCGCTTGAGCTTGCTGAAAGTGTGGCCAGGCATATGCCACATGTGGGCGATGCCAGGGGCGACTTGGCCACACAGGGCAGTGGCTCCGAGGGCGAGCTTGGGCTTGCTGCTATCCCACAGATGGATGCGGTAATGGTAGGCGGGATGGTCAGGCTGCGCGGCGAAGATTTGATCGAGGATGGTATCGACGGCTTGTTTGCTGGTGATGGGGGCGAGACCGTTGGCATCGTAGATTTTCCAGGCGAGGAAGGCTTTGGCTTCGATGTCGTTGGGGTTGTCTTGGACGATGGTTTCGAGGTCGGAGATGTAGTCGAGGGCGCGTTGTTTCTTGTCGCGTTTGTCATCGGCGGCTTCGTTGTAAAAATGGCGCAGAGTCTCGATCCAAGCTTGCTCGCGGGCCGAGGCGGTGTGCTTGCGCAGCAGGGCGGCGGCGACGAAGGCTTTGGCACGTTTCTCGTTATTGAGGTTGGCCATGGCCATGCCCCAGAAGGGCATAGCAGCCTCGGGATCTAGGGCGGCGGCTTGGCGAAAGGAGCGCTCTGACTCATAATACCAGAAGCCGTGGAGCTGGCCGACGCCTTGCTCGAAAAACTGCTGAGCTTCCTTGCTCTGGGTGGTGATGGGGAAGTGGATTTTGCCCGTGCCCAGCATGAGCACGGCAGCTTGGCGAGGGCCTTCATCGAAGGCTTCGCCGTGCTTCGAGTGCGCGGGATCATCATCGGCATATAGCGGGCGTGAGAGGCAGGCAAAGGCGAGAAATAAGGTGCGTGCGGTGGACATGGTGTTGCCTGACTGAACGCGCATCACAGGCGGATTCGCACAGTCTTTCCAGAGGGTAGTGGGAACAGCGCTCAAGGAGGATTAAAACTTGTCTGTGGCCTCTTGATGCCGAACCTCCTCGCCATGCATCTGCTCCACGCCCTCACTTGCCTCCTGATCACCAGCGCCGTTTTCGCGGGCGAGATCTCCACGAAACCCTTGCGGCTCACCCAGGGCGGCACAGCGGAGCAACCCGCAGTGTTTGATGGCAAGGGCAGGGTCATCGACCTCGGCATTGACGTGACGGATCACGCCTGGAAAAAAGAGGGCGATGTATGGACTTCGACCCGTCCGCTTTCCAACGCCAAACCCATTGGCCCAGGACAGTTCACAGGGTTGTTTATCGATGAGGTGCCTATCACCATCGCGAGAGACCGCGAGGCGGAACGAGCACGCCACGCCAAGGGCGAGGACTACACTTACCTACCGGCTTCCCTGCTGAAGCCGGGGCAAATGGGCTGCACAGCGGAGGGCGCGATCTACTTCCGCTGGCCGCAGGACAAGGTGCCTGGCAAAGCCCGCGTCATCCTGCCATCGAAAGCCGGAACGAGCGGCGTAACCATCGCCTGCTCGCACATCATCGTGAAGAACATCACGGCCAAACACGCGGGCAACGACGGCTTCAACATCCACGGCTCATGGGTCGGCATCCGCCTGGAAAATGTGCGCGCCCTCTCGAATGCCGACGAGGGCATCAGCGCCCATGAAGAGGTGCAAATGGAAGTCGATGGCGCAGAGATCGCCTGGAATGGCTCATCCGATGGCGGCGTGGCCGATGTGGGCCGCAGCAGCACCCACTACAAGAACTGCCGCGCCCATGACAACGTGGGTGCCGCCTTCAAGTTCTTCGGCAAATCACACTCCGTCACCGACACCCTGATCTACAATCAGGCGAAGGATTTCTATCTCGGCGAGGACACGCAATTCAAGCAGGAGCGCATCGAGCGGCGGTGATGATCGGGTGAAGGTGGTCACTTCAAATTGCCGCCAACACCTCCCAACCCCATCCACAGCGCCCTACATCGTGAGGCACTGAGCCATCTCCGTAACGACTCAGACTCCCCTCCCTCCCGGCGGGAAGAACGGATGAGTCACGAAAAACAAAAAAACTCCCCTTCGGCTGTCACACTGCGCCTGAAATCCAGTAAAGCCTATTGCCAGAACCTTCCACGGTCTGTCGGCCGCCTCGATTCAAGAGGGCACTGCGGGCGTGGGTGGGGCTGGCACTCATTCAGCCTCCCCCGCACCCCGAATGGACGACTCTGCCGCCCCCATGCTCCCTGCCATCGCCTTGGGCATAACTACAATCCCCCTGCCTCTATTTATTTGTTTTGCTAAACAATAATTTCATGCCGCATTTAGCACATCATCTAGCTCCACGGCTCAATAATAGCGAGCGCGCACAGAGCCGGGCGGTAGCAAGCGGCCACCACAGCATTCCCTGGAGTGACTGCCGCGCACGCTGCGATGATCCAACGGTACGCTGGAGTCATTCTACGGTACCACGCAACCGTCCAATGGTACCGCAGAATGGCTGCCCGGTACCGGGCAACCCTTCCACGGTACGCTGGAGGGCTCCAGCGTGGCACCAATCACCCCTCCAGCGCACCGGGCAACCCTTCTACGGTACCGGGCGATCATCGCACGGTACCGCGCAACCATTGCACGGTACCATTCAGTCACTCCAGCGCACCGGGCAACCCTCCCACGGTACCGAAGTAGGGCTGCCAGGAGCCATTTTGTCGCCTCCAGGCCACATTTCGACCCTCCAGCGCACCGCGCAG
>JANOAR010000116.1:0-4612 GCA_031411235.1 Verrucomicrobiota bacterium | reverse complement strand
GTGCGTCCGGAGTTTCAGTTGCCGGACTACGGCAATCTCGCGACGGAGATTGCGCCGACCGACGGCGCAGCACTTGGGCACGGATCACACGGAGATGTATGTGACGCCGAAGGATGCGCTGGATGTGATACCGAAGCTGCCGGGGATGTTTGATGAGCCGTTCTCGGACTACTCGCAGTTGCCGACGTACTTGGTTTGCAAAATGGCGCGTGAGCATGTGACGGTGGCGCTCAGTGGCGACGCGGGGGATGAGTTGTTCAGCGGCTACGAGCGCTACTTCGTGGGGCGCGGGATATGGAATAAGATCAGTCCGCTGCCAAGCTTTGCCCGGCGAGGCATCGCGGGAGCGCTGACGGCACTGTCTCCGCGTGCGATCAATTCACTGGTCGCGCCAGGCAAAAGTTTGCTGCCAGCCAAATACCAGCATGTGTCGGTGGGGGATAAGCTGCACAAGCTGGCGGAGGTACTGCGCGTGGATGATCCCGTGTCGATGTATCAAAATCTAGTGAGCCATTGGAAGCACCCCGAGCAGGTGGTCATCGGCGGCCATGATCCGCAGACGATGCTAACGAATAAGTCGCGCTGGCCGAGGCTGCCGGATTTCACGCATCGGATGATGCACCTGGATATGGAGACCTATCTGCCTGGGGACATCCTGACGAAGGTGGATCGCGCAGCGATGGCAGTGAGCCTGGAGGGGCGCATTCCGTTGCTTGATCCTCGGGTGATTGAGTTCGCGTGGCGCGTGCCTTTGTCGATGAAAGTGAAGGGAAATACAGGCAAGTGGTTGCTGCGCCAAGTGCTGTATAAACATGTGCCGGAGCGCATGATTGATAGACCAAAGATGGGCTTCAGCGTGCCGCTGGGCGAGTGGCTGCGTGGGCCGCTGAAGGACTGGGCGGCGGCACTGCTCGATGAGTCGCGGCTGCGGCAGGAGGGCTATTTTCATCCCGAGCCGATCGTGGCGAAATGGCGCGAGCATTTGGGAGGATCGCGCAACTGGCAGTACTATTTATGGGATGTGCTGATGTTCCAGGCGTGGTTGGAGGCACAGTGATGTTCCTTTGTTTTTAAGCTTCGATTTTCATGAGCACGACTGTGAATCCTACCTCTGACCGCGCTCCGAGCGGGGGGCGCATCTACATTATTGATTTGCTGCGCTTCATGGCCGCAGCAGGCGTGGTGCTTTATCATTGGTGCTTCCGTGGGCCAGAGATCGATCACCAAACGGCGGTGCTGTATGCCGAGCTGTCGGGGCAGACGCGTTATTTGAACTTGGGGGTGCGGCTGTTTTTTATGATCAGCGGCTTTGTGATCTGTTACTCGGCGGCGGGCAAGACGGCGCTAGAATTTGCATGGTCGCGCTTTGTCCGGCTGTTCCCAACGTACTGGCTGTGCGTGACGCTGTCTTGGGTGCTGCTGACGCTGCTGTGGACGCGCACCTTTGATTTGTCGTTCACGAGTTATTTGGTGAATCTGACCATGCTGCAACAGTACTTCGGCGTGGTGCATGTGGATCCCGTTTATTACACGCTGCTGCAAGAGCTGCGGTTCTATGGGCTGATTTTTTTGATGCTTGCTTTCGGGTTGGAGAAGCGGCTGCTGTGGCTGGTGACCGGCTGGCTAGGGCTGAGCCTGGTGGATTTCTTCATCAAGGTACCGCTGGCTCGCTACGAGATGGCGCTGGATGATGCACCGCTCTTTGCCGCTGGCGTGGTGTGTTATTTGATCTTTCGCGATGGGCCGCGGTTGCAGCATTGGCTGGTGATGGCGGTGTGTTACGGCCTGGGCCTAGCGCGTTACTTATCCCACGCGATAGCCGAGGAGGGATCGCTGGGCATCGCGATGTCGCATGTGCTGGTAGGGGTGTACTTCGCGGCTATTTTTGCGGTGATGATCCTGGTCGCACTGCGTCGGCTGAGGATCAAAGGCGGCTGGTGGGCGACGGCGCTGGGCGGGATGTCGTATCCGCTCTACCTGCTGCACGACTACATCGGCTTCATGCTGGTGGGCCGGTATGGGCAATGGTTGAATCGCTGGGTGCTTCTGCTCTGGCTGTTCATCTCGCTGTGTGCGCTCTCGTATGCGGTGTGGCGCTGGTTCGAGGTGCCCGTGATGCGGTGGCTGCACGGGCGGTTTGGAAGCCATTTCCGGCCCTTGATCCGCAAGGGCACAGAGTCGGAGAGGTAATGGCTAAGCCATTCGCCCCATTTTTAGCATTCATCATTTCGTCATTTGACCCGCTTCCCCGCTTCTCCATTCTCCCCACCCTCACTCATGGAAAATCTCATCATCATCGGCACCGGCTGCGCGGGCTTCACCGCAGCGATTTACGCGGCACGCGCAAATTTGAAACCCCTCATCCTCGCGGGCAAGATGCCGGGCGGACAACTCACCACCACGACGGAGGTGGAAAATTTCCCTGGCTTCCCCAAAGGCATCATGGGGCCTGACTTGATGATGAACATGCAGGCGCAGGCCGAGCGCTTTGGCTCGCGTATCGAGTATGCGATGGTGGTCTCGATGACGAAGACCGCTGCGGGCCATTTTGAAGTGACCACAGACGATGGCCAAGTGCGCGAGGCGCAGGCAGTCATCGTCGCTACCGGGGCCTCGCCGAAGCATCTCGGGCTCTCGAATGAAAAGTCGCTCATCGGCCACGGCCTGACGAGTTGCGCGACCTGCGACGGTGCCTTTTATCGCAACGTCCCCGTCGCCGTCATCGGTGGTGGTGACTCAGCTTGTGAAGAGGCTTCGTTCCTCACCAAATTCGCCTCCACGGTGTATCTCATCCATCGCCGTGATTCGCTGCGTGCTTCCAAAATCATGGCCGAGCGAGCGCTGGCCAACCCAAAAATCACGCCCGTATGGAACAGTGGCGTGGCCGAGTACCTGACCGATGACAAAGGCCACATGCGTGCGGTGATGCTAGATGATACGACCAACGGCGCTCGCCGTGAACTCGAAGTGCGCTGCGTCTTCGTCGCCATCGGCCATGTGCCCAATGCCGCCTTCCTCGGCGACCTCGTCGATACCGATGAGAATGGCTATATCGTGCAGACGCGCGGCACGCTGACGAAGACCGAAGGCCTCTTCGCCGCCGGCGACGTAGCCGACCACATCTATCGCCAAGCCATCACCGCCGCCGGCCAAGGCTGCGCCGCAACGCTAGAAGCCGAGCGCTATTTGGCGGCGAAGGGCGTGCATTGAGGGCAAAGACCCTTCCGAAGCCCCAAGGGGGCGGCACAACGTAGCCCAGGGCAAGTGAGGAACGAGCGCCGCCCTGGGTCACGCCCATCGCAAGGGCGGGCGAACCCAACGCGAGGCAAGGCCCAGCGGATACCAGAGCCCTGCCGACAGACCATCGCCCACCCGCAAGCCATGCGGGGGAGCAGCGCCTCTGGTGGCCACAGATCCTGGCAACGTCTGGGCTTCGCGCACCTCGTCGCCTATCGGCGACCCAGGGCTCGCCAAGGCTCGTTTGCCCTGGGCTAGGTTGTGCCGCCCTTTCAGGGCTTCTGAGGCGTGCAACTCAGCGAGCAGCCGCACGCACAGCGGACGAGTCGCCCTCGCGGACAGGCGAGTCGCCTATCCTACGGGCTGCCGGGGCTGCGACATCGCTGGGAAGGCTCAAGTGACGTGGGAATGCGGTGGTGGATTTCATGGCTCAAGTCTTCACCAAGGTTATTCTGCCCCTTGCCTGTCCTGTGGGGTGTTCCTATTGCTCTGGCTGGCGTGAGTTCTCGACGACATCAACTTCTGTCAAGAATGGCTACCTGATCTTTTCTTGTTTGTGATTGAGATATTGTCATGATTCGTCATCTAGGAGTGCTTTCTTTTTCTGAACCCATCTCCGCCGGAGTGAGGAATTGGATAATGCTGCCAAACACGCCTGGGCAAGATTGTAAGTTGTCTGATCGTGACCAGTGACGTGATATGAATAATCAGCCGCCAAAATCATGTCACTCCATACGCCTGCTAATCCCTTATGCAGTGGGGTATCCATCCATAGCTCTGGCCGCTCAACGCTCCGCTGGCAGTGGGCGCTATCGAGCGAATGAAATCGACGACAGTTCGATGGTCGAACAGGATAGACCGAGCACCTGCCTTCTATCAATAAAGGGCAAGCCCGGTGAAATGAATCCTGGTCATTTGGTGACAATGATTGTGAGTCGGAGTGGTAGCTTTGTAGCTGTTCCAATATTCGCGATCTCTTAGAGTCTTCCATGGAAGAAATGCAATCTACAATCGCAAATGCCTCATGCGCCAAAACTCGTACCCATTGATGGCAGCAGAATGAACACGATCCGCAAGCAACACGAATGTCAACCTCACGCATATATTCATCGGCATGGCGTTCGGCAGTATCATAGAACTCACGAAATGCAGCAGTGTAATCACGAGGCGACTTGGCCTGGCGAAGCCGTTCTGCTAAAATTTCTCCAGGGCGCTGCATGGTAGGGCGAATCATGGGTTCTACGCGGGTTTTAATGGGCGATTGAGGGTTTGAGATCGAGTTTGCCGCAGTGGAAGAGGATGCGTACACGATAGTTGGCGAAGGAGCGGAAGCCTCTTGCCGCGCTCTTGATGGCTTGGATGCGGCTGTTGAGTC
>JANOAR010000115.1:0-30911 GCA_031411235.1 Verrucomicrobiota bacterium | reverse complement strand
GTGGCCGTGCCCGCGGGTGCCCTGAACCGCATTTTCGCCCTGGTGCAGATCTTTGGAAAATCCGCCACCTGCACCGACGCCATCAGCCTGGATCTCGGCACCATCGGCACGGCGGCCAGCGGCCCGAACATGGTCACCATCCAGCCTGAGATCACCGTCAAGACCGTCGGCAGTCACAACGAGATCGGCTGGAGCTGGGGCGGCAACAGAGCCTACCTCGACATGCTGCAGCTCCAGGTGGATCGCGGCCAAGGCTACGCCGACCTCGCCTACGACACCACCCCCGGCTACACCGACACCGCCGCCTTCCCCGCCGTGCCAACGAAGTGGAAATACCGCGCCATCTGGCGCGTGGACGACACCCAGGTGGGCGTCTGGAGCGCGGAGGTGAGCATCACCGTGGGCGGATGAGCCGCGCTCGTCTTGATCGTATTCCCCCCGTCCTCAGTCTGCCACGTCAGAAGGGGGGCGGGGAAACGGTCTGTCAAGAATGGCCCCTTTCATGGGCTGCCCCCTCCGCAGGAACCCTTCGCCCCCGGCTCACTCTGCCGCTTTGCCGCTCAGGTCGTGGATAGCTCGACACATGGGTCAGGCTATTGAGGTTGACGCGCGATAGACGACATTTTCTCGACAAGTGCCCTGAATACAGTCAGAAATCACCGGAAAATGTCGGCTATAAAGAAGCGCCGTGACAAACCTACAAAATGTTAATGATCAACAAGTTAGGCGACTCCGCACGTCTCGTGTTGCAATGAAAGCGTTACCACGGCAGAACAACCTATGCGCAAGATTCACCGTTGGCTGGGCGTTCCCGCCGCTATCTTTCTCCTTCTCGCTTCGTTCACCGGCGTCTGGCTGGAGTGCGTCAGGTTCTTCGGCGCGGAGGAGATGGAGCGCGAGCGTATCCGCGACCTTACTTCGGGCGTCACCGCGCAGAGTGTGGGCGCAGAGTTTGGCGCTAGCTTTGACAAGGCCCGCGCGGCTGCCGCCACGCAGGCGGGCGCGCAGCCGCTCGACAAGATGGTCTGGCAGCTCAAGGGCGATGCGCCGACCATCACTTTCTTTTTCGGCCCGCAGGGCCAGCAGGCGGGACGGCGCATCGCCGTCCACGCCCGCACGGGCGAGGTTCTCGGCGTGGAAGATTACGCGGAGGATTCATTCATTCTCCGGCTTCACTCCGGCGAGGCGTTTGGCGACGGCGGCATGGTGCTAGGTATGTTCTGGGGTCTTTCGCTCTTTGTCCTCACCATCACCGGCATCGTCATTTACTTCCGCATGAAACCACGCACTCCACGCACCGGCATTCGGAAAGTCTTTTGGTCTTTCGCAGGCGCTCTCCTACTCGCCTCCGGCGAGTCCGCTAACGCGGACTCGCCGTTCTTCACCGACGACCCGCTTTTCTCGCCCGGCTGGGAAATCAAGTTCGGCGTGGCCGCCGAGCACAACGCCTCCGGCGATGCGCTCACCGGCCCGATTCTCGACATCAACTACGCTATCATTCCCACCATCCGCCTCGACGTGACGATGGCTGGGGCGGGGCTTTACCCCGACAGCGGGCCGAGCGTCTATGGCTTTGGCACCACCGACTTCAAGGTGAAGTGGCGTTTCATCGAGGAAGACCCGAAGGGCTGGCGCCCTGCGGTGTCCATCGCGCCCAAAGTAACTATCCCAACGGCGAGCACTGACCGCGGATTGAGCGATGGCTTTTGGCGGGCGCAGTTACCCATCGAGTTCGGCAAGACCACTGGCGACTGGTATCACTTCGCGGAGGCGGGCTATCAGTGGGCATTCGACCGCTCGGCGAGCGACGCGGCTTTTTGGGGTGTCGGCACGCTCTATAACTTCAACAAGCACTTCGCCGCTGGCGCGGAGCTTTACGGCATTATCCCGCTTGAGCAGCAGGAGGCACATACTTTCGCGGCTACGCTCGGCGCGGTCTATACGTTCAACGCCAACTGGTCGCTCAAAGCCAGTATTAGCCACTCACTCCGCGACGACAGGCAGCCGGGGCCGCGACCCGCTGGCGTGTTTTACGTCGTCTGGAACTTCTGATTTGAACGTCTCTCGACAACACCCGGAAACGCCTAACGCTGCAGCGAACGGGCGTGGCTGAGCTTGGGGTCGTTCGCTCGTCTGCCGCAGGCATCGCTTGGCAACAGCGCATCTGGGCACCACGGATGCCGGCCTTGTCGTGGGTTTGAGCATCTCGCCGTCGCAGCGTACCCAGGGGTAGCCTGCAACTCGCTGGCGCTCGTCTCCGGCGACCCTGGGCTTAATTCCATAACACGCTCAGTGTTGGAGGCCGGAGCC
Source organism: Verrucomicrobiota bacterium (assembly GCA_031411235.1). Classification (GTDB taxonomy): domain Bacteria; phylum Verrucomicrobiota; class Verrucomicrobiia; order Verrucomicrobiales; family Verrucomicrobiaceae; genus JANOAR01. The sequence goes on along the minus strand of JANOAR010000115.1, from coordinate 28,601 downwards.
AATGCGTCTGTCCCCCTAGTGAGCTTCCGAAGCCCCAACGGGGCGGAATATACCAGCCCAGGGCAACGCCCTGGGTTGCGCCATCGGCACGGAGGGGCGACCCCATCGCAGCGCTGGCGGGGACAACTGGCTGATGGCCCTCCTTGCCACGGTAGCGCCAGCCGCAGGCATCGCTGGGAGCGGGGCTCTACGGGCCACTGTACCAGGCGTCGCTAGGGTTCGCCCAGCCCTGTTGCGCGGCGTACCCAGGGCGTTGCCCTGGGCTGGTATATCCCGCCCCGTTGGGGCTTGGGAAGGTGGTTATGCCAGTAACTACAATGCCTCGTCATTTGCGAAGGCACGGCTTAATCGGAAAAGATGTGCAAAAGAAGTGATCTCCTCCGTTGTCACCTCACCGCCTGAAAGCGAAACACCTGCCTCACCATGAAAACCCGCCTCAACCTCTCCCTCGCCTGGCTCATCCTCAGCCAAGCTCTACCCGCGCAAACCCCAGCCCCCAAGGCACAACCCGAGCCAACGCCCTTCGTCATCCCCGCCGACATCAATGGGCTTAAAACCATCATTGCGGCACCAAGCAAAACCCAGCCCATCAAGGTCGCTATTTATGATGGCAAAGGTGCGCCCATCGACGGCGTGGTGAATGTGGAGAATCGCATCAAGTCCATCCCTGGTGCCACCGTCACCCGAGTGAAGGCCGAGCAGATGGGCAGCATCGACTTGAAGGCCTTTAACGTTGTTGTTTTCTCGGGCGGCTCCGGCAGCGGCCAAGCCGAAGGCCTCGGCGAAGCAGGCCGCAACAATGTGCGCGAGTTCGTCCGCAATGGCGGTGGTTACATGGGCGTCTGCGCCGGGGCTTACCTCGCGTGCTCCAACTTCAAGTGGAGCCTCGGCCTGCTGAATGCCAGCACCGTGTCCAGCAAATGGCGTCGCGGCAAAGGCTTCATGGATGCCGAGATCACCGAAGCCGGGCACGCGCTGCTGGGCGATGTGAAAGGCACCTTCAAGGTGCGCTACGCCAACGGCCCCATCATCAAACCCGGCGATAAACCCGACCTGCCCGCCTACACCACGATCACCCTTTTCCGCTCCGAGATCGCCGAGAACGGCTCACCCGTGGGTGTCATGGTCAACTCCCCCGCCCAAGCACTGGGCACCTTCGGCAAAGGCCGAGTCTTCATCTCCAGCCCCCACCCCGAGAACACCCCCGGCCTGGAGCATCTGCTGCCCCGCGCGATCCTGTGGGCGAGCGGGCTGTAAGTGAGAGCGAGCGAGGGCGTTCCCACGCCTCATTGCCTTTGCCCCGTGAGAGCAGAGTTGCCCTATGGCAAGCAGGGGCCTTTTTGCCCCCACCGCAGCCACGGGCAGCAGTGCGGCAGCCCGCTGCGGCACAAAAAAACGGGCCAAGGTTTCCCTTGGCCCGCTGACTTGTTCCATTTCAAGCGCTCATCACGCCCTTATGACTACTTCCCGTTCGCGCCTTCTTTGAAGGCATAAAGGTGGGTGTGGGTGCTGATGTAGAGCATGCCATTCGCAGCGATGGGGGTGCCCATGATGGCGGCAGGGAATTCGACGTGGCCGATTTCCTTCAGCTCTTTGCCTTCGGCGAGGATGAAGAGTTCGCCCTCTTCGTTACCGAGGTAGATCTTGCCATCAACGAGCATGGGATTGCTCCAGAGATGGCCTTTGGTGTCGAATTTCCAATACTCTTTGCCGGTCTTGGCATCGAGGCAGAAGAGGCGGCCTGTGTAGTCAGCCATGTAGATGAGGCCGTCTTTGACAGCGGGGGTGCTGATGGTGCGCTCGATACCCTTGAAGGTCCAGACGGCCTTGCCGGTCTTGGGGTCGATGGCGCTGAGCTGGCCGACGCCTTCGCCGTGTTCGGGATCCTGGCCAATGGAAACATAGACGAGGCCATCGTGGAAGACGGGGGTGCTGATGAGTTCGCTGGGGCCATCGTAGTCGGAGTATTTGCGCTTCTCGCCTTTGTCATCCATGCGGTATTCCTTGGCCACGGCGTCATATTTCCAGAGGATGGGCAGCTCGGAGATTTCGTCGTCGATCTTGACCTTGGATTTAGCATCGCCGAGGCCATACACAAACCCATCGCCAGCGGCGAAGATGATTTGGTTTTTGCCATCGATGGTGGCGAGGGTGGGCGAGGCCCAGTTGCAGTGCATGACGTTCTCGGAGATCTTCGCTTCGGCGGGGATTTCGGCTTCATACTTACCCGTCTCGGCATCCACGCAGACGAAGCTGGGGGCGGTGGGAGCGGGCAGGTTGGTGTGTGACCAGTCCACACCATTTGAGGTAGCGACATAGACTTTGCCATCGACAACGAGAGGATAGTTGGAGGCGATGTTGTGGGGGAAGACGCCGAGTTCCTGGCGCATGTCGTAAGTCCAGAGGATGTCGCCGTCGGTGCTATCGGGCTCGATGGGGGCGAGCTTGCCGTCTTTATCTGGCACGGCCATGTACTTGGCCTCATCGGCGAAGCCTTGGTTGCCGTCTTCGAGGCCCTTCACGTCGAAGCACATGATCTCGCAGCGGTTGGTAACAATGTAGCCTTTGTCGCCGACGATGGTGGGGCTGCTGCACATGCCGAGGAATTCCCAGTCGGAGACTTTGCCCGCGCCGAGCTTGGGCGAGACGAGTTGCCATTTGAAGGCTCCGGTCTTTTCATCGAAACACATGACGTTGCCGCGGTCGCCCTGGTGCTTGGGGCTGCGTGGGCTTTCGTTGTTGGTGCCTACATAGACGCGGCCATCGGCGATGGTGACGGTGCCGTAGGACGACGAGCCGAGCTTGGCAACCCAGGCGCAGTTTTCAGTGGTGGCCATGTCGATGTCCTCACTGCCAGCCTTCTTTTTGCCAGGGCTGAACTGGGTGGGCATCCCCTTCTCGGCCGAGATCATGTTGCGCGAGTTGGCACCGCCCCATTGGGTCCAGTCGGCGGCTTGGAGTGCAGAGGCAGCCGCGAAGGCCGCCAGGGTGGTGAGCTTGAGAGTAGTTTTTGCAGTCATCATTGAGGTGAAAAAGTTCAGGCGTTTTTGTTGAGAATGGCGGTGCCGTTATTTGTTTGGAGTGACCTTGATGTTATCGAAATACACGCGCTTCTGGTTCTGCGGGGTGAAGCCAAAGAGGCCAGGCGAGCCGGAGGTATGCACGGGGTTGGTCTTCACTTCAAGCGTCCAGGCGTCGGGCTCGGGGGTGGCTTTGTCCCAGACTTTAGCACGGGTGGTGCCGTTGATGCCGTCGGCTTCGACGAGGACTTGGGTCTTCAGCACATACCACTTCGAGGGCTCGATTTTGAAGGGAATGCTGTGAGCGAAGCGATCGAAGTTGGAAGCGATTTCCAGCAGGTTGGCGTTGCCTTTAAGTACGAAGGCATAGCGCTGATTGATGACGCCCACGTCGCTCTTCACACGGCGATTGCCGTCGGTCATCACGTCGGCTTCGACGGTGTAGTTGCTCATGTCGCTGGTGCCGATGAAGACGGTGCCACGCTGGAAGAGCAGGCGGTCGAAGCTCTTGCCGAGCACCTTCTCGCCATTCAGCTCCATGATCTGGAATTTGAAGCGAGCACCGATCCAGGGCAGCGGTGGGAAGGCAAATTTATACGCGGGGTTGACGGTCTCTGCGGCGAAGTCCTGGTCGATGTTGAAGGTTGAGAAGTCCTGCTGGAAGGGGGGATGAAGCATGACGCGACCGCGCACCGTGCCGAACAGGCCAGCGGCGTCAGTGGCCTTGAAGGCTCCTGCGCCCATCTTGGCATCGGCGTTGGCGACGATCTCATTGCTGTCGTTGAATTTGGCGTCTTCAATCTTGGCCTTCACCTTGGCGGTGGGTGGGATGAAGGTTTCCCAGCTCAGTTTGCCAGCGTCGCCGAGGACGTTGCCTGCGGCGTCGATGGTGCGGGCGCGGAAGCTGACCTTCTCACCAGGGAAGACGGCGAACTCGGCGGGGATGATCTGGATACCAGCGGGGGGGCCTTTGGCAAGCGCTGGGGTGGCGGGGATATCGTCGGTGGTGATGCCGTTGGTGTTGATCTTGAAGCTGTAAAGCTTCTCGGTGCTGTGGACGATGAGTGAGCCATTGACAACGATGGCAGCGCCGATGCAGTTGCCTTCGAGCTTAATTTTTTGCACCTGTTTGCCGGTCTTTACATCGAGCACGAAGACGGTGCCTTCCATCAGCGGGGCAAAGACGAAGCCGCTGGCATACACCGGCGAGGAGTGGGTGTTGCCGTTGGAAACCTTCGACTCCCAGGCGATGCTACCATCGGCGATGTTAACGGCGACGACGGAGCCGGTGTCGGTGATTTGAATGACTTGCTCGCCGACGAGGATGGGGCTGCCGGAGCCTGCGGAGAGTGGCAAACGCCAGAGTTCATTGGCCTTCCAAGCGACAGGATCGAGCGTGTAATCGAAGGCGATGGGGTCTTTGCCAAATTCGGTGGGTAGCTTGACGCAGATCATGCGGCCTTTGTCGGCGGTGTCGATGTTCTCATCGCCATGGATGGCGATGACGCGATCTTTGGCCACGATGACGGTCGAGTTGGCTCCAGCCTTGGCATACTTGTGACGCCACAGGGCTTTGCCAGTCAGGGCGTTGGCGCAGACGATATTGCCGCAACCCGTGGCGGCGAAGAACACGCGCTTGCCAGCGATGGTGGTGAAGATGGGGTGGCTGAAGGAGCTGTCCTGCGGTGGGGATTCGCCGGGGGTGCTGGCATAGATGAGTTCGCCGCTCATTTTGTCGAAGGCATAGAAGCGGTCGGCGGGTGGGCCGTCGGCTCCCCAGTTGGCGGTGATGCCGCGCACGATGACGTAGTCGCCTTCGATGCTGGGCGCGCCGACCTTGCTGTTGGGGAAGGTCATGCGACCAAATTTTTCCATCATGCTGATGCGCCAGAGTTCCTTGCCGGAGAAGTCCCAGCAGCCGAAGACGCCATATGCGGTGAGCAGATAGACGCGCTTGGTGGCGGCATCGCAGACGGGCGAGCCGATGGCATAGCGATTATACACGGTGTCGCTGATGAAGTCTTTGAGCTGCACTTCCCACTGCTTCACGCCAGTCTTTTCATCCAGGCAGGTGAGCACTTCTACGAGTTCGGATTTCACGCCCAAGTAGCCGAAGTCGAAGACCTTGCCATCGCACACGACGGGGCAGCCGCGCGATTGGCTGGCGTAAGTCCAGGCTGGTGTCTCGGCGAGCACGTTACCAGGCTTCATATCATAGTGCTCGGCGCTGACACCCGTTTGGTAAGGGCCGCGCCAGGAGAGCCAGTCGCCTGCCTGCGCTGAGAGGGCCGACAGAGCGGCGATGGATGCGATGAGGAATGTGTTTTTCATGAAGGGTGCGTGCTGCGGAAAAATCGGGCCTGACCGTCGCTAGCGATGCTCTTGGTTCAACCCGTTTATCAGGGGCTAAGGGGGCAAGGTGCAGGGTCGGGACAGAGTTCCGGGGGGGGGCAATCGGAACGAGTAGCTCCCAGGCCATCTTTCTGTGGTGGCACTGACTCGTTCATGGTGAATGCCCCTACCTGGCCAATTTCTGGGCAGAATGGCACAAAGTGATGAAGCATTCGCCAGGGGTTGACTTGCTGTGCTATATTTCGCCTTTCCTAAATGATCCGCATTTTACTCCTTCTCATTATTGTTATCTCTGCTCGGCTTCACGCCGAAGAGATGGCGACCCGAGTGGTGCAGCAGCCGATTTTAGAATACCGACTCAGCGGACCGGGGCAGTCGCTGGAGCATTCGCCTGCGGGGGATCTCATTCTGAATGCCTTCATCGCCTATACCCACATCGGCACAGACTTCGGTTTTCATGGTCCAGGCGAGCGGTTTATTCATTGGCAAGATCGACGGGTCTGCCTAGCGCTGAAAGGGACAAACGACTGGGTAGGCATGTGGCATAGCCTCGCAGGCATGGCGTCTGCGAACGACGAAAGCATGAACTTCGACGCCTGTTATCCGTCTTTCATCCTCAAAGAAGGGCAGCCGCAAATCCGAGCACTGATTGTGAAAGGCATGGGGTCTGGGCAGATCAAGCTCGAAGTAAAATCAGCGACGCAAGAGGTGCTGTGGCAGCACACGATCCACATCGAAAGCGCCGACTCACGCCCCATCAGCCTGCCCGTCGATGCCTCGAAAATGAGGAAGGCGAAGTTCCTCAACTGGACAGCAGAGCCCGGTGCCGAGGTGTGTCTGACTTCGCTGAGCATGGAGGTAGCGCTGCCGCCGATGGACTTCGATAAGTATGTGCTCCTCGCCTCCTACGCCAAGTTGGCGCGTTGCTACGCCCCAAAGACAGGCTTGGTAAAGGATCGTGCCCATATCGTGTCGGGGCACTTTGATAACATTCCTGCCACGGGGTTTTTTGCCCTCTGCACCGCCATGATGAGCCAGCCCGATGTGGCCTTGGTCGATGAGGCTTTCGCCCGTGAAACGCTGCGCAAGGCCTATGCCAGCGTGACGTCCATACCCAAGGGCGGTGGGCTCCTGCCACACTTCGTTAGGCTAGAAGATGGCGTCATGCGCATCCATGCGGGCACAGAATTCAGCACCGTGGATAGCGCCTTATACTACCACTCCATGCTGCTAGCAGCCGAGATGCTGCACGATCTAGAAATGAAGAGCGCCCTGTTGAAAGCCATCCGCGAGATCGACTTTAAAAAGCTCCGACTCCCTGGCGGTGTGATCGGCCACGGCATCAAGGATGATGGCCAAACACTGCTGCCCCACGGCTGGGCCGACTGGGGTGGAGAGACTGCGCTCGTCGTGCTGCTGGAGCGCCTTGCAGGCGATTCGCTGCCAGCGCCGACGATGCAGCGCAATGGCAAAGTCTGGCAGGGCACAGGCTTCATCCCCGAGTTGCAGAGCCTGCTCTACCCCGACTTCGACAGCACGACCAAAGACGCACTGAGCCTCGTCAACTGGCGCGGTGCCCGCGAAACCATGCTGAGTGAACAGAAGGGCTATTTCACCAAAACACTGCCGCACAGCCAAGCTGCCATCGTCGGCTACTACGGCCTCTCCGCAGGCGAGGGGCAGGGCGGCATCTCCTACCGCGTGGGCGGAGTTGACTTACCGGATCAGACCCTCGTGCATCCTCACTATTTACTCATGTCCGGCGCATTGGAGACAGACCCCAACACCATCTACAACCTGCTGCATCGCATGGAAGCGGCAGGCTATTTCTCACCTTGGGGCTTGGTGGAAAATATCGCCGCTGATGGCAATATCTACCTGCCGATGATCAGTTCGCTCAATGCGGCCTTCGAGACACTCGGAGCCTACCATCTGATGGCTAAAAATCGCAAGAGTGAAGACCTCATCTACAAGGCCGCGCTGAACAGCTCGGAGATTCGCAGCGCGATGAAGATTTTTTACCCAGCCGGTGTCGCGGGGCGCTGAGTTCTGCAAGTGACAGAGGCCTCGCCAAAGCATCCGAGTGCGGCAGAAGGCCCTATGAGCCTTCCAAGAACGGTCTCACTCACTCGTCCTGCACCGTCGCTGCCACTTGCCTCGGCAGCGCTCCGACTCGATAACCACCCGAACATGCCAGACCTACCACCGCCACAAAACAACGCTAAACCCGACGAACCCAATCTCTGGGTGCAGCGAGCCAATGCCTGCACCCGCTTCGGCTACGGCTTGGGCAAGCTCGTGCTGCTGGGCATGACGATGCTGTCCATCGCCGGATTAGCCTTCAACGCTGGCGAGGGTAGCCTCACGCTGCTCTCGGCCTGGACAGGCGCACTGGCCTACATGCTGGGCATTTATTTCATCTTCAGCGGCGGCATCGACATCCTCACAGGCCTCTTGGCTTGGTTTGGCAAAGGCTCCACCGAGAGCTTCGTCTCGCCCTACCATGCGAGTAGCATCACGATCTTCTGGCAGCGCTGGGCAGTGCCCACGGCTTGCCCACTTGCGGAGACGAGCACCGCCCGGCACCCGCAGCACAAGGTCGGCAACATGCTACTCATCATCTTCGTCGCGGCGCTGTGGCATGGGGTGAGTTGGCTCAATGTGCTGGCTTGGTTAGCGCTGCACGGTGCCCTGCTATTGTGGGAGCGCTGGAGCGTGGCGCATCGTGGTTTGCAGCTACTGCCCAACTACGTCCGAGTGCTGCTGACCTTCTTCGTGGTCATGCTCACTTGGGTCGTCTTCCGCACGCCCAGCCTCGACCAAGCCTTGAACTATGGTGCCGCCCTCTGTGGCCGCACCACCGTCTATGAGACCGCGTTGCTGCTTCAGGCACGTATCCTTACCGACTACCATTTAGTCACGCTCGTCCTTGGCACTTGCATCGTCTGGATCAGCCCGCCCACGAACGATTGGCTGCGTGTGGTGACACGGCGCAAGGCCATCGGTGGGCTCCTCCTAGCGAGTCTAGCCGTTATCTCCTTCTTCACCCACTAAGTGCCCATCACTCCCCTTCCCTATGAAACTCATTCCACGCCCCTACCGCCGCCCCCCTGGAGTCGCGCCACCACTGCGCGATACGGATGAACCACAGCCCCTGGTCGCAACGTTTGCCCGGCGTTACGTCATCGCTTTCATCTGCTTCATCTTCGCCTCGTATCTGGTCTGTTTAGCAGGGCTTCCGCGCCTACTCCTGAGCAGGCTCGGCCACGGCGATAACACGGTCTTCATCGGTCGCGAGGGCTGGCTTTTCGACGATCGCGACCTGCTCGCCATCACGGGGCTTGGCCCCATCGCGGGGGATCGACCGAGTGCCTTCCATTTACCTCGACTGCCCGGCCCACCCACGGCAAAAGCGGCCATCCTCGACTTTGCCCGCCAGCTCAAAGATCGCGGCGTGCCACTGCTCCTCGTCATCGTGCCGAACAAAACCATGATCTATCCCGAGCGCATCACGGGCGACCTCGTGGAGGAATCGCCAGCCCCACTTTACCACCCCGATGAAGCCGAATTCGTCGAGCAGCTAGGCCAAGCAGGCATCGACGTGCAAGACCTCACCGAGGGTATGATGTCGATGAAGACACAGCCGCTGAAATTCAAGTACCCCGTCTTCCTCCCCACCGATTCGCACTGGACGCCAGAGACCATGCAGGGCTTTGCCCGGAGCCTCGCCGCACACATTCGGAAGCAGTACCCAACGGCGGCAGCCCCCACCCCCTTAGCCACCTCGGCACGCGTGCATGACGAGCACAGTCATGGCGACCAAGTGCTAAGCCTGCGCCATTCCACCACCATCTTCGCCCCCGAGAGCGTGGGGCTTGTGACGATCTCAGGCACCGATAACGACCGCGATTCCCCCGTCACACTGCTTGGCGATAGCCTCGTCAATATCTTCGACGATCCCACACTCGGCTATGCCCCCGCCGCGAATGCGCCACGACAAGGCGCAGGTTTCGCCCAGCACCTTGCCTTTTACTTGGGGCGGCGCATCGACACCATCGCCATCAACCATGGAGGAGCAACGCAAGTATGGCGCGAGTTCGCCAAGCGATATGAGGACGAAGTAAGAGCCAAAAAACTCGTCGTCTGGCTCGTCTCCGCCACGGACATCCTCAGGTACCCCAGCACTCGCGAACCCTGGGAAACAGTGCCGCTAAGCACCACCATGAAGCCCGCCGAAGTGCTCACGCCGTTGCTCAACAAGCCGACGCCTTGAGGCCTTAACTAGCGAGCCTCGGGGGTATCAGTCTCCACCTCTGCATCATCATCCTTGGTCGTGCCGATCTTTAGCGTCACCTTGATCCCGTGTTTGTGTGCAGCGGTGTTCATCAGTGAGCGGATTGCGCTGATCGTATGGCCGTGTTTGCCGATGACTCGCTTCACATCCTCTGGTGCAAGTTGCACTCGGTAGGTCGTCGCTCCAGCAGTCGTGTGGCCGATGGCGATGCTGGCCTCCTGCGGATGGTCGATGAGGTTGGCCACGACGTAGGAGAGGAATTCACGGAGGGCTTCGGGCGCATTCATAGTCGGAGGGAGTGGGTAGAAAAAGTGGAGACAGCTACCAAAGCAAAGGCCCGGGGTCGTCGCAACGAGCCACCGGGCCTTTGAGAAAAAAACTGAACTGAAAACTTACTTCGCGGCGCGCGCGGTCTTTTTCAGGATCGTCGCCACGGTGGGGGAAGGCTTAGCGCCCTTGGCCAACCAAGCATTCATCTTCTCAGTGTGGATCTTGGTATTGCCCTTTTCTTGCATCGGATCGTAGGTGCCGAGGATTTCGAGGAATCCGCCGTCACGAGGGCCGCCGCTATTGGTTGCGACGATGCGATAAAAAGGACGGTCTTTGGTGCCTTCGCGGCGGAGACGGATAACGAGAGCCATGTTGTGTAATAGGGGGCGGTAGATTTAAAAGGGCCGGTATAGTGCGTGGCATGGCAAACAAATCAAGTGCGTTTTTCAGCGGAATGGCCCAGCCATTTTTTTGCGGCGCTATCGCACACCATCATTGTGAACCTGCACCAGTTCCCAACTCCACGGCCAGCGACCCCGTTTATGCCAATGGAAGTACCATGGCTCGTCGATGCTATTCACCTGAGCCACCACCTGACCACTGAAACCCGCGCCCGTGCCCTCCATTCTAAGTTGTGTGACCACCATGCCCAGGCCTTTTACCACCTGCACACGCTCGTGTTTGGCGGTGATGGAGAGAAAAAAGAACGTCCCCAGCAACTCCTTTATCTGGGCCTCCACGCCTGCCTTATCGTGCCCCCACTCATCATTGTAATCAGCACACACGATGCCATGCACCGTGCCCCAGTCGCGTTCCTCCAGAGCCGTGTGAAATTTCTGCTGCATGGCCAGCACCTGCTCATGCTCCGACGTGCCAAAGGTGGCCCATGACCACCAGGCGATGAGGGCGATGAGGAGAGCGGCAGCGGGTTTAAAGCAGCGCGGCATACAGTTCATTTCCTGTATTCCTCACCTCGGGCTCTCGAAGAAAATATAGTTCGAGCCATAGTCGCTGAACTCGAAATAGACCTTCTTTTCCGAGGCATCTTTTTCGTTGTTCAAGTTTTCATCCAGCACCCCATAGCCGTAGCGATAGGGCCGCGCCGATGAACCATCTGTGGCCGTGGCCGTCGTCAGCTTGTCGATTTGCATGAAGCGCCGCACCAGCTTGTCGCCTGCATAGATTTCCAGCACGCCATTGGTGCCAGTCCAATTCTGGATCGCACGTCCGATCTTATTTTGCGACTCCTGCGTGCAACTCACAAGAGTCAGCGCCAAGAGCATGAGTGAGGTCTTTTTCATAGAGGTTCGTTTGCCAAACTAGCATAGATGATGGAGGCCAATGCCAGCAAAATCGATACAGTTTTACTCTTTGAACCAAGCTCCAGATCGGAGAATACTCAGCCAGCCATGAACACTACGAAAACTCTCACCACCCTTCTCATCGTCTGCACCCTGGCCCTGCTCGGCCTGGGCGGGTGGACGTGGCAGCTCACCAAGGCCCACGCCGCGCAACTCGCCGACCTCGCCGACACTCACACACGCGAGATCGAAGCCAAAAATCGCGCCCACGAGGACTCTCTTGCGTCCCTCGATGATACGCATCAACGCGCTTTGAAAGCCATCAACGACGCGCACGAAAAGAAAATCGATGGCTTGCTCAAAGACCAGACGAACAAGATGGCCAGCGCGTTCCGTGAGTTTGAAAGCATCTTCGACGGCAACAAAAAAACCATCAACTACATCGACGCATTGGAGGCCCGCGTGAAAGCGGGCCAAGGCGTCTCAAAGACTGAAGTGGAGAAGCTCGTCGTCATCGCCACAGGCCTGGGTTACCTGCAAAAAGAATACCAAAAGCCCTTCGCTGAGTTCAAGCAGCTCGAAACCTATCTCTCCCAACAAGCCAACACCAACACCACGAAACCCAAGTCTGGCTTTGGCTTCTTCAAACGCATGTTCAACTCAGACTTCCGCAAGGCCGAGCAAGACTTCTACCGCAGCGAAGGGGCTCGCGAAGCCTTCAGCGCCGCTCAGTCAAAATTCAGTACCGTGTACGCCGCCGCGCAGAGTCAGATGTCCGCCGTGAGCATCGACGCTGAAGGTTATACCAAGAAACTCTACGCCCTCATCGAAGACAAACAGCAAGCCAACACCGAGGATCTCAGCAACTTTTTCGACCAAGCCCGCAAAGCGCTGAAGACGCATCAAGAAGTCCTCGACTTCTCGCCCAACCAGTTGCCCGAAGCCGCACCGAGACCGTAATCAACATCGCCCATCATTCTTACCCCCACATTTCCCGACTACGCTCACTATGAAAATGCATCCCCTCTTCGATCTCACAGGCAAAGCAGCCCTCGTCACTGGCGGCAGCAAAGGGCTAGGAAAGGCCATGGCGAGAGGCTTCGCTGAAGCAGGGGCGGATGTCTTTATATCCAGCCGCAGTGAGGCTGAACTGAAAGCCGCCGCCGCAGAAATAGGCGAAGGCTTAAACGTGCGAGTGGAGTGGATGGTCGCCGACATGATCGACCGCACCCAAGTCAAAGCCCTCGCCGATGAAGCCGTGAAGCGCCTGGGCAAGATCGACATCCTCATCAACAACGCGGGCTCCAACCAACCCCAAGCCATCGACGAAATCACCGATGAAGCCTGGGATCGCATCGTCGAGCTGGATCTCACCAGTTGCATGGCCATGACCCGCTACCTCGTCCCCGCCATGAAGCAGCGCCTTTGGGGCCGCGTCATCCATATCTCCTCCGTACTGGGCGTCGGATCGAAGGAAAAGCGCAACGTCTATTCCGCCTGTAAAGCTGGACTCATCGGCATGGCCAAGGCCAGCGCCATCGACCTCGGCACCTACAACATCACCGTCAACTGCCTCTGCCCCGGCCCCTTCCTCACCGATCTCCCCGGCACCCTACTGAGTCCCGCCGAGAAAGATGCCTTTGCCAAACGCACGGCCATGCAACGCTGGGGCCAGCCCCGCGAACTCGTCGGCCCCGCGCTGATGCTCGCTAGCGAAGCTGGCAGCTACATCACAGGCGAGGCACTCATCGTCGATGGCGGTGCGTTCGCCAGAGCACTCTGATGGGAGGCAAAGCAATCGCGCGACTAGCGCCGTTAAACATTTGTCAGCAAGCCGCTAAGTCGATAGCCTCGCGGCATGGGCCGATTGCAACAACGCCAGCCGCATTGGCTTCATGACCACTGCATGTCTCCTTACTCCGTAAGGGAGGGGCTGGGGGTGGTTTGGCGGCATTTTTTTCCCAGCAATCGCAATCCCCTTGGATTGGAATCCTGCCCTCAGCAGGTGACGTTGCAGCCTGGGCTCACACCGCAACTGCGTGTGGGCTTGCTGGGCGACATCATGGACATTGCTGATAGCGAACTAGAAGTAGCGGACTCTGTGGTGCAATTCTTCGCTGACTGCGATGTGGTCATCGGCAACCTGGAAGCTCCCATCGCCCCTGCGAAAACCCATCGCCAGCAGCAGCGACATCACGCACGACTGCTCCATGCGTTGCAGCGCTTGTGCCCTGCATCGAAGTTTATTCTCTGCCTCGCCAACAACCATGCCGCTGATTATGGGCTCACGGTATTCCAGGATTCAGCGCAGCAAATTCGAGCCGCTGGCTTCCAAACTTTTGGCACATGCGAGCAGCCCTTTGTTGATGTCGGTGACGACTTACGCGTCATCACTGGCAGTCAATGGACGAACATGCCCTGCGACTTCATCGCCGATGCAGATGACATGAAACAGTATGTCGATCCCACGCGCTTCAATCTATTCTACCCGCACTGGGGCCATGAAATGGAATGTTATCCACGAGGTGAAACCGTGGACTGGGGTTTGCAATGGCTTGACCAAACAGCGGGAGCCGTCATCGGCCACCACAGCCACACGCCGCAACCCATACAGCTCTGCAATGTGGGTGGTCGCACGAAACTGCTTGCCACATCGCTCGGCGACTTCTGCTGTCGGCATCGTCCGCTCGCGACTCGTTCCTATCGCTACGGCACGGTGATGAAGCTCAGCCTGGGCCGCCTGCCCACAGGCGAGTGCGATCTCCTCGACCTGCGCTGGCACTTCGTCGAGTCCACCGATGATGCGGATGTCGTCACCGTGCGACTAGTGGAGAACATCCCGCTATTCCCAGGACTCAAGCCCCTGGTCTGCTGACCGTGAATCAATGCGATTGCCTTTATCGTGCATTGAGAGCATGATAAAAAACATCAAGCGCGGGACAACCCCACACTCATGTTATGACCTCGAACAGCCAAACCAACGAGGACGAGTTACGACACTTTTTTGAGTCGTCATTGGACAATTTATGTATCGCTGGCTTCGACGGCTACTTCAAGCGCGTCAACCCAGCCTGGCAGATGACCCTGGGTTACACCTTGGAATATTTGCTGACCATCCCCTATCTGTCCCTGGTGCATCCCGATGATATAGCAAACACACAGCGCGAGGCCCAGTGCCTGAGCGAAGGTGGTAAAACCGTGTGGTTTGAGAACCGCTATCTCTGTCGCGACGGCAGTTATAAATATCTTCAATGGCAGGCCAATAGCGACATGGAGGGGCAGTTTATTTATGCCTCGGCGAGGGATGTAACAGCCAAACGTGAACTGGAAAAGCGACTGCTAGAAACCAGCCAACTGCAACGCGCTATCCTAGACAGTGCCAACTTCATCATCATCTCCACCCGCCCTGATGGCATCATCCAAACCTTCAATGCCAGCGCACTTCGTGAGCTGGGTTACACCGAAGCAGAGGTCATCGACAAGGTTACACCCGCGATCATTCACGATCCCCAAGAAGTCATCCGAAGAGCCCAGGAACTAAGCCAAGAGCTTGGCCAGGAAGTCCCCGTGGGCTTCGAGACCTTCATCGCCAAAGCCAAACAAGGTCTGGTGGATGAGAATGAGTGGACTTATATCCGCAAGGACGGCACACGTTTATGGGTAATGCTCTCGGTCACAGCCTTGCACAATGAACAGGGCGACATCAGTGGCTATCTAGGCATCGGCAGAAACATCACGGAACGCAAAAAAGCCGAGGCGGCAAAAATAGCAGCCGAGGAGCGGTTCGCCCATGCCGTATTAGGCTCAAATGATGGCATTTGGGACTGGGATTTGCGTAACAATGAGGTCTTTTATTCCCCTCGGTGGAAGAACATGATTGGATACCAAGAGGATGAACTCATCGATAACTTCTCCACTTTCGAGAGCCATCTGCACCCAGACGACCACGACCGTGTCTTGAATGCCGTAACCACCTACCTGAGTGGCTCCCATGCCATCTACAGCATCGAGTTTCGCTTTCGTCACAAAGATGGGTTCTACCTCTGGATCCTAGCACGAGGCATGGCGTTCCTAGATAAAGATGGCACTCCGTATCGCATGGCGGGATCGCACACGGACATTACCGAGATGAAGCGGGCCCAACTTGAAGTCATCGAGCGCGAGACCCGCCTGAGCGCCATCATGGACAACGCCGTGGAAGGCTTCGTCACCATGAATGATCGACTCTATATTGAGTCCTTCAACGTCGCTGCTGTTCGCATGTTCGGCTACCAACCCGAGGAGGTGCTCGGGCGCAGTGCGACCCTCCTGCTGCCAGAAAACGACGCGAATGAGGCGCTAAGTAAGGACTCACTGGAAACAATGGCCGGAACTATAAGCATCATTGGCTCCCCAAGAGAGGCACTGGGCCAACACAAAGATGGCAGCATCTTTCCCATTGAGCTGGCCATCAGTGAGACTCATATCGGCGGCAACCGAATCCTGACTGCCATCGTCCATGACATCACGCAGCGCAAAAAAGTGGAGACAGACCTGCGCCGCTCGAATCAAGACTTGGAGCAGTTCGCCTACATCGCCTCGCACGATTTAAAGGAACCACTGCGCATGATCTCCAGCTACCTGCAACTGCTGGAGCGCAAGCACTTGGACAAGCTCGATGATGAAGCCCGCCAGTACATCGGCTTCGCGGTGGATGGAGCCCTGCGCTTGCGCTCCCTCATCGACGATTTGTTAGAGTTTTCCCGAGTCGGAACCCACGGTGGCGTGCCGCAACCCACCGAGACAGAGGCTGTGCTGCGACAGACTTGCGAGAATCTTCAAATCGCCCTTACCGAAGCCGATGCCATCCTCACGCACGATCCGCTGCCCGTCGTCATGGCCGACCCAGGCCAATTAGTTCAAGTGTTTCAAAACCTGATCGCTAATGCTTTAAAATTCCGCAGCGAACGTCAACCCAGCATCCATATCAGCTCGCGCAAGCAAGGCGATATGTGGCTCTTCGCCGTTCAGGACAATGGCATCGGCATCGAAAGTAAACACTTCGAGCGCGTGTTTATCATTTTCCAGCGGCTGCACGCCCGAGATAAATATGAAGGCACAGGTATTGGCCTCGCCCTATGCAAAAAAATTATCGAGCGACATGGCGGCCAGATCAGCATCACCTCAGAACTCGGGCAAGGCACACGCTTCAGCTTTACTTTACCCGCCGTCAAAAAAGCACCCCCGAGCCGAGTTTCAAAGAAGTCATCAGCTGCAACCTAGTTTTGTATAGCACATCTGAGTCATCACTATACCTGACGACGAAATTCACAGATTACAGAAATTAGCCTTAGCTTCGGAACATAGGTGTTGCACATCACAATGGCCTATTGGATAGATCGCAGAATTCTGTTCCACACAGACGACAACAAGCCCAAACGCTTCTCGTTATGACCATTCTGCTCATAGAAGATGATCCCGCCGAGGCGATGCTCACCCAAGAAGCATTGCGCGAGACAGGGCTAAAAATCGCCCTCTTCGTCGTTGGCGACGGTGAAGCGGCTACCGAGTTTTTACGGCGTGGCCCAGGCTATGAAAATGTTCCATTGCCCGATGTCATTTTGCTCGATTTAAACCTGCCACGAAAGCACGGCAGAGAAGTGCTGCGCGACATCAAGTCCAACCCCGCGCTGTGCAGTATCCCCATCATCGTCGTTTCCAACTCCCGCTCCCGCGAAGATGTGAATGAGGTCTATGCCCTCAAAGGCAATGGCTACCTTGCCAAGCCCGGAGACCTGCTGGAGTTCTTTGCGATGATCCGTTCCCTTGTCGATTTCTGGTTGTGTAAGGCCCGACTGCCGAGCGCACCTCTTTTAAAACCTGAAATAACTCATGCCTGAGGAGTACCACATGAACTCCTGCAACCCACCCTCCGAGTCCTACCGGCTCACCGATGACCAAACGCATCGGCTGCCTGTCCGTATTTTGTGCATCGAAGACAACGAAGGCGACTTCGGACTGCTGCGTGCGCATCTTCGCGAGGCACGCTTCGATCCTTCGCCCTCCATCACTCGCGCAAAATCCCTCGCTGAGGCCTTGCAACGGCTCATGAATCGCCAGGAACATGCCGATTTCGACATCGTCCTCCTCGACCTCTGCCTGCCAGATTCCCAGGGGGTAGATACCTTTCATCGCATTCGGTCTGCGGATCCCTCCATCGCCATCGCCATTCTCAGTGGTAACGACGATCACGACCTAGCGATCGACCTGGTTCAACAAGGGGCTCAGGATTACCTGCCCAAGGACGCTTTAACGCCCGATGTCTTGATGCGCTGCATCATCTACGCGATGAAGCGCCAGCGTTACCGCGTTAAGCTGGAAAAAGTCACCGCGAGGCTCCAGCGCACCACTGAGGAACTCAAGCTCATGCAGACCCAGCTCATGCAGGTCGAAAAGATCGATTCCCTGGGACGCCTAGCCTCCAGTGTCGCCCATGAGGTAAAAAATCCTCTCGCGGCCATTCAAATGGGCATCGACTACCTCACCATGCGTTGCGCTGACACGGGCGAAGATGTCACCCAAACCCTCGGCATCATGCAAGATGCCGTATCCCGTGCCGACACCATCATCCACGACATGCTGCATTTTTCACGCACCGAAGATATTCGCTTGGTGCCGTGCGACCTCAATGAACTGGTGAACAAAACTCTACGTATGCTCAAGCATGAAGTAGATCGCCGCCACATCGACATAAAGCTCGCGCTCAGCAATAGCCTCGCCGAAACCCTGGGAGACCAGAGCAAGCTCGAACAAGTTCTCGTCAACGTCATCATGAACTCCATCCAAGCCATGGCTCATCGTGGACTCTTGGAGATACGCACCTACTCCGATGAAGCCTCCGACATCCCTCGCGATGAAGGCCTCCGGGAAATGAATGCCATGAAAACAGGCGATGCCGTCAGCATCATCGAAATCCGCGATCACGGCCCTGGCATCCCTGATGAGATCATGACCCGCATCTTCGAGCCCTTCTTCACCACCAAAGCCACGGGTGAAGGCACAGGACTCGGCCTCTCCGTCTGCAAGCGCATCGTCGAACTGCACCGTGGCCAAATGCAGGTCACCAACATGCCTGAGCATAAAGGCACACTAGTGCGCATTATCCTCAAAGCCCATTCCGTTCCCGATAAACAACAACAAATACGCAGCGCTGCCATCAGCCTACTCACTCCCCTACACCCCCCCCTATGAAAACCAAACGCATCCTGGTCATCGACGATGACCGCAACCTCACTGACATGGTTAAAATCAATCTCGTCGCCACTGGCAAGTACGTGGTCTGCGTGGAGAATCGCTCCAGCCATGCGATGTCCACCGCTCGGGAGTTCCGCCCCGATCTCATCCTCCTCGATTACGTCATGCCCGGCCTGGACGGAGGCGACATCAGTTCCAGCCTGCATGAGGATCCCCTCCTCAAGTCCGTCCCCATCATCATGGTCACCGCCCTCGTCTCCAATGCTGAAATGGGCCCCGATGGCACCTCCCCCCGTTGTGGTCACCTGATGATGGCCAAGCCCGTGAAATTCCAAAATTTACTCACTTGTATCGAGCAGCAAATTGCCGCGCATCCCGTTGCAGCGTGAGGATGCCGTGGGTAGAGCCCACAATGGTGAATCAATGGTGCCTTGGCTCCATTCCTTGGGACGCGCTTGGGCTTGGTTCCTGTGTAACGCCTGACCTGAGTTCGTGCTCATCCTCATGGCTGCACGAATAATCTTGCCCCGCCTGCCGCCTCTCCGTTACACCTTGCGCTATGCTTCGCGCACTATTGGTCTCTCTCGTCCTTATCTTCCCCGCCTCAGCTAGCGCTCAAGACATCGTCCCGCCCAAGGTCAACGATGACGCACTCGCGGCCACACTCTTCGCTGCCGAGCCACTCATCCAGACTCCCATTGGCATGGCGTTCGACGCCGCAGGTAGGCTCCTCATCATCGAGAGCCACACCCACTTCCGCCCCAAGGACTGGAAAGGGCCATCGCACGACCAAATCGTCTGCCTGCAAGATACCGATGGCGATGGCAAGGCCGACCTGCGCACTGTTTTCTTCGATGAGTCGGACATGACGATGGACATCGCCGCGCATCCCGATGGCAGTATTTACCTGTCCACGCGCAATGAAATCCTGCGCCTCCGCGATACCGATAACGATGGCCGTGCGGACAAGATCGAGCGCAAGCTCGTGTGGATGGAAAGCGAGAGCCGCTACCCTCACAATGGGCTCAGCGGCTTGGCCTTTGACAAGAATGGCAACCTCTACTTTGGCATGGGCGAGAACCTCGGCGGCAGCTACACCCTGCAAGGTACCGACAGCACCAAATTGAGCGATCAAGGTGAAGGCGGCAACATCTTCTGGTGCGATAAAAACGGCAAACGTCTGCGCCGCATCGCTACGGGTTTTTGGAATCCCTTCGGCGTCTGTGTCGATCCCTTTGGCAATGTGTTCTGCACCGACAACGATCCTGACTCGCGCCCGCCCTGTCGTCTGCACCACATCATCGAAGGCGGCGACTACGGGTATCAATTTCGTTATGGTCGCAGTGGGCTACACCCCTTCATCTCATGGAACGGCGAACTCACGGGAACCCTGCCGATGCTTGCAGGCACGGGCGAAGCCCCCTGTGACGTGATCTGCTACGCCCCGCCCGCGACACCTCTTTTTGCAGGCCTCAGCACCGCATGGCATGGCTCATTGTTAGTCGCTTCCTGGGTGGATCACCGCATCGAGAGCTACTCATTGAAGCCCGAGGGCGGCACCTTTAATGCGACGCGCAAACTGCTCTGCGAAGGTGGCCAGGACTTCCGCCCTGTGGCCTTCGCAACTGCTAGCGATGGGGCACTCTTTGTCAGTGACTGGGTACGCCGCGACTATGAGTTGCATGGCAAAGGACGCGTCTGGCGCATCGCCGCCAAGTCCCCTGCCCCGCTCGCCGCCGCGCCTCTGAAGCCCTACCCCAAAAGCAGCGATGCGGCCCTGCTAGAGCGGATCCAGACCGGGCCTACGCCCACCGATGCAGAAATCAAACAATGGCTCCTCAACCCCAAGCCCTACCTCTACGCCGCCGCCATTCGCCGGCTCTCTCGCGAGGGGCAGCAACTGCGCGACTTCGTCAGCATCTCCTGGCCCGTTCCTCGCCTCACTTGTGGCCTCCTCCTAGCCGCACGCCAGGCGATTACCTTTGAAGGCTTGGAAGAGCGCGGACTGCTGCCCGTGGTGGCCCACACGCTGATCAATCGCGCTATGTCCGACCCCGATTCACAGGTCGCTCTGTTAGCGATGAAGTGGATCTCCGACGATCAACTCACCCGCTACAAACACCTCGTCGAGGAGCGGCTGAAAGCCCCCGCCATCACTGCGCCACTCTACTATGCCGCGATGACCACCCTGGCTCGGCTCGATAACCCCAAAGCCACCGAAGCCGATCTTGTAAAGCGGCTCAAATCTGAAATTGCGGAGCCCTCAGGACGCCCAGCGCTCAAACGACTTGCCTTGGAAATATTGCCTGATCGTGATCGCCATATCACCGCCAAAGACCTTTCCCCCTTGCTCGAAAAGGCAGCCGAAACCTACAAGACTTGGCTCATTCATTACCTTGGCACCTTGCGTGATCCCGAGCGCTTGCCGCTGCTACACACAAGCGCCTTTGACTCCAATGAAGCCCCACCTGTGCGAGTCGCGGCGCTGCTGCACTGCGACCTCACGGATGCCGATATGCCTGCCCTGGTGGAGATGATCATGAGTGCCGAGGCTGAGCCCACCCTCGCCCGCGCCGCAGCCCAGGCCATTCAGGGCAAAAGCCTATCCGCAGCCCAACTCGAAGGTCTTAAACGCGCCACATCCCCCGTCGTCCAACAGGCCGTGGCCCGCGCCCTCGGCCAGACCTTCACCGGCCCGCGCCCTCCGCTAAACAAGCCCGAGGACTGGCCCAAGTATCTCGCCAAACTCCCTGGAAAACCCGACCTCGTGAATGGCCGCAATGTCTTCCTTTCGCCCAAACTCGGCGGCTGTGCCCTCTGCCACCGAGTCGAGAGCATCGGCAATAACGCTGGCCCCAACCTCAGCACTATCGGTCGCGCGAATGGCCCTAACTACATCCTAGAAAGCCTGCTCCAGCCCAACCGCAACGTCTCCCCACAGTTTGAATCCTTCATCATCACCACCACCGATGGGCAAACGCGCAACGCCTTCCAGCTCATGGAGCGCGGCGGCACCCATACCTACATCGACCTCGGTGGGCACACCTTTGAGATCAAGATCGAAGACATTGTCAGCCGCATTCATCTACCCGTCTCCATCATGCCCGAAGGCCTCGTGACCAAGCTCACCGACGATGAAGTGCGCGACCTTGAAGCGTATCTGAAAAGCTTGGCGCGGGATTGAATCTGAACTCAGCAAATACTCAGCGCCTTGGCCACCACCACCTCGGGCGTTGGCAGTTGCAGCTTTTCCAGCGGCGGGCTGTAAATGGCGGGCGCATCGAGTGAATTCACACGCAGCACGGGCGCATCGAGTTCATCGAAGATGCGCTCTTGGATCATGTAGGCAATCTGGGCACCGACGCCGCAGAAGGGCTTACCTTCCTCCACATAGATGGCGCGGTGGGTCTTGCGCACGCTGTCGAGGATGGTGTCTTCATCGAGCGGACGGATGGTGCGCAGATCGACGACTTCGGCGCTGATGCCGTGTTCCTCGTCAAGAATGCGAGCAGCCTCCAGGCAGGTCAAAACGGCGCGTCCATGGCAGAGCAGCGAGATGTCGGTGCCTTCGCGTTTCACGTCGGCAACACCGAGCGGGATGACGAGTTCGCCCTCGGGCAATTCACTGTTTTCAGGAACCTCGCCCTCGATGCCATAAAGCGCGGTGGATTCCATGAACATCACTGGGTCATTGTCGCGGATCGCGGCCTTCATTAGGCCTTTGGCATCACGAGCGGTAGCAGGGCAAACGACCTTCATGCCAGGGAAGCTAGCCATGATGTTCTCCGGCGTATGCGAATGCGTAGCACCCACGCCTGTGCCGCCGTTGGCCGGGCCGCGGATGACGATGGGGCAATTGATCTTGCCGCCCGACATGTAGCGCACCATCGCGGCATTATTGACGATCTGATCCCAGGCAACGGTATAGAAGCTCCAGAACATCAGCTCCATCACAGGCCGCACGCCCAGCATCGAGGCACCGATGCCCATGCCGATGAAGCCCGCCTCGCTGATGGGCGTATCGACGAGTCGTTTGTCGCCCCACTTGGCCCACAGGCCTTCAGTGACTTTGTAGGCACCGTTATACTGCGCCACTTCCTCGCCCATGATGACCACCATCGGGTCGCGTGCGAGTTCCTCGTCGAAGGCTTCGCGGAGGGCGTGGCGGTAGGAGAGCTGGCGGGGCATAGTCGGGGGTAGGAGGCGTGGTATTCAGAGTGAAACTACGACCACCGATCAAGGCTAGCCGCAGCGAGAAGGGCGCAGATGCTAGCGAGCAATGAGGAGGCGTCAATAAGCGGGGATTTCGCAAAAAATTGTTGAGCACAGGGCCATTTTTAGCTGCGGACTTGCCGATACGCCGTCAACACCCAGCCGACGATCAACCCTAGCCCACCGATAGGCGTGATGGCTCCCAGCCATTTGATGCCCGTCCACGCAAGTACATACAAGGAGCCGCTGAACACACACACGCCGCCGAACATCGCCCACCAGCCGATGCGAGCCCAGCGGCCTGGGCTACCAGCAGCGACGGCTAGAGCAACCAGCGCCACCGCGTGAATGAGGTGGTAGTGGCTGGCGGTCTTCCAGTTTTCGATCATACCATTGGCTGTGAGCACATCGGCCACATGACCGTGGGCACCCATGGCACCGAGGATGACAGCAAGGGCGGCGAGGATAGAGGCGAGGGGGAGCATCGTGATAATTAGGAATTTGGAATTGAGAATGATGAGACTCAGCGAGCTTTCCAGCACTCGATGAAGCCCGAGGCGAAATCTTGCGGCCTAGCGGCGAGCCATGTGGTCACATCGTCGGGGCGGAACCACTGGCCGACTTCGATCTCATCAGGCGCGTAGTGCATCGGGCCGTTGTGCTCGACGACATGCAGTTCCACGAACTCCATGCCTGTGCGCTCGGTGGCAGGAATATCGGCGATTTTGCGCGTACTGGCGACCTCAATGCCCAGTTCCTCCTTTACCTCGCGCACGGCACAGTCGGCATAGCTCTCGCCCACATCCAGATGGCCCGAAGCGCTGCTGTCCCAATCGCGCGGATGCACGTCCTTCAAATGACTGCGCTTCTGCAAATAAATGTCGCCGTGTTTGTTGAAGACGAACACATGCACCGCGCGATGCCTCAGCCCCAGCGCATGGACTTCACCGCGAGGGCGCTGACCGATAACGGCATTATGCTCATCCACTACATCAAACATCTCGCTCGCACGCTGGCCGCGATCCGAGTCCACACGCCCCTCAAACCACCGGGCAATGCCGATCCACTGGGCCAGCGTCAGTTCCTCGGCACGCACCGTCAGCGAAGTATTAAGACTCGCCGCGAGCGCTGCCCAGCCCTCGCGAGGCACCTCGGGTAGCAGGTTTTTGAGCTGCTTGCGCCGCTGCGAAAAGCCCATGCGCACCAGCTTGTTGAACAGCGCCCCGTCATACACTGGCAGCGTCGCAGGATCGCGGGGCGTGAGCCGGATCACCGCGCTGTCCACGCGTGGTCGTGGGCTGAAGACCTCTGGCGGCACGATGCGAATGATTTCCACCATCCAGTGCTGCTGCACTAGCAGGCTCAGCCCGCCATAGGCATCGTCCTCCACCGTCGCCGCGAGACGCTGGCACACTTCCTTTTGCAGCATGAAAACCGCACCCGTCACAGGCGTCGGCGGCGTCAGCACACAGCGCAAAATTTCGCCCCCCACCGAGTAGGGCAGATTGCCCACAAGGCGCACATCCCCATGCTTGTACCAGGGCCGCAAGTCCATCCGCGTGGCGTCCTCGCGGCGCAGAGTCACATCGCTGCGCCCCGCGAAGCGTTCCTCCAACCTGGCCGCGAGTTGATTGTCTTTCTCCACCAGCAGCAGTTGTTTCGCTCGCCCCTCCAAGTGATCTGTGAGCGCTCCCATGCCCGGCCCCAGTTCCACAACGAAGGGAGCCCCATCCGGCTTGATTTGATCCGCGATCCACCGCGCCGTTTCAGTGTCTTGGAGGAAGTTTTGGCCGAGGCTTTTCTTGGGAGTGAACATGGAAAAATGAGGAGTGATGCGTGCAGAATGAGGAATGAAAAGCGAAAGAAAAACAGAAGCCTGTCGCCTTCCTCTATCTGCCGTCATTCATCATTCTGCATTCAACATTCATCATTTCCTTTTGCCCCCTCCCCGATCCGTGCCAGAATCCGCGCCCCCAGCCCCGGAGCTGGTTCACAAACATGGCACTCATCGTACAGAAATATGGCGGCACTTCGGTTGGCAATCCTGAGCGGATTCGCAACGTCGCGCGCCGTGTGTTGGAGACACAGCAGGCGGGCAATCAAGTCGTCGTCGTCGTGTCCGCAATGTCGGGCGTCACCGATAATTTGATCGCCTTGTCCAAGGCCGTCTCTAAAGAACCTACCGAGCGCGAGATGGACGTGCTGCTGGCCACGGGCGAGCAGACCACCATCGCCCTCACCGCAATGGCCATCGCTGATCTCGGCGGCAAAGGCGTATCACTCACCGGAGCCCAGGCGGGCATCTCCACCGACGGCACGCATACCAAGGCGCGCATCTCCACCATCACGCCCGATGCCGTGCATCGCATGTTGGACGAGGGCAACATCGTCGTCATCGCTGGCTTTCAGGGCGGCACGGCGGATGGCCGCATCACCACGCTAGGCCGTGGCGGCAGCGACCTCACCGCCATCGCGATGGCCGCCGCCATCAAGGCCGACCTGTGCCAGATATTTACCGATGTGGATGGCGTCTATACCTGCGACCCACGCGTGGTGCCCAATGCCACGAAAATAGATAACCTCAGCTACGATGAGATGCTAGAGATGGCCAGCAGCGGCAGCAAGGTGATGCAGAGCCGCAGCGTCGAATTTGCAAAGAAGTTCGGAGTCCGCTTCGAAGTGCGCAACAGCATGAACAACAACCCAGGCACCCTCGTGAAAGAAGAAGATAAAGGAATGGAATCCGTCGTCATCCGAGGCGTGAGCCTGGAGCGCAATCAAGCCAAAGTCACCATCGACGACGTGCCCGACCGGCCCGGCATCGCCTCGACGATTTTTGGTGCCATCGCAGGTGCGAACATCATCATCGACATGATCATTCAGAACGTGTCGTTTGATGGCCAGACGGACATCTCCTTCACCCTCAGCGGAACCGATCTCGCCAAAGCTGAAGCCGCCCTGAAACCCATCGTGGCCGCGCTCGGCGATGGCGTAACGATGCGCACCGAAAGCGGCATCGCCAAACTCAGCGTCGTGGGCATCGGCATGAGAAGCCACAGCGGCGTGGCCGCAAAAATGTTCAAGGCCTTGGCTGATCAAAGCATCAACATCCAGATGATCTCGACTTCGGAAATCAAAACCGCCGTGACGGTGGATGAAGCCGAAATCGAGAAAGCTGCGCGTGCGGTGCATACGGCCTTTGGGTTGGATGCGAAGTAGTGCGGTGAAGAGTCCCCCCCTTCACGAAAGAAGGCAACGCACCACTCGCAAAGCGCCCCGGACTGCGGGCGCTTGCGACCTCTATCGGCTAGCCAGCTTGCTGGCGCTCACGCCCACTAGGCGGCCATCGGTGCAAGCAATGCCAGTGGTTTCGAGGCAATAGCGCTCACATCAACACTGCGCGTCGTGCCCTTCGGCTCGCGACCCGTCATAGAACAAAAGTCGTGGTAGTTGAGCACTTGGAAGCTGTGATCGTGATGCTCGACGATAGCGGTCATGCTCTCCACCCAGTCGCCCGAGTTGAGATAATGAATGTCGCCCACCATCTTGTCCGCAGGTGTGTGGATGTGGCCACAGATAATGCCATCGCATTTTTTCCAGCGCGCGAGGTCTTGCAGTTGCTCCTCGTAGCGGCCTGTGAAGGCGACTGCCTGCTTGACCCTCTTCTTTACATACGAGCTGAATGAGAAGCCCGGCTTCCCGCGCCAGCGCAGCCAGGCATTGTAGATGCGATTGGCGCGAAGCAACATGTCGTAGCCCACAGCACCCGCCTTCGCGAGCCACACATGGTTGGTCGTCACATGGTCGAATCCATCGCCATGAACAACGAGATAACGGCCAAAAGGCGACTCGTGAATATGCTCATCGACAAGCGATAAGCCTGAGAACTTAAAGGGTAAAAAGCGCTCCAGAATGTCGTCGTGATTGCCGCGCAAGTAGATCACCTCGGTGCCTTCGCGTTCCATTTTTTTGAGCACACTGCGGACAAAGTGTGTGTGCTCGGGTGCCCATTTGCCACCTGCCTTGAGTGCCCATACGTCGATAATGTCGCCATTCAGGATGAGCTTCTCGCACTCGCAGTGGCGCAAGAAATGAGCGGCTTGTGCAGCTTTGGAATCAATCATGCCGAGATGCACATCGGACATGATGAGGGTCTTTACTTTGAGTTTGGATTTCATGCAGGGAGAGCTGGCGTGCTTGGGTTTAGGGTCTGATGTAGAACCGCTTCAAAGGTATCGATCTGCTTCGCCCACGATAAGGAGCGCGCCTTCGTATGAGCCTCGTTGCGTAGCGTCGCATCATCCCAGCGCGAGGCAGCAGAGCGCACTTGCGAAAGGAAAAGACTCTCGTCGTTCAGTGGCACCAGAAGCCCATGCTGCCCGCTGGTGATGTGCTCATTGGCAGCAGCATAGTCATAGGCCACTGTAACTAAGCCGCTCGCCATTGCTTCGATGACGACATTGCCAAAAGTCTCGCTCGTGCTGGGAAAGAGGAAGACATCACTGCTAGCAAAATGCAGGGCAAGATCAGCGCCCGTGCGCTCGCCAGCGAAGATCCACTGCGGATGATTGGCTCGCAACTCCGCCCCCATAGGGCCATCCCCCACGACGACACATTTGCCCTTCGGCTGCACATTGAGAAACTCAGCAAAGGCTCGCTCCAGTAGTGGCAAATTTTTCTCCGCCGCGAGTCGCCCGACATACAAGGCGACAGGGGTCGCCGCGTTGGCCTTCCATTCCTTGCGTTTTGCCTCACAACGCGCCGCAGGAGTGAAGTGAGCCGTATCAACACCTCGCCCCAGCACGCTCACATGGTTCAGCCCCATGGTGCGCAGCATCGTTGCCGTGTACCGCGAAGGTGCAAGCGTGTGTGCCGTGTGCTGATGCACGGCCTTCAGCACCGCTTCCACCACAGGCTGCAAACCCGTGAGATGGTATTCGCGCATATAACTATGAAAGTTAGTATGAAAGCCAGAAACCACGGGCAATCCTAACCGCTTAGCGGCCCAAATGGCAGCAATTCCTAGCGGCGTCTCAGTGGCAACATAGAGCACACCGGCTTTCATTTGCCGCAACACTCCGACGAACCAAGAAACCGAGGCAAAGCCAACACGCAGGGTGGCATAACCTGGTAATGGCAAGGCTAACACGACGTGGCGCTTGATGCCTTCATCGTCGCCCTGAGCCGCAGCACAGGTAGTGACGATCTCCACACGATGGCCGCGCTCAGCGAGCCCAGTGGCAAATTGCCGCAGTGAGCGAGCAACTCCATTAACATCAGGTGCATAGGTATCGGATACGATGAGCAAAGTCATGCGAGACACCATCGTTCCAGCATTGATGGGTTTGAGAAAGTTATCCCACGCGACGATTTCGTCACGGGAGCTAACTCGGCTGAGACTCGCTCACCCGTTACCGAAACACCACATCCACGCCCATCGCGCTATCCTTGGCAAAGGATGGCACCCACTGCGGACGACGTTTGGTGATGATTCGGTAGATCACTGAGAGTAGGTGCAATGTAACAATACAATCCACAAGGCGATAACCACGCTGGCGACGGAATAATAAGTTGATGCCCCAACGAAGATAACGCGGTTGCAACATCAGCGGGGTGAAGTCCAGCTTCACGCGATAGCGATAACGCGAGCCGCTCTTGGGATACTTATCTTTGTAGTGACGCTTGGCTTCACGAATGCGGAGTTGCATGGCTTCGCTCTCGTCGTGGAAGACATACTCCCGGGCGAGCAATAGCAGTTGGAAGGTGTCTTCCATAAACTGGTTCTACGCGGGTTTTAATGGGCGAGGGGAAGGTGTATAGGTTTGGATGAATCGAACTGAAAGCCTTCAAGGGCACTATCACCTGCTGCTGGGTTTGGACGAGAGCTGGGTTGTGACGGAGGTGAACGTGAGTGTTGAG
>JANOAR010000114.1:0-12189 GCA_031411235.1 Verrucomicrobiota bacterium | reverse complement strand
CTGTGAATATGACGGCACGCACTTCTATTACGCCAGCGGCAATCAAGGCCTATGCCGTGTGAAACCGGGCGAAGCAGTCGAAGTGCTGGCCAAAGGATTCCGCAATCCCAACGGCCTCGGCCTCGCTCGCGATGGCACCGTGACGACGACAGTGCAAGAGGGCGACTGGACGCCTGCGTCGATGATCGCACAAATAAGGAAGGGCGGCTTCTACGGCGCAGGTGGGCCGAAGCCCGGCCAAGCGGTGCTGCCGCCGCTGTGTTACCTACCGCGCGGGCTCGACAACTCCTGCGGTGGGCAATGCTTCACCGAGACGACAAAATGGGGGCCGCTGGGTGGGCAGCTCATTCATTTCTCGCCAGGAGCGGCGAACCATTTTCTTATCCTCCGGCAAACCATCGGCGATGTCACCCAAGGAGCCGCCGTGTGGCTGCCCGGCGACTTTTTATCCGGTGCCCAGCAAGGCCGTATCAATGCCAGCGATGGCCAGCTCTACGTCAGCGGCATGTATGGCTGGGGCTGCTACGGGCGCGATGATGGCTGCTTCCAGCGTGTGCGATACACGGGCGGTGCCGCGCATTTTCCCGTAGCCTTCGAGGCCCATGAGAATGGCGTGCTCATCAAGTTCAGCGATGCGCTGGGCAGTGCCGCTAGCGACGTTCAGCAGCACTTCGCGCAGTGCTGGAACTACCATTACAGTGCGGCCTATGGTTCGCCAGAATACAGCTTGAGCCATCCCGATGTAGAAGGCCACGACGTGCTCACCATCACCTCCGCGCATCGACTTGATGAAGGCAAATCCTTGTTCCTAGAGATGCCCTTGCTCACCCCGTGCAACCAAGTCCATCTGCACATCAGCACCCTCGAAGGCCGCTACCAGGATCTCTTTATCACAGCGCAAAAACTAGCCCCGGCGTTCACCGACTTCCCCAGCTACAAGCCTGCTCCAAAGCAGTACATCATCGTCCAGCAGCCCAGTGTGCAGCACAAAGCCAAGCCCAATCCCTGGGCCACAGGCAGCAGGGGCCGTAGCATCAACATCGCCGCCGCACTGGGCCTAAAGTTTGCCCAAAATGAGCTGCACGCGAAAGCAGGCGAGCGCCTCTCGCTAACCTTCTCCAACCCCGATGTCCTACCGCACAACTGGGCGCTCATCAGCCCTGGCAAACTCAACGCTATCGGTGACGCAACGAACAAACTCATCGCCGATCCCAGCGCTCTCGCCCGCCATTATGTGCCCGAGAGCAGCGATGTGCTCGCCTACACCGACATGGTCAATCCAGGCAACACGTTCACCATCCACCTCGACGCGCCGAAAGCCCCCGGACGTTACCCTTACCTCTGCACCTTCCCCGGCCATTGGCTGGTGATGAATGGGGTGATGGTGGTGGAGTAACTACTTGCCTTTCTTCGCAGGCTTAGCCTTTGCGGCAGCGCGTTGATCCAGCACGCAGTCGCCTTCGACGGGCACGGGCGGGCCGACGGTCTCGACGGGCTGGGTAAAAAGGTAACGCCAGACAGCCTCGTGGATGAAAGCTCCCGAGGCGTCTTTGACGGAGGCTCCCCCAGGGGTGACGGAGCTATGAGCACGCTTGTCATCGCCCTTCACATCGGCGCTGGTGATGAGTCGGCGGCTGTTGCCAAAGGGTGGCGCGGTGGCGTCCACATCGACGATGGGGCCATACTCGGCGAGGCCGAGCATCTGCCACGAGCGGCAGTAGTGATCGCCCGACCAACCGCCATCAAGCGTGTGGCTGAAGCCGAAATAACGATTCGCAGGCGTGGCCGAGGGCAGCGCTTGCCAAGTGTCATACTGATCGCGTGGGCCACAGAACATGACCACGCGATCAACCTTCTGGTGCTTGGCAAAACGTGCAGCAGTGGTGCTGCCATGCGAGGCACCGGAGATGATGACATCCTCCCAGCGCAAGCTTTTGCCATCGGCAGTGAGGAAGTAATCCCAGCGGCCTTGCGGGTTCGTTTTAGCCAAGTGTTTGACGAACTGCAGCGCTCGCTCCGCCATGCCATCGGGTTTCGGAATGGTGACTGCCTCGCTGAAGTCCTCGCCCGTGGCGGCCTCCAGACGAATCTTGCCGAGGAAGAGCGTATCCGAGGGCGGCGGTTCCTTGCCAAACTGACCAAACCAACCATTCGCATACGGCACACGAATGGCGTGGATGCCATAGCTGGACACGCGCTCGAATAGCGGAGCACTCATGCCCATGAGCCAAATCATGAGCTTGCCACGCGGCGCGACGGAGGTGTCCACGTAGGCATTTTCGATGTCGGCGGGTTTGCCTTTTTTGCTGAAGACAAAGTCAATCTCAGGATGCTCCTTCGTGCGTGGATCGACCTCGCTGGCGCGCGCCGTGAGTTCATAGCGCTGCGGCTTGGGGTCAGAGAAGGTGAGCGGCTCGGCGGCGAGCAGCGGGGTGGCGAGAGTGAGGAGGAGAAGGCGGCGCATGGCAGATGGTTGGATGGTTGAAGGCAACATGGCGCAAAACCTCTTTATTGCGGTGTTTTCAACCGAGTTTTCTGGGGAGGTGATTGCCAGCGTGACGGTTGTCTTACCTTTTCATCCTAGCACTTGCCCTTTGCGTGACACCTTGCTAGCATCCCGCTCACTTTTTCCGCCCCCTCGGAGAGAGTGGGTCAACAAGGCTAACTTTGAAGCGGAAACTCGTGATGAACGACATCCTCAACAAGACTATTGTTTTGGTGCTTAACCGGCACTGGCAGGCCATCGACGTCAAGACCCCCGCCGAGACATTCTCCATGCTCGTCACCGGGAATGCCACCGCGCTGGACATGACGCCCGATGAAAGTATGCGACCCGTGACCTGGGAGGAATGGCTCACCCTGCCCGTGCGAGAGGGCGACCACGCCGTCGGCACCATCCGTGGCGGCATCCGCGTGCCAACCGTCATCGTGCTAGCCCGCTTTGACAAAGTGCCCAAGCGGCGGCCTAAATTCTGCTCGCGAGCCATCTGGGAACGCGACGCCAATACCTGCCAATACACGGGCAAAAAACTCAAGCCCAGCGAGGGCAACATTGACCACATCATCCCGCGCTCGCGTGGCGGCAAGACCAGTTGGGAAAACTGCGTGCTGGCCGACAAACGCGTCAACAGCAAGAAAGGCAACCGCCTACCCGAGGAGATCGGCCTGCGCCTGCTGCGTGCCCCGCGTGCCCCACGCGAGGTGCCTACCAGCGCCCTCATTCGCAATCATCACCGCGTCCGCGACTGGGAAGCCTTTCTCGGCGAAACCCAACTCGCCGGGGAGCTGTGCATGGCTTGATCCCCTACCCTGCCGACGGCTCTAGCTTTCGAGGCTCTTGAAACGGGCTCTGATCCACGACCAATTGACGACATGGATGCCGAAGCGCGTGCCGAGCGTGGCTTTGCCAGCTTCGGTGAGGCTGGCGAGTTGGCGGAAATTCCAGATGCCGACTTCGTTGAGATGCTTGGCCGCCGCGGGGTCGATGCCTGCTTTGGTGAGGTCGTCGATGTCTTCTGCGCCGGGCCGTTGATTGTAGAGCTGCCCGAGATGCGGGTCTTCTTTGAACAGACTCATGGGGGCTGGCGCAGGCGTCATGGGCAGGGCGGTGCCGGCGGATCCGTTGCGCGGCTTCGAGGCGGTGCCTTGGGCGTCCAAGCCCAAGCTGTGGCGGAGGTGGTCGCGCAGGAAATAGCCGCACACGCCGCCAAGAACGGCGGCTACCAGGGCGGCGATGATGATGGGCCACAAGAAGTGAGAGAGAGGGGAGAGGGCGAGCATGGGGGCGTTGGGAGGGAAAGTTGAGAGTAAGTAACTGAAAGTGGAGAGCCGAGGAGAAAGGGGGAGCGTGATTTTTGCGTCATCAGGCTCTCCACTCTCAGCCACCAACTCTCAACTGCTATCGGACGAGGATTTCTACACGACGACTGGCAGCGTAAGACTCCGGGGGGCCATTGACGATCTTGGACGGGCCGAAGCCCTCGACGGTGAAGTCCTCGGTGTTTAACCCGCCCGCCTTCAGCGCGGCGAGCACGTTCTCTGCTCGTCTGACGCCGATGAGCTGGTTGAACTCGGGATCGCCACGGGCATCGGAGTGGCCGCCGATGACGAACCTTACTTTTTGCTTCACGGCCCTGATCGCTTCGATGAGGGCGGTGATTTTTTCTTCCTCTTTGCTACGGATGTCGGATCTGCCCGAGGCGAAGAAGATGTTATTGGCCTTCAGCGCCTCGACGAGCGGCGCGACGACGGCTGGGTCGAGCCCTTCGCCGACCTTGCGGCTGGGGAAATGGAAGACGGAGGGTGAAAACTCCCACTGCGGCTCGCTGCGTTTGAGACCGCTAGCCGCTAGCTTTTTGAAGGCGGGTGCCCATGCCTCTAGCAAGGCGTCGGTGACTTCGCCGCCGACGGTGAAACCTTTGTCGGTGAAGGCGAAGGTGCGATGCCCTGGCGCGGAGGCAAGCTGGCCAGCGATGCTGCCGACGAGGGTGGCGGGCGGGGCTTTAATACCGGGGACGACGACCAATTGGTCGATGACCTTGGCCTCGGGAGCGGCGGCTTTGAGGTCGGCAAGCAGGGTCTGGTGAGCGGCTTCATCGGGGATGGCTCCCGTGAGTTCGAGGGTGCCATCGGTGATGCTGCCAGTCAGCTCTGTCTTGGCAGGAATGCTCGGGATCGTGGCTGGAGTTGGAGTGGGAACAGGAGCGGGGGCCGGGACTGGTATTGGTGCTGGAGGCGTGACTGGAGCAGGCATGGGCGCTGGATTGACGGCGCTGGGCGGTGCGGCTGCCGCAGGTATGACAGGGGCGGGGGCCGGGCTCTTCATGGCGAGCGCAGGTGGGGCGGCAGCGACCTCGGCGCTGGGAAGGGGCGCTGGGGCTGTGGGTTTATCCGCCTCGGTGCTCGTAGCCGAGGCTATCGCAGCGAGTTTGGGTAACTTGGTCCACAGGCCATTCAGCCAAGCAAGTGGCTTGCCTGCGTCTGCTTCGTCGAGTGTGGCGGCAGTGATGGCAGCCGCTCCGGTCGCGGCGACGAAGGGCAGCACCTGCACGCCCGTGGCATCAATGGCCGAAGCTGCGTAGCCGCTTTTTTTCGCGGCCAAGGCGGTAAGCGCGGCCTTTTCATCCTCGCTGCTTACCCAACCGCTGAGCTTGATGCCCTGGTCTGAAGCGACGATCTCAGTGAGGCCGGGGGGCACGCTGATGTGGTTGTCGCCCACGCGCAGGCTCCAGGTGCCGCCGATGGCCTTGAGGGCTTGCTCCGCTGCTATGCGGGCCTGGGGAGTCGCGGCTGAGCCCGCTAGCGTGACGGTGTT
Organism: Verrucomicrobiota bacterium; assembly: GCA_031411235.1. Taxonomy (GTDB): domain Bacteria; phylum Verrucomicrobiota; class Verrucomicrobiia; order Verrucomicrobiales; family Verrucomicrobiaceae; genus JANOAR01. The sequence goes on along the minus strand of JANOAR010000114.1, from coordinate 6,875 downwards.
GTATTCAACCAAGCTGGTGACACCCGGATGCCCTGCCAAAGCTCGTGCGACGAGGATGGGCGTATCGGCCTCGCAATAGGCCTTGAATGACCACCAGCCAACGAAGCTCGCCAGGGGCACGCATAACGAGAGGGCGAGGAAAAAATAGCGGATAAGGGGGTGCTTCATGGCATGGCGAGCCTCACGAACGAGCGACGTGCTGCAAGGCAAAAAACGAAAACAGGCCGCGAGTCCTTCACTCGCCGTCCTCTTTCTCACCTTATGGCACGCCGAGCACCACGCGCCCGCTGAGCTTGGGCGAGGTGGCGATCTTCGCGGTGGCGGTGGGCAGCAAGAAGTAGCCGCAGCCTTGCGTCGTCGCGCCGATCTTCACGATCTGGCCAAAGTAAGGCGCGGGGCGGTTGAGCGCGGTAGCGGCTCCGGCCATGGTGAAGCTGCCGCTGAATAGGCCGGTGCTCGCGGTGAGCACGCTCATCGCCACGCGGTTCGGATTCGGATTCGGCATGAAGGCGGCGTTGTAGGGTGCAATGAAGAATGTGTTGGTCAAACTGGTGGGCTTGAGGTTGTCGATGCGCAGCATCTGGCTGAACTCATTCCCTTCCACATCCAGGCCGCCGAGTGTGAAGGACAGCTTGGCGTTGGTCACCGGACTCACCACCGCACCAAGCCCCATCACGAGCTGACCTGCCGTCGGGGCCACATACGAACTGCCTGCGGCGATCACGGTCAGAAGTCCGAAGCCAGCTTGGTAAACCGTGTCGGTCGAGGTCGCGAGCGGCGCGGGTTTCAGCCAGCTTGTGGTGCCAGCGATGACATTATCAGTCACGGGCGTGGCCTTGGCGATGCTCCACTGCCCGACGTGGGTGCCGCGATTGCCGTAGAGCAGGTTGAACACCAGCACCTCGCCGTTCGGGCCGACGTGGGTGCCGCCGCTCACCGCGCTACCATCGGGCAGTTTGCCTGCGAGCGTCAGCGTGCCATTCGGTGCGATGGTGAAGCTGGCGTAGCCGTAGCCTTGCGGCGAACTCGCGGCTATCCCGGCATCCAGGCGCAACGAATAGCGCGTGGCGTAGGCGGTGGCGGGCTGGTTGAGCGCTGGCGTTTTACTGATGAACCAAGGGTTGCGCCAGGCCGTTCCGAGCAGCGTGCGGCCATCGGGGTGGACGAGGGTGAGGACTGTGGTTTGATCCACGGCGAAGATTTCGATGTAAGCGGTCAGCGGGGTTTTATCCGCCATCGTGATGCCTGCGATGTTGCCGCGCAGGATGATGTCGCCCGTCCCGGCGCTGAGCAGGAGCTGGCTCTTGAAGGCGAGCTTGCGGGCTCCGAGTTGTACGCTGCCGGAGAAGGTGCCTGTGGCTGTCGTGGTGAGATCGAAGCGGCCACCGAGGTTGTCGTTCAAAGGCGAGCGCATCACGGGGCCAGCGAAGGTGCCTATGGCGGTGGGCGGCACCACGTTCACCATCAGCGTGGCGGTCGCAGGCGCACTGCTGGTGAAGGCGTTGGTGGCTTTCAGGGTCAAGGGGTAGCCAGCGGGCTTGCTCACGGTGGGGCGGCCCGAGAAGACACCTGTGACCTTGTTGAACACGATGCCTGTGGGCAGCACACCAGTAAGAGTGAAGCCTGTGGCGGGCGCACCAGCCACAGACACCACTGGGACTTGGTAGAAGTAAGCTTGGCCAATCGTCGCCGCTGGCAGCGCGAGCGCAGCGAGCTGTGGCGCGGCGTTGCTGACGTTCAGCGACGTGGGTGCTCCGCCCGTGAAGAAGCCTGCGAGTCCTGTCACGGTGCAGGTGTAGAGGCCTGCATCGCCCACGGCCACCGTGTTGATGGTGCAACTCTTCGTCATCTGGCCGTTGCTCCACAGGTAGGCCAGCGTGCCAGTGCCTGCCGCGTTGACCGTGGCGATGAACTTGCCGCCTACTTTCAGACTCACGGTCTTCGCCGTGGTATCCACCACGCCGACCTCGGCGGTGGTGCTGGTCGCTGGGGTCGTGCCAGACTTCACCACGCAGGTGTAGGCTCCGGCGTTGGCGAGAGCCACTTTGGCAAAGGTGAGGCTGGTCTTGGTGGCACCAGCCACCTTCACGCCGTTCTTCATCCACTGGTAGGTCAGTGCAGGCGTCGCGGGGCCGATGGCGACGACGCTCAGCGTGTGGCTGCTGCCGAGCGCGATCATGCCTGCACCGGTGATGCGCTTCACCGTCACGGGCGAGCCATTGACGACCAAGCTCGCGGGCTGGCTGCGACCGCTCGCGGGCGTCAGGTTCACGTTGTCCAGCGTCAGCGTGCCGGGCGATGCGGCCTCGGTGATCGTCACGTCATACACGGCTTCATCGCCCTCCTGCACGTTCAAGATGGTGTAGGTCGCAGCTGTCCTTCCGGCCAGGTCGCTGCCGTCCTTGCGCCACTGGTAGGCCAGACCGCCGCTGAGGTTGGTCACCGTTACCGCGAAGCTAGCCAAGTCATCATCGGCCACGGCCAAAGGCACCGGCTGCTGGGTGATCGTCAGCGTGTGCTGTATCGTGATGCCGCCGGGGTTGAGCGTGCCATTCAGCGTGCAGTTCTGCTGCGGATTCAGCGGCCCTTTGGTCAAGGTGATCGTGTTCGTGCTGGTGCTGTTAAAGACCGCGCGGTCGAAGACGATGGTGCCGCCAGCGGTGATGTCGCGGATCGCTTCGCGCAGCGACACGCCTGCGCCGAGTGTGCCCGGCGCATCCAACTCATCCACCGGCGTGGTGACGATGATGACGCTGCCCTCCACCGCGCCGATATCGGGCCGGATACCGAGCGGACGTGGCTGGCCGCGCTGGTCGATGGTCAACGGCGGACTGAGGACGCTGGCCTGATCCATGGCTGGGCTGCCGGGCAGCGGCGGCATCGTCTGCGTGGGGCCGCCGTAGTTGCCCAGCGGAGCGAGGAGCGGGGCGGCGTTGACGGGGGCGGGGCCGGTGTCTGTGCCGCTTATATCGTTGAAAAAAATCGACTGGATGATGTTCACCCCTACGCGGGAGAGGTCGCCGTAGTGAAAAATGTCCGCGCCGCTGCCAGCGCCGGAGAGGGTGTTCCCAGCGACGATGCTGTTGGTCAGCACGATTGAGTTAGTGGTGTAAATCGCGCCGCCGCCATTGGGGGCGAAATTGCCGGAGAGGGTGCAGTGTGTCAGCGTCAGCATGCCCGCGTTGAAAATTGCGCCGCCATTGCTGGCGGAATTGCCGGAGAAGGTGCATTGAGTCAGCGTCAGCGCGCACGCCGTATCGTTGTTAATTGCGCCGCCAGCGCCGGTGGCGGAATTGTCGAAAAGTGTGCATTGAGTCAGCGTCAGCGTCCCGTAGTTTGAAATCGCGCCGCCTTGGGTGGCGGAACTGCCGGAGAGGGTGCATTGAGTCAGCGTCATCGTCCCGAAGTTGAAAATCGCTCCGCCCTGGGTGACGGCACTGCCGGAGAGCCTGCACCGCTCCAACATTAGCCCGCCTTCATTAAGAATAGCCCCGCCGCTGTCAGTGAAGTTCGCGCCGCCACCGTTGGCGAAGGTCACGTCGCGCACCGTCAGCGTGCTGCCGCTGGCGACATGCAGCAGGCGGTGGTTTACATTGCCGTTGTCGGTGAGGGTGAAGCCGCTGCTCAAGCCGCTGGCGTCGATGGTCACGCCAGCGGGGTCATTGATCAGCAGCTCGCTGCTGAGGGTGAGCGTCTGGGTGCTGGTGAGCGTGATGGTGTCCGGGCCAGGGTTGGCTGCGGCGTTGGCCAGGGCCTGGCGAAGGGAACCCTCGCCGCTGTCATTGCTATTGATAACCACGAAGTCATTCGCGCCGATCGTCACAGTGGCATTGTTCGGACTAGCGGTCGTGTAACTGGCATCGGCGGTAATATTGAGGATGACAGTTTCAGCGGCTTCGGCATGAAGGTCGTTAATTGGAGTCAGCGTGATATCCACGAAGGTTTGCCCGGTAGCAATGAAGGCGGTGCCGGTGCTGCCGGGAGCCAGCGATGAGAAGGTGGTACCTGTTTGGGTCCAATCCACAGTCCCAGCCGTGCTGGAGGCATTGATCAAAAGTTGGACAGTGGTTGATCCGAGGGTTGTGTCGCGTGTGATGCGCCAAGAGCCCGTGCCACCGGTGTTTTCGTCCGCATCAGCATCCGTGGCGGTGATACCTAACGTGGGCACATTGTTGTCATTGATGCTGGCAGTGATGAGGTTGCTGCCAGAGATAGCCGCCGGGCCGCTGCCGATCGCGGCGCTGAGGTTCACCGTCTCGGTGCCTTCCACCAACTGATCGTTCACCACGGACGCGAAGCTCGCCGTCTGCGTGGCGGCGGTGGGGCTGCCCGCCGCGAAGGTCACCACTGTCGGGCCGGTGAAAGTGTAGTCATTGGCGGCGCCGGCAGTCGCCGTGCCGGTGCCTAGGTCGGTGAGATTCACCGTGATGGCTTGGTCCAACTGCTGGGGGCCAATGCCGGAGGTGTTCAGCGTCAAGGTCAGGAGCGCGGCTCCTGTGCCGCCACCTTCGGAGGCCGTGACGGCGGGCGCGCTCAGTGCCACGGTCGCGGTGTCGTTGTCATTGATGCTGGTAGTTATAGTGTGTATAGTGTGGTCGCCGGAGAACATCGCCGGGCCGCTTTGGACGTGAGCACCGAGGTAGGCCGTCTCAGTCCCTTCCACCAACTGATCGTCCACGATGGCCGTGAAGCTCGCCGTCCGCGTCGCGCCGCTGGGGCTGCCCGCCGCAAAGGTCACCGTCGTCGGGTCGGCAAAGGTGTAGTCGTTCCCGCCATCCTGCGCCGTGCCTGTGCGGGCGTCGGTGAATTCCACCTCCACATCGGTCATGAGAGTCACGGTACCTAGGTCACTGCTCGCCAGCGTCAGCGTCAGCACACCCGCCACCAGTGAGCCGCCTTCGGCCGCCGGCGTTTCCGGCGGGCTCAGCGTGAGGGTCACCGTCTCGTTGTCCGAGATCGTCCCGACCGCCGGGGAAGTGCCCACGCCGTAGCCCGAGCCCGTGCTCACGGAGATCACGGCTGTCTCGTCGCCTTCCGCGAGCATGTCGTTGGTAGGCGCAAGCGTGATCGCCTTGGTGCTGCTTCCCGAGGCAAAGGTGAGCGTGCCGAGACCGCTCGCAGTGCTGTAGCTATCCGCACCGGAGATCGAGTAGTCGTTCGCGAAGCTCGCCGAACCGCCTGCACTGAAGTTGATGGTGAGCGGCGCGGCATTGCCCCCGGAGCGAGTGAAGGTGTAGGTGAGCACCGTCCCCACCGAAGCATTCTCCAGAATCGGACTGCCGGTGACTGCCACGCTCACCGCGCTGTCGTCGTTGAGGATCGTGCCCGTCGCCATATTGTTGGGGCTCGCTGCGGCAGTGTAGCCCGTGCCGTTGTCGATCGTGAAGATCACCGTTTCATCCGGCTCGCCAGTCGCATCGGCGATCGGATCTACCAGAACGGTCGCCGTGGTCACATTCGCCGCAAAGGTGACCGTGCCGGCCAGCCCGGAGAAGCTGGCACCACTGACGCCATAGTCCGTGTCTTTGGTCGCCGAACCGGAGGCAGTGAAATTCACCGTGATCGCGCTCGTGATGACGTCGGTGCGGGTGAAGGTGTAGGTGAGGAAGTTCCCGTTGGCCGCGTCTTCGGCGACGGTGCCGGGTGCCGTGATGGCCACGGAGACGGTGGAGCCTGGATCGGGGACGGTGAGCTGACTGGGGATGGTGAAGGCGGTGCCGTTGTTTTTGGTGACGGTGGCTGGATTGCTCGCGAGGGCGTAGTTAGCCGCATTGGTGGTGCTGGGCGCGGAGGAGGTGCCGGTGAAACGAATGCCATGCGCGCCCGTGGTGGGCAGGCCCAAGGCATAGGGTGGCCCGAAGTTTCCATCCGCGTCGTTCTGCGTCGAACCCGTATTGGACCCGGTGTAAGCCGCACCGCCCCAGGAGACCGACCAATAGATTGTGCCGGCAGTCGCCACGCTTCCGCCGTCATCCTCAAAGGTGAGCCTCCCTGCCGCCAGATAACCCGCGGGAATGGCGTTAGCCAGGGTGAAGTCCGGGGTGAATGTCGTAACGCCAGCGCCGATCATGGCCGAGGTGAAGGCCGAGGTGGCGAACAGAATCCTCGCTCCTGAGGCGGAGTTGCTCGCATTCGATGCGATGTCCAGCACGAGGACGCGGCCAGTCCCCGTCGCATTCCAAGCCCACAGCTTGCTATTGGCCACGAGGTTCTGCCCGGCGCTTCGCAACCGGAGCTGAATCGCCTGAGCGCCAGGATTCCCATTCAGGCTAAGGACTTGCTCCACCTGCATCACATGGAAGGCGGCCCATGCCTGGGCCTGGAGCCCGATGACCGCCAACAGAACCGCGAAGCCGATGCAGGCAACTCTTCCGCGCAAGGAGAAAAACTGGCGTGGGAGTGAAGGCTCCGTGAAGGAAGCCATGTTTAGAGAGGACTTCAGAGGGCGGTCCGAAGACGCAGGACGTTGCTGGTGACGAGAGGCTAGGCCGACGAGGGAAGTAAGCTGGAGATTACAGCATGTTTTCATGGAGGGCGGTTTGTTGGAAAAGTGGAGAACTAGGCAAGCTTAGACAGGCACAGGAGATCAGGCTCGTTGTTGCGGCGGTGAAAGCGAGCAGACACCGAGCAACTGGGTTATTGCACAAGAGATTGTGGCCGAGCACGAATGAGTGCGAAGTGTGTCAGGACGGGGAAAATTTGACCAGCACACATTTTTTAGAAAAAACAATTGGCCAAGCTTTTTTTATTTCACCCCCATGCCTCCAGGGAAGGCGCTCTCCTTTTCGTGGATGGCAAGGAGAACAATTTGTTGGAAACCGTCTTGCACGAGCGCGTATTGCCTCACCCAAGCTAGGCAGTCTGGTGACACTGGC
>JANOAR010000113.1:0-29467 GCA_031411235.1 Verrucomicrobiota bacterium | reverse complement strand
ACGGGTGCGCTGCTGTCGATCCCTGGCAGCAATACCTTTGGTGGTCCCGTGGTGCTGAACAACACTGCCGCCACGAACTTGGCTGGAAACAATGCCTTCACCACCCTCACGGTGAATGCAGGCAACGTCATGCTCACGGGCAACAACACAAGCATGACGGCACTGACGATTGGCGCTGCCATGGTGACGGCGAACCGCGTCGGCGGCACGATCCCCGATAGCGCGGCGGTGTCGCTCAATGCCGCAGGTGGTGGCTTGAATGTGCTGGAGTCTGAAACGATTGCCTCACTTGCTTCGGCTTTTGACACCCAAGTGCGTGTGGCAACGGGCAAGGTTCTCGATATTTCAGGTGCTGGCTCGACGACTCTTAACGGTACCATCGCAGGTGGTGGTGGGGTGAATAAAAATGGTGCTGGGGTGCTGACTCTCGCTGGTGGCAACACCTTCACGGGAGCCTTTAACATCAATGCTGGCAGCGTCGTCGTGGCTCCAAATATTGCGGCACCCGGCGTGGAGGGCTTCATTGGCGTTAGGTCAGCGGTGACTCTTGCGGCTGGCACTTCGCTCAATCTCGCGCTCACAGCGTCGCGTGGTGAAACGGTGGGCTCGCTGGATGGCGCTGGCAGTGTGGCGATGGGCAGCGATGGCACGCTGAGGACGGGGGCGAACAACCTCAACACGGCGCTGTACGGCGCGATCACCAGCACCTTGGGCGGTACGCTGGTGAAGCAGGGTTTTGGCACGATGACCCTGGCTGGAGCCAATACATTCAGCACGACACTGCGCATCGAAAATGGCGGAGTCACGCTGGCACACGCGACGAATACTCTGGACGATAACATCGCAGTGACGATGAGACGGCCAGGCGCGACGCTGACGGTGACGAACTCGGAGACGATAGGCACCATCAATGGCGTTAGAAACTCTGTGCTCAGTCTTGGCGCAGGCGCGACCCTGACGACGACTTACACCGATTCCGCAGCGTTTGGTCGTTTGGGCACTTCGGCCAACGGCAGCCGAGTCTTGTTCGGCTTTGATCCGGTGAGCATCGCTGATGTGACGCCAGGGATGATCATCACGACCTCCAATGGCATTCCCAGCGGATCCGTGGTTGTGCAGACCTTTGGCAGTGGTGCCAATGGCACGCCAGGGGCTTTGATCAATAACAACACGACGGCCCCCGGTGTCTATGACAACGTGAACTTCCGCCGTGTCGGAGTGCTCTCGTCCAACATCACGGGCGCGGGTAGCTTTACCAAAAACGGCACAGGCACCCTGGTGCTCGCAGGCAACAGCTCGCACACCGGGAACACGACGATCAATGATGGCGCTTTTGTCCTCGGCGGGATCGAGGCTGGCGGGCAGTATGTGCTGGGCAATGTGATGAGCGATCTATCGACGGTGGTGTTTGCCGCGACGGGCGACCAGGACGTAAAATTTGCCAATAACGCCACCAACCTTCAGTCCTTTGAGCGCGTCGGTAACATTGCGGGTGGCCCTACCGCGCCAACTGCTCTGGCGCATGGCCGTGTCAGCCTTTTCGAGGGGGGCAATACGGGCACGCTGGCCTTTGGCGGCAATAACCAGACCACGGCTTTTTATGGCTCCATCGACGGTGCCGACGCTGCGGCGCGGACGATGGTGATCAAGGAAGGTACGGGAAAATTCACCTATACCAACCCTTCGGGCGGCTTCCAGGGGATCGCTCGCTTGGAGGGCGGGGAGTGGTACATCCCAGACGGTGGCTCTGAGGCGTCGCTGGGCATGAATATCCTGACCAGTCTGGTGATGAGTAATCACGATGGCATTCGCTACTCCACCGAAATCCAGGACACGGTGGCCGCGCTAGCGGGTGGCCCAGGTGTGAGCCATTCCTTCCGCGATGGCGCGACGGGAGCCTTGGTGGCCAACTACATTGGCCAAAGTGGTGGTGAGCTGAATCTGATCACGCAGTTCAATTCCTTTGGCGTGCAGCGCGATGGTTTGAACGATGTGGTCACTTATTCGGGGTCTATTTTTGGAGCGGGCAGCCTGACCAAGTCGGGCACCAACACGATGGTGCTCTCGGGGAGCAATAGCTTTACGGGCCGCACGCTGGTGCAGGATGGTGTGTTGCAACTGGGCTACATCAGCCGCTCGGCAGGTGTCGGTGCGCTAGCTGTGGTGGATCAACGCGGTAGCCTCTCCGATCTCACGGATTTGGAACTGTCCACGGGTAGGATTTTCGCTCTCAATAGCTTGAATGAGACGGTCAAGTCGGTGAGCGCCAATTCTGGGAAGCTAGTGCTCCTCGGCAAAGGCGTGCTAACGATGGCGAACCAGGATCCCAGCGAGGACTTCCAGGGGAACTTCCGCTCGGGCGGCGGCTTCAGCAACACGGGGGCGGGGCTTGCCAACATCGGTGGCGTCGTGATCAATGGCGGCACGCTTGATTTGAGTGGCACGCGCACGGTGGATGGCCCCACGCTGGCCATCAATGGTGCCACGACTAAAGTGACGCTGCGCGATGGCGTTCCTATCGAACAGGGCGTGCTGGCGGATGGCACGAGGCTGACGTTTAGCAGCGGCGGTATTCTGGAATTCCACGCGACCGATGTCACCTCGGGCGAGATAGTCGGCTCGATTCACGGCAATGGGGTGATCAATCTGGGGGCTAACCGCGCCTTCACGGTTTCCCAAGCAGGCGGGCTCTCCGCTGGGGTTTACTCGGGTGCCATAACCGGGAGCGGCACGAGTGGACTCGTCGTCGATGGACGTGGTGCGTTGACCTTGTCGGGCGTCAACACTTACGCCGGGGAGACTTCGGTTCTCAGTGGTGCGCAGTTGATCTTGGACACTGGCGTGGGCGCGGGTGCATCGACTGTGTTGCCCAGCGCTGGGGCCATGAACCTTGGGGGTGGCATTTTGCGTCTCCAGGGTGGCAAGGTGCAGACCTTGGGGAACATCGCCATCAGTGGCGGTGCCAACCGTTTGGTGCGCGATGTGAATGCCAGTGCGCTCTTCAACCTGGGCACCCTCACGGCTAGCGCTGGCGGGACGCTGTTCGTCTCTGCCGAGGCGGGTCTCGTTACGACTACCTCGACCAATACGTCGAACATCCTCGGTGGCTGGGCCGTCCACGGGGGCTCTACTTTTGCCAGAGTCGGCATAACCGGGGCACTCGAAGGCTTGGCCGATAGTGATTATTTCTCCACTTGGACGAGCGGCCAACACACCAGCCTCACGACGGCGGTGGTGGGTGGTATCTCAGTTGTCTCGGGCACCTCGACTCTGGGGCTGCGCTTCACCAAGGACGCAGGCTCACCCGCTGGCGGGCGCACCGTTAGCTTCACGGGTAGCAGCGCGACCAATATTGTCTCTGGCGGTATCTTGGTGACACGCGGCCCGGATAACTCCACTTCGATCCTGACGGCTGTGACCACGGCCAAGCTCACCAGCTCTTCCAACCAGCTCTCGCTGCAACAGTACAATCCGCGTGGGACGTTGCTCATCGAAATGGACATCGTTGATAACTCCTCGCCGCTGGCTCTGGCCAAGGCGGGCTCGGGACGCGCCATTCTGAGGAAGAACACGAGCTTCTCGGGTGGCTTGAGCATTGGCGCAGGCACGCTCCAGGTGGGCGATGAGGGCGCTGTGGGCTCTACGGGGGCCACGGGCACACTGGGCACTGGCAGTTCCACGATGGTGAACAACGGCATTTTAGATATTCGTCGCAGCAATAGCTTTGTCTTGAATCGCGGTATCTCGGGCAGTGGTGCCTTGATCCAATCGGGCACGGGTGATACCGCCCTGGCGAACAGCAGCACTTACACGGGGAAGACAAATGTTCTCAAGGGCACGATCACCTCGACCACCGACGCTGCCTTGGGGAGCATCGCCGCAGGCACCTCGGTGGAAAGGAAGGCAGGGCTGATTTTACTCAACAGCCTAACGGCCGAGCCCATTTTCCTCAAAGGTGGCTTTCTCAAAGCGGACAGTGCTGCCGAGCAGTCGGGGAATGTCGTCGTCACAGGGACAGACAGCGGCATCATCGCCAGCACCCTCAGTACTCTGACCGTTTCGGGCCGTGTCACCAGTCCAGCCCTCAGTACCTTGAACATCAATCACGGTCTGTTGTTTTCAGGGGGTTTTGACAGTGAACTCTTTGAGAGCGGCAACGTCGTCTTCACCGCTCCCAACAGCTACGGCAGTACTCACGTCTATGGTGGCAAGCTGATCCTGCGCACCAATTCCCTGACGGGCACCAGCGGCACTCTCGGCGTAGGCCCCGTGCAGGTGGACGGTGGCTTTTCCTCCGAACTGGTGCTGGATGTCAATGATGCGCATCGGGTGATCGCCAATAATATTTCAGGACAAGCAGGCTTCCGAGTGCTCAGGAACACGGTCTATCTGACGGGCACCAATACTTACCAGGGTAGCACCATCGTGGGAGATAATGCTCTGCAAGCGACCCTGCGCCTGGGCAATGACTCCTTCACTGGCAGTGCAGGCTCTGGCGGTGCCATCGCCGTCAACTCAGCACCTACGGGCAATAGCCAATTGCGCACCCACCGTGTGGACTCGTTCACCATGAACAACAGCATCACGCTGACTCCCAACGGCGATGGCGGCGGCACCGCTCGCAATGCAGACTTTGTGAAGGAAGGGTTGGGCAACTTGACGCTCACGGGCGAAATCACAGCGGGCAGTGCGGCCAGCGCATCACCCAACACGCAGCGTGCTTTGATCACCGTCAACAGTGGTCGCTTGATTTTTCAGGATACCACTATCTCCAATGATGTGAACGGCCCGCTGGCGATCAACAACGGCACTCATTTAGAGTTCGCTGGCACGGCTGACTATGAGTTGTTTGGTGCGATGGGCAGCGGTGGTTCCTGGGTTCACTCAACGACTGGCACCACGACCTTAAACAACACGCGCACGGACAACAGCTCCGTCCCCATTCGCAGCACCTGGAACGGTGTGATGTATGTGAATCGCGGCATCCTCAAGGCGGAAACAAGTCACCAGTTTGGTGATGATCTGGATATTTATGTCACCAGTGGTGCGAGTTTGACACTGCATGGCGATAGCTTGCGCCAAGCGGATCGCCTTGGTGGCTTGGGCGTGCAGGCTGGCGGAGACTTGATACTGGGCGATACCTCGGGCGGCTTTGACTTGGTCATTGATGATGCCCAGGACAGCTTCATCTCGGGTAAGATCTCTGGCACAGGCTCGCTCGTCTGGGACTCCGCCAATACCCTGACACTGATCGAAGAAAAGGGCTTCGGACGCGCCAGCACCTTCAGCGATAACCTCGTCATTCGCAGCGGCACGGTACGCACGGATTCGATTACAGCTAGCGGTGTCGCTGGCGGTATCGGCGGGGGAGCCGCTATCGACCTGGGGCCACGCGAGCTGACGCCCTTGCTGATGGTTTTCAATGGCATCACAGGTGCGGCTGGCGTGGGTGGCACGGGCACGTCGCTGGGCCTCCTCGACTACATCGGCGGTGAGCCTGGTGTGGCGACGACCAGCGACCGCGTCATCATCCTGCATGGCACCAATGGTGATACGTCGGGCGGAGCCTCGCTCGGCACGGTGGGCAGCGGCGGTGGCCTGAGTGCAAATGGCAAAGGCGCATTGGTCTGGACGGGCGATGTCAGCACCCAGGACACTGGGGTGTTCACCGCCACTGCCACGGGGGCTAAGACATTCATCCTCACGGGTGAAAGCCGGGCAACCTATCTGAATGGTGCCAGCCTGGAATCGAACACCTTCTCCGGGGCGATCTCCGAACCCGAACTCGCTGGCCCAACCGTCGATCCAGCCAAACGTGTTTCTCTGGTTAAAAACGGCAACTCCTGGTGGTTGCTAAAGGGCACGCTCAGCAACTTCAGCGGCAACATCGAAGTGAATGGAGGCATCCTGGATGTGCGGGATTTCAGCGCTCTGGGCAACGGCTTCAAAACTGTGCCTGGTTCACCTGCCGTGGCTCGCACCTTCACGATTGGCACGGCGAGGATGGAACTCCACGCTGCCGACGTAGCGGTGAAAAACTTCACCAGCACTGTCTCCTGGCTCGTTAACGGCAGCTCGGAACTCGCTAGCTCAGGCCTGGGGCCGATCAGCATCGCGGGCACCGTGGGCGCAGGAGCCTCGAGCGCGACCAAAACCCTCATCCTCACGGGCTCAAATACGGGAGCTAATGTGATCAGCAGTGTCATCTCGGGTGGCGTAGGTCTCACCAAGAATGAGACGGGGACATGGCGCATTAGCGGTAACAACACCTTCACCGGCAATGTGGTCGTGAATGCGGGTGTGCTCGAAGTTTCCGGTGGCAACGCCATCCCCGACAACCTCGCCGTGACCCTGGCGAACTCGGGCTCCAATGGCTCGGCTCCTGGCGGTGCCACGCTGCGCGTGGTGACGAGCGAGACCATCGGCACCCTTAGTGGTGCCATCGGCTCGGTGGTCGATGTCGCCAGCGCTCAGACTCTAACCCTCGTCAATGGCAACACGACCTATCAGGGCAACATCACCGGGCTTGGCGGCCTCACCCAGTCCACCAATACGGCTGGCACCGCCCGCATCACCACCTTGGCCAGTAGCGCCAGCACCTACACGGGTGTCACCTCTATCCTTGCTGGCGCAGGCGCAGGGGCGGCTAATCGGTTGGATGTGAGTGTGCTCGCCGATGGCGGTTTTGCTTCGAGTATCGGCGCGGCAACCGTCGCGGCGGCAAATCTCGTGATCAGCACGGGTGCCAATGCTGGTGGCCTGCGTTTCATCGGCGTGGCCGACAGCAGCACGAATCGCCTCTTCACCATCGGCACGGGCACGGCGGCAGCGTCCATTTGGGCGGACGGCCAAGTCTATGGCAACAGGGTTCCCAGCGTTAGCTTCGCGGGCCCTGGGGCCATCGCCCTGAGTGGCTCCGGCACACGCACCTTTACCCTGCGTGGGGCCAACCGTGGCGACAACGTCTTCAACCCCGTGCTCGCCGACAATGGCGGTGCGACTTCGCTGACCAAACTTGAAGACTCCGTGTGGGCTATCGGTGGCAACAATACCTTCACAGGCGCAGTCACCGTGGGGCAGGGGACTCTGGCGGTGATGAGCAATACGGCACTCGGCACCTCCGCAGGCGGTGTGACGGTGAATCTCGCGGGCAGCCGGTCATTCCTCGACCTGCGCGGTGTCAACATCACCTCAGGTGAACCCCTGACCCTCAACGGCGCAGCGAACAGTGGCTTCGGTGCGAGTACTGGCACCAATGTCTGGACGGGCACAGTGGCCCAAAATGCCGCTGCTTCCTGGAGCGTCCTCGGAGCCTCGACGCAGCTCACCGTCTCTGGCATCGTCAGTGGCGCGAGCGACATCACCAAGTATGGCGACGGCATCCTGGTGCTCTCCGGCGCGAATACCAACACGGGTATTTTCAACGCGCGTGGGGGTTATGTCACTCTTGATTATGGCCCTAGCAACACCAGCAAGCTCGCCGATAGCAAAGCCCTTGTCTTCGGCGGTTCTGCCACTGGCTCTCTCACTGGCGTGCAGGGTGCCTCCACGCGCGGCCAAGACGCCGCCTATTTCCCCCATGGCACGACCCTTCGCCTGGAAAATGGCAGCCATCTGGAAGTCGTCAGTGCGGTAACGATCGACGCGGGGGCCTCGGGCATCACGCGCGGCCTTGGCACTTCAACCATTCAGTTGGGTGCCATCACTCGCAATGTCGGCGGCAGCATGGACTTCGGAGCTGGCTCCATCGCCACTACCACGACGGGGAATCAGTCCACGCTCTCCATCTTGGGGGGCTATGCGACCGTGGGCAAAACCGACTGGGCTTCCAACGTGGCCAACTCCATCGTCGCCCTCGCTGCCCCGTCCTACACGAATCTTTGGTCAACAGCGGCGAATACCAGCGTCAACTCCGCAAGCACCACGGGCTCGGGATTGACGGGCAGCGTGCGTTTCATGGATGGCGGTGTGGCTAGAACCATCACTCTCACTGCGGCTGGCACTATCACCTCGGGTGGCATCCTGGTATCCAACACAGCAGGTTTGTTTAACTCCACCATCACAGGTTCGACCCTTACCTCGGGCGTTACGGATTTGATCATTCATCAGCACAACGAACTTGGGCAGCTCAAGATCAACTCCGTCATCACGGGTGCCATCAGCCTTACCAAATCGGGCCTGGGCAAGCTCGTCCTGACTGGAGCCAACAACTATACGAACCTGACCATCATCAACGAAGGCATCCTGCAAGTTGGAGAAAACGCAGGTGCCACAGGTCAGCTTGGCGCTGGCAATATCGTGCTCAACGGCACCCTCGCCTTCGACCTCTCCGCCGCAGGTGGCGTCCCCACCTCGCTGGCCGTTCTGCGCGGCGACGGCGTGGTGAGACTCGAAGCCACCAATCTGCGCACCATCTTGCTGACGCAGAACAGCGACCAGTTCCAAGGGCAGTTTGAAATCCTCGGCGGCACCCTGGCCGCAGGCAATATCACCCCCAACCTAGCCTTGACGGTACCCAATACCCTGAACAACACCAACATCGTCAACGGCAACAACTCGCTCGGTGGCACTCGTGCCTCGGCGAACGTTGGCCTCGGCGGCACCCTCGACCTACGCGGCATCGCCACCCCTAATCCCGTGCCCCTAACCACCGGCATCGAAATCACCCTCGGCGGCGGTATCCTGGCCACCTCCATCGGCAACAGCTTCATCAACGGCACCATCACCATCAGCGACGCCGCTTCCAGCATCAATGTAGCGGCGGGCTCCGTCATGCAGCTCAACAACCAGATCTACACCAGCGTCGGCATGAATAAAATGGGGGCTGGTCGCCTCGTGCTCAATGCTGCGCAGTTCGAGGATCAACAGTCAGGCACGATCAACTCGTCAGTGTTGCCCACGCTGACCAAGACCTCCACCCTCAACGGCAAAATCCTGGTAAATGAAGGCGAACTTTGGATCAACACCACGGGCAACGTGGGCGGCAACGGCAATACACTCTTCCGCAATGCAGCGTACTTCCTCGGAGCCACGGGCACGGGCAATGAAGTCGTCGTCGCCCCAGGTGCTACCTTTGACCTACGCGATGCCGACCTGAACTACGGGGACGACCCCACCGCCTCGCGCAAGATCATCCAAATCTCCGGCCACGGCACAGGAGCCGTGGGCACACATCGTGGCACTGGCGCACTGCGCAACACCTCCGGTACTGCCACCCTCTCGGAAATCGAAATCACCGATGACACCACCATCGGCGTTGGTGGCATCGCCAATGGTGCCCGCATTGACTTGCAGACCTTCGATACCGACCCCGCCTCCGGTTCCACCACCTTGCCAGGCGTCTATAATCCTAGCCCCTCGCATCTCTTCACCACGGGTGGCCTCAAGGCTCTGGACAAAGTCGGCACAGGGGATCTTGTCTTCCGCGATACCCACATTCAAAACCTTGGAGACATCAACATCAAGGAAGGTGAACTGAGGATCGAGCGCAACGTCCCACCCAATGCCCAACCCGGTGGCTACAATACCACGGACATTCAACGCTTCGTCATCGCCTATGGTGGCCGCACTCGCGGCGACTACACCGACACCTCATCCACTGCACTCCTCGGCCCCATCGTTGGCGCACGCCTGGAGTTCTATCGCAACAATGACGTCATCCAAGAGGTGCCCATCCTGATGGACGGCGTCACCGCTGCTGCCAACGGCGGCACCAACTACCTGGAACTCAACAGCGACACCGTGCCCGGCTCGCGGACTTTCCTCAGTGGTCAAATTACCGTCTATGGCGATGCCAAGCGCAACATCTTCAACATTGAGGGTGCCGACGCCCAGGGAGCCGTCTTCCAGCAAGGCAACACCACCACCGGCGTGCAGGGTAAAATGGTCGTCAACAACAGTATCATCGACGGTTTCTACAGCGGCGGCACAGGCCCCAGCGGCGGCCTCTCGAAAATTGGCTTCCGTGAACTCCGCCTCACTGCCGACAACTCCTACACAGGCGATACCATCGTCGTGCGCTCCGGCACCATGGCTCTGCCGCCACGCTCGGATACCCTCGCCCTCAATGGCAGCGAGATCACCTCCGACGGCCTGGGCGAAAGCTGGGGCGAGTGGGGCATGACGCTTAACGGCCAAGGTCGCCTCTCTGGCACTGCCAACGTCAACCTAGAACGCGGTGGCCTCCTCACCCTCGACAACACCACGCGCCTGGATGCTTCCTCAAACGGCATCACCACCAACAACATCAATGACCGCGTCAACGACAACGCCTCCGTCAAAATGCGCCAAGGGTGGCTGCGCATTCACAGCAATAATGATGACAACATCGAAGCCATCGCCACGGGTGCAGGCAAAAGTCTGCAATCGCTGTCGGGCACCAACCTCATCGACCTCGTGCCTACTGATGCGAAGGGCAAAAGCATCACCCTCACCATTGGCCAGATCAGCCGTGTAGCAGGCAGCGTCCTGCGCTTCCGCAACCTCGACTCCTCCTCCACCTTCAGCGGCACCGTCACCTCAGGCACTGATGGCGTGCGCGTCGCCCTCACGAGCATCGGCTCCCTCACCCAAGTCGGCAACCTTGCCGCCACAGGTGCCAATGCCACCGACCGCGCCATCGTTCACGGCCTCCTCGGCGGCGCGGCTTTCCATACCGCCTACGAAGACCTGCGCCAGACCTCCGACTTCTGGAACCAAGAGCGCAATCGCCAGAACTACACTGGCAGCCACTTCATGACCTATGACGGCGGCTTCCTCCGCCCTCTCGACGACTCCGAATACGCCACCGTCAGCAATGGCTTGCTCGACACCGCCAGCGTCGGCGGCAAGAACGTCAACCTCACCGACTTCGCCCATGTCGCCCGCACCAGCCTCTCCGTGAATTCCCTGCGCTTTGGCCCTCTCGCTGACAGCGTAGGTAACAACGCCAGCGACGCCAACCTCACCAACGAAGTCGTCAATAACCGCAGCACCCTCACCAGCTATACCAACAACTGGCAGCCCACCATCGTCATCGACGACCAAGCCACTCTCACCGTTGCCTCGGGCATGGTTTCCTCGGCCACCTTCGCCGTAGGCAACAACTTCAACAACACCACCATCATCCGTGGCGGCAAGTTAGGCTTCGGTGCTCGCGAAGGCATTATCAACAACCAGAACCTCTGGCTGCGACTGACTAGTTCTAACTCAACTAATGCAGACAGTGGTACCTACGCTTCCAACAACTTCGAGTTGATGACCACCATCACGGGCTCCGCTGGTGTGATTAAGACGGGTCCCGGCCCAGTCGTCTTCGACGGCGTCAATACCTACACTGGCACCACCACCATCACTGAAGGTCGCCTATTTGCTCGCAATGGTCGCAACGCGCTCGGTGCCAATGGCACGGGAAATGATATTCGCATTGAAGGCTCCGGTGAACTCTTCCTCACCAATGGTATTAACCTCGGCACCGCTGCCGCTCCCAAAAATCTGAATATCGGCCTCGTCTCTTTCGACGGCCAGCAAGTGTTGCAGGCTAGCAACGGTAACAACCTCTTCAACGGCGACATCATTTATGACAACGTGGACTCCGTCGGCCATGCCCAGCCTGGAGCCCGCTCCCGCATCAGCGTCGCCGGAAACCAGAGCCTGCAGATCAATGGCGACATCTATGGCGGCATCACCGCCGTCACCGAAGACATCTACTACACCGACTCGCGCCTGCTCTCGCTCAATGGCAACGGCTTCATCAGCATCCGTGGTACCGTCGGTGACAAAGGCTCGGCTGGAAACGCCGTCCCCGTCGGCAGCCTCATCACCGCAGGCCCATCCTCCGGCACCGCGACCAATGAGAACCAACTCATGCGCTTGCAAATCACCGCCAACGACGACCTCAACGTCGCCCTGGAAAAGCAGTACAACGCCGCAGGCCGCCTCGTCCTCGACCGTGGCATTATGCTCGTGAACTACGACCCCGCTACGACCCCTACCAATGACAAAGGTTTCTGGACAGCCGCCGCCATCAGCAAAATCAAAAACGGCAACTCCAACTCCAGCCTCATCGACAACGGCTTCAGCACCCAGCACGGCTTCATCATCGGGCAGAATCTCGGGGACACAGGTGGCACCCAGGCGCTATTCCTCACCAAGGCTAACCAACTCTTCAACATGTCCGAGTGGACTGTCAGCGGCGCTGCAGGTACCACACTCGCTTGGCTTGGCGGCACCCAGGAAAGCGGCACCGTGGGCTTCGGTGCTTTCAAAGCCGACGGCAGCCTGCCTACCGCCGCAGATAATCAATTCGTCGGCAACCTGACCCTCGGCAAAGCCACGCGCCTCTTCCAGCAGGCCGGCGGCACCACCGTCATCAACCAGCGCCTCACAGGCAACAGCATCGTCAAAGTGGGCCGTGGCACCGTCGTGTTGAAAAACACCTCAGCCCTCCCCGTCAATCCTAGCGACACCAGCGTCACCGCCGTCATCGCCAGCGACACCAACACTGTCGAACTCGGCGGCGGCACCCTCATCCTCGACTACGACGGAGCCGCCATCTTCAACCAGCTCACCGTCGCTCGCGTTGGCGATCAAAACTTCACCTCGCGTGGTGGCGTCATCCAAGTCCAGGGCAACTCCGGCACCCTCATCCCAGGCACCGCCACCGTCACCCAGGGCCTCGGTTTCAACAACGCAGCAGGTCGCGTCGTCCAGTTCCTCAACGGCAACACCACCTTCTTTGCCGAAGCTCGTGGGGTCAACAATGTCACCATCAACGTCGGCAACCCCAGCACCAACAATGGTGCCGCCAATCTCGTGCGCAACCCAGGTGCTACCGCTAGCTTCGCCATTGCCAACACCGTCGTTGGCGGCACGGGCCTCGCACGCATCAACTTCGACTTCAATGGCAATGGAGCCGCCCCAGGTGCCGCCTTGAAAAACCAAATCATCCCCTGGGCCACCATGGGCACAGGCCTGCTCTCCGTCCAAGATTTTGCCATCGCCGACGCCACCGATGGCAACCGCGTCCGCGCTTACATCCGCAACCCCGATGAGTACAAAAACGCCGTCAACACCTGGGTTGCTGGTGAAGACCTCTCGGAAAACACCCTCACTGGACTCGGCGGCAGCGGCTTCTACGGCAGCCTCGCTACCAGCCTGGCCATCGGCACCCTGCGCTTCGATTCCCCGGCTAGCAGCGCCATCAACATCCCCGCCACTCAAACCCTGCAAGTGGCCAACTCAGGCATCCTGGTCTCCAGCAACGTCGGTCCCGCCGCGAAAACCATCACGGGTGGCTCGCTCATTGCCTCAGTGCTCAAGACTGGCACCCTCATCAGCGGCGCTGCCACCGTCACTGGCCTCGCCAGCACCAGCGACCTCTATGTTGGTATGCCTGTCTCAGGTGCCAACATCCCCTCTGGCGTTTACATCGCCACGATCGACAGCGCTAGCCAAGTCACTCTCAGTGGCAATGCCACAGGTGCCGCCACGCTCCAGCCCCTTCAGTTTGGTAACGCCGAATTGATCGTCCACCACTATGGCACGGGTGATCTCAACTTGGCTTCCAGCCTCGGCCAAACCCTCTCCACCACTGGCAGTACCAACGAAGGCATCAGCCTCATCACCGTTGCTAGCACCACTGGCATGGCCCCCGGCATGACCATCGTCAGCCCCTACCTGCCCCTGGGTGCCACCATTCTCACCGTCAACAGCCCCACCTCCCTGACGCTCACTGCGCCCGCCACCGCCAGCATCGGCAGCCAGACTTTCACCGTCGGCATCTCTGCCTTCTACGTCCCCAACAGCGGCACCGTCAATGGCTCGAATGTCGTCGCCGTCGGCAGCACCGCAGGCCTCGTCCCTGGCATGACCATTGCTGGCCAAAACATCCCAGCAGGCTCCGTCATCGGCTCCGTGAATACTGGCGCAGGCACCGTCACCCTCCTCAATCCCGCCGCTCCCACCACCGCCGCCAACGCTACTGCGACCAGCGCCGTCCCACTCACCCTCTCCGTCGCCATCCCCCTCGCTCTCACCGTCAGTGGCCCCACTACCACGAGCCCTGCTGAGTTTGGAACCACGGGAGCCGTCGTCCTCAGCGGTGCCATCAATGCCATCGCAGGAAAAACGACCATCAACGGTGGCGTGCTCAGCATCTCCTCTGACGCCCAGCTTGGGCCAGACCCCGCTATCGACGTCGTTGACCAGCTTACCCTCAACGGCGGCACCCTCCGCTGGACGGGCCAAGGCGGCATCATCAGCCAGACACGGGGCATCACCCTCCAGGGCGGTGGCGGTGTCATCGAAGTTGCTGGCAGCGCGGGCAACCTCGTTATCCAGCGCGGTATCGAGAGCGTTGAGCAGTACCGTGGCGACCTCATCAAGACTGGCCCAGGCACCCTCAGCCTCGAAGGCGATAGCGGCAACCAAGCCCTCTTCCGCGGCCTGCTCGACGTGCGTGGTGGCACCATCCGCCTCGCTGGCGATGTCCCCGATGCCGCGGCAGGCACCTCCACCATCTTTGGTTCCAACCAAACTTGGGCCGACGGCACCATCATGCGCTCAGGCACCAACATCATGCTGCAAATGGGCGATGCCAACGCCAGCGGCGAGTGGGTCATCGAAGAATTCATCACCTTCGAAGGCAACAACCGCCTCACCGTCGGCACCCTCGGCAGTGCCGTACGCCTCATGAACTGGAACGCCCCCATCGCCGTCAATGGAGCCCTCACCATCGACACCGTCCCAGGGCAGACCTTCCGCCTCCACAACGGCGGCGGCTTTATTCAAGGCAGCGGCGACATCACCAAAATCGGCCAAGGCATCCTCGAAGTCCGCGAAAACAACCCCGATTGGACGGGCGGCCTCAACATCCTCGAAGGCCGCGTCCTCGCTGCCAACCAAGCTGATGTCCTCGGCACAGGCCACCTCAATGGCAAATCCATCACCCTCGGCAGCACCGAGCACGCAGGCGTTGCCGAACTGCTCCTCCACTCCGACCTCGGCACCGGTGGCAGCCTGTGGGAGGTCAACATGCCCATCAGCGTCACCTACAACCCCGCTCAGACCAAGCGTCTCGGCGTCTGGAAGCAGCAGGGCAACGGTGGTCAGAACCACCAGTACAACGGCGACATCACCTTGAATGACAATTTGCAGCTCTACTATGAGGAGGACAACAACACCTTCCCCGTTGGTGGCGAGTTCGTCTTCACCGAGTACAACGGCAAATTCAAAGACGGTGCCACCACCTCCGGCAACCTTGTTCTCCGCACCAACGTCACCGCCAACGGTGGCAATGACAATGACGCCACCAATGGCCGGGCCTTCATCACCCACACCTTCAAAGGCGACAACAGCGCCTGGACGGGCGACCTCGTCATCAGCACCAGCCTCGCTTACGGCCAGGACAACACCACCATCGCACGCCTCGGCAACAACCTCGCTCTCACCGAGAAGAACGACGTGGTGATGAACTACAACTCCATCCTTCAGGTCGGTGGCAGCACCGTCACCATCGGCAGCCTCACCACCAACGGCGGCAGCGGAGCCTTCCTCAGCAACACGGGCACCATGAGTTCTAGCAACAGCAGCAGCGAAGTCATCGAAAATGCCGCTGCCACCCCCGGCGTCCTCACCATCAACCAGAGCACCCCCGCTACCGTCGAAGTCCTTTGGGACGCCATGTTCCGCGACGGCACCCAGTCCAGCCATTGGCTCGTCCCTGGCCAAGGGGCCGCTGGAGCCAGCCTCAGCCTCGTCAAAGGCAGCAACGGCTGGGCCAGCCTCACCCAGAACAACGAATACACTGGCACCACCACCATCGCCGCAGGCACCCTGCAAGTCGGTGTCAACGGTGTCGGCAGCACCGGTGCCGCCCGCGCAGCCACTGCCCCCGGCCTCACCCTCAACTCCCTCGCCACCCTCGCTGGCACTGGCTTGATCCGTGGCCTCACCACCCTGAATGGCATTATCAAACCCGGCGACGTCGGTGGCGACGCCCTCGGCACCCTCACCATCGAAGGCAACGCCGTCTTCGGTGCAGGCTCCGAGACGACCTTCCAAATCACCCGCCCCACCGTTAATGTTCCTGACCTGCTGGATGCCCAGTATGGCACCGACATTGGCACCGCCGCCTTCTATCGGAACCAGCGCGATAACTTGATCAAAGGCACCAGCGCCCAGTTCGCCGCCATGCTCAGCGACCCCGTCCTCAGCAACCAGCATGACCGCATCAACATCACAGGCAGCGCCACCCTCAACGCTGCTGCCAGCTTCATCCTCTCCCTCAGCGGCTACGCCCCCCTCGCTGGCGACGTCTTCAAAGTCCTCGACTTCGCCAGCGTCTCTGGTGCTGTCAATGTCGGCAGCCAGTTCCGTCTCGGCGGAGAAGCAGGCCTCGGCCTTAGCCTGCCCTTCCTCAGCGACAACCTGCGCTGGGACACCTCACTGTTTAACACCAACGGCCTCGTCTTCGTCGTCGCCGTCACAGGCGATGGCGGTGCCCCCCCCACTCCCAACATCGAAATCACCAGCCCCCCACGCAGCCAAATCGTCGCCCTCGGAGCCACCAGCGCCACCTTCACTTCTTCCGCCATCGGCCCAGGCAACGTCAGTTCCCAGTGGAGAAAAAAGACCATCGACATTGCAGGTAGCATAGGTGGAGCCGATGCCACCTACACTGTCACCGCCCCCGGCATCAACGGCTTCGTCGCTGCTGACGTCTCGAAATACTCCGTGCGCTACACCAGCGACGCCGGACCCGCCGTGGCCAACAAGACCTCTGGCGACGCCGATTTGGCCTTCGTCGATACCCGCACCTCCACCATCCGTGTCCCCGTCAACGGCACCACCACCTTCAACGTGAAGGCCTACGGCCCCACCCCCGCCAACCTCAAGTACCAGTGGTTGAAGGACGGCATCGTCATCAGCGACACCACCACCCTCGCCCCCACCAAGTACACCGGCACCAAGACCGCCACCCTCACCCTCAAGCTCCTGACCACCAACGAAGCAGGTACCTACACCTGCCGCGTCTCCATCGGCACAGGTGCCAGCGCCCCCAATCTCGAAGGCGGAGCCAACGTCCTCACCCTGCTGCAAAAACCCATCTTCCTCACCAACACCCTGCCTGGTGGGAAAGTCAGCGCCGACTACGGCACCAGCGGCCTCGGCTACCAAGTCCTCGTCAACACCACCGCCGACTATCTGCCCACCAAGTACACCATCACTGGCCAGCCTCCTGGCCTCGTCATCGGTCTCACCACGGGCATCATCACCGGCTCCCCCACCATCGCTGGCAACTACAACTTCGTGAAAATCACCGCCAGCAACGCCGCTGGTAGCACCGTCAGCTCCATCTACTCCATCGCCATCGAGGGTGTCTCAACCAAAGCCATCGGCACCTACGTCGGCCTCATCGACCGCAGCGCTGCCAACGTCGGCATCCTCAACCGCAACAACTACGTCCTCGGCGGTCGCCTCGATCTCACCACCACTGTCAAAGGCACCTTCACGGGTAAAGTCACCGTCAACGGCTTGGTCTATCCCATCTCCGGCAAGATCAATAACAGCAGCACCAACCCACGTTGCTCTTACTTGATCAAGCGCAAGGCCCCATTGCTCAACATCCAAGTCATCGCCGACCTCATCACCCTCGATGACGGCGGCACAGGCGTCCGCGCCGACACCGTGCGCGGCACCTTGCAGGAAGTCCCCCTCGTCGGGGTTTCCACCGAGCCCGTCGTCAACATGACTGGCTGGCGCAATGTGTGGTTCACCCTAGCCATCGCCGCGAAGAAGGCCACCGCCACCGTCCCCGCCCAGCCCCTCATCCCCGCCAACCCCGCCACCACCCGCGCCGGTGCCCACAACTTTATGCTCACCGTCGGTGCGGCTGATCAAAACGACGCGGCCAAGCCGCAGGGAGCCAGCTACGGCACCGCCACGGTCGCCACCAGTGGCATCGTCACCATGAAAGGCAAAGCCGCCGACGGCAGCGTCATCGCCACCACCGCCCCCATCGGCCCACAGGGTCAAGTCGCCATCTACCAAATGCTCTACCCCATCAAAGGAGCCATGCACGGCACCCTCCTTATCGCCGCCGACACAGGCCACACCCTCACTGGCCCTGCCACCGAGACCTTGCCCTTCGTCAGCCTCGTCGCCCCCACCTGGAACAAACCCACCCAGACCCTCGCCAGCGACCGTACTTATAAAGCAGGCTTCGGTGGCAACACAGGCCTTGCCCTCGCCGCCGCTGGTGGCCTCTACAAAGCCCCCGCCGCGACCGCAATCGTCCTTGCTCTCGCTGTCCCCCACACTCTCGGCACCACCAATGCCCAGATATCCTTCGCCGATAGCATCGCCTCCACCAGCGCCATCACCGGCGGAGTGGAAAGCTCCGCCATCAACCCCAACCTCGACGGCAGCAGCGCCACCAATCCCTTCTTCGAGATCAAGCCCATCTCGATCACCGTCATGCCCGTCGCTGCCAATAACGCAGGACTCACGAAAGCCACCATCACCGCCACCACCGGAGCCGTCACAGGCTCCTTCACCCTTAGCGACGCCTCCGCAGGCTTTACCGCCCTGGGAGCACCCACCACCGTCACCTTCAAGCGCGTCCCCGCCTACTACGGCCTCATCATCCCCGACCCCTCCACCCCCGATCCCCTCGACGGCAAAGCCTACGGCTACTTCATCATGGAGCGTCTCCCCGTCCCGCCCGAGACCCTCACCACCGTCACCGTGCCCAAGCGCTCCGGCCTCATGGTGCTGGATAAGAAGCCGTAGCGCAGACTCAGACAGTGTGTGCCTTGCAGGATTGGCGAAGCCTTTCGGAGTGCGGCACCATACAAAAAAGAGCGGCCCCCTTGCGAGGGCCGCTCCGTGTGGCCGAGGCTTTCGCCCCGTTTTGATGTTGTCGCTAAACCGAGGCTTATGATGCTTCAAGGAGCACTCGGCAGTGCGCTCCATGTGACGACGCCAAAACGCTTGTTCGTCGTGCTGGTAGCAGCGGGTGCGACATAATGGCCATAGGCTACGTTGCCGACGATAAGGTAATTGATGGCTGCCACCGTTGTTGTTCCAGGTAATTTGAAGGTGCCTGTTGAGAGGCCAGTCGAGGCGGACAAGCCCAGCGTGATCACTTGCGGATTTACAGGCATAGTGATGGTGTTGTTCTCGTTCACTGTGAATGTATGCGTGAGGGCTGTGGACAAGGCGTCCCCACTGATACTGATCTGAGCGTTCAGCGGGGATGTCGGCAGAGTCATGACTCGGGTCTTGGCCGGAGGCGCTGTGTAGAGAACTCCAGAAGCTTCCAGCGCGAGGGTGAAACCTGCAGGGAACTGCTTGTCGGCGACTGTCGAAGGCCGAACCCAGGAAATAGTTGTAGTGGGCACTGATCTGGCCGTCCCATCAATCGTCATGGGCGCGGTTAGCGAGCCCTTTCCCAGATACAAAGCCTGGAATAAAGGCAATATGCCATCGCCATTACGCGAGATGCCCACGACGCCAGACCATGATGTAGCGGTTCCATCAGCCAGCCTACCTGACATTGTCGCTGTTCCAGCACGTGCCGTGGTGATAATAAAATAACTGTGCCCCAGCCTTACACTTGTAGGAGCCTCTGTGAAAACATGGAATCGACCTGCCAGACCAGATGGGGCTAAGTTTGTGGTGGAAAATGGCGCGTGGTAAGCGTTGAAGTAGGCCTGTGTGGTAAAGTCGTCTTGTGATGCATCGCCTTCGGCTAGCTCGCCTGCGATGGACAAGTCATCGGTGTTTTCAATATTCACGACATCCCCATAAAGCAGAATGTCTGGAAGGCCTCTACGTTTGACAATGTTGCTTACAGTTCCATCTGGTCTCAGATAACCTGTGAACGGAATTGCGCCCGTTTCTAAAGTGAGTCTGCCTGTATAATAACCATTAGCAGAGAAGGTATAAGATACCGAGCCAGCGACGCCCTCGGCTACATCGGGAACCAACAGACCGTCCCAGCGCCCTTTTACTTCCGTTGGCAAGGCGTTGACGTAGCTGACCACGAGTGTGGTTGAATTGTTCCCGCTATTGTCCCTGCTGCGCAGCCAAAGTTTGTTGGTGCCAAGAGGCATGCCCGCCAAATCCAATGTCCAGGTCGCTGTGGTAGCTCCCCATAGCAGCGCTGGGTTGGCCAAAGGCGTGATATTCAGACTGTCCACAGCAACCCAATCCGGTGCTGCTGGATCAGGATTTAGTGTATACTCTACTGCTGAGATATTGTAGCCATCGGTTGCTTTGCCAGTGATTGAAACGTCGGAACCTGTAAATGTGCCCGATTTAGGTGTCACAACCGATACCGTAGGCGCTCCATAATCTGCGCCGCCTGAGAGCGACACGTTGTTCAGCGTGTAGTCAGCAGGGCTCTCACTTGGAAAGTGATAGTCTGCCGTGGCCGATTTGCCACTTGCATAGACAATGCGATTGTTTGTCACTAAAGGACCAAAAGCCACTGATGCCAGAGTGGTTGACCGCGCAGGGTTGCGCGTTTTTTTCAACCAATCCCTTATCGCAACTTCCATTGTGTCCTCAACTATAACACCGTATTCATCATATGTGGCATCACCATTGGCATCAAGGGCGAGCACAAACGGATTTGTGAGAGTGATTGTTAATTTAGATGTCGTCCACGACATCCTCAAACCCGCCGATGATGTGGGCTTTCCGGTGATTCTGTCCCAACGCGTATTTGGAATAAATATTGATGATTTTCCCTGATAATAGAATGGATCATCGCTAAGTTGACCGCTTATTGAAACGCCACCCACTTTCACAGAATATGTAGTTCCAGCGTCCACTTCTGCTGGAGTAAATCCGGCCATGCTGGCTGAAATTGATAGGCTTACCCCCAGCGTTGATTCAACGCCACGAGACACTACAGGAGGATGATCGTTAATCTGGAAAGTGTCGAAAAAAAACTTTTCTGTCTGACTCTCCGTGAAAGTGACAGAGGGAGTAAACGTCGCCGTCTTGTCTAAAGGCCCCGCATTAACTTCCGCTGGAGAACTTGCTGAAATGACGCTCTGGAAGAGCGCGGCTGTGATTCCATGCTTTAGTTTATATAAGATATTCATTGTGGCGGTTTCGGTGAAGATGAAAAGCTTGATCCAAGTGATGCCGCTAGTCGCGATTTATTTGGGAGACCAGTAGAATTAGCCTATGTATCAACTGATACACTGCCGTCAATCGGTTTCTTGGATCAACTGCGCATGTGGCAGTTTCCTCACTCTCGGAAGAACTCGTCGCGTTGATTGTGGATGTTCTCCGCGAGGAACGCGAAGGGATGGCCATGTCCAAGAAGAAGTTGGCTGCCAGTTCAGGTGTAACTCGCACGGCAATCATCCTGATGGAAAGTCGCCAGAGGTCGCCATCCTTGAACCTCGCAATTCGTCTCTCGGCAGGCATGGGAATTCCGTTCGCCAAGGTCGTTGCTGAGGCGGAAAAGCGTATGGCTGATGCTCAAGGCTAAGGCTTGCATGGTAGTCTTGCCGATCGTCGCTCTACCGGGTAATTGTCGCGGCGTTGGATATGATGCGTAATGGGGCCAATACCTCCGCTGAAATACCGAGCACGGTAATATGGCAGCAACCCCCTCACCAATCCCTTCTTCGAGATCAAGCCCGTTTCGACGACCGTCATGCCCATCGCCGCGAACAACGCTGGCCCTGTGAAAGCCGTCATCACCTCCACCACAGGAGCCGTCTCTGGCTCATTCACCCTCAGTGACGCATCCGCAGGCTTTACCGCCCTGGGAGCACCCACCACCGTCACCTTCAAGCGCGTCCCCGCCTACTACGGCCTCATCATCCCCGACCCCTCCACCCCCGATCCCCACGACGGCAAAGCCTACGGCTACTTCATCATGGAGCGTCTCCCCGTCCCGCCCGAGACCCTCACCACCGTCACCGTGCCCAAGCGCTCCGGCCTCATGGTGCTAGAGAAGCAGCCGTAGTAGCCGCTGAACTTGGGGAACCCCGCGCTCCTGTCCCAATCATAACGGACGAACCACCTGTCTTGGCTACTCCCCGACCATGATCTTCTCCACGCCCGTCACCACTTCGCGGATGCGATACGCCAAGCCGTCTGTCTTGCATACGCTGTGGATGTTGGGGGTGCAGAGGCTGGCGCGCAGCATCATGGCGAGCTGGCCGTAGCCATACATGCCGCTGTCGTTCATCTCGCAGACGACGATTTTTTTATACTTGGCGAACATCTCGCCGAGGCCCGCTGGCATGGGGTGCATGTGGCGCATCGTGATACCTGCGGCCTTGTGGCCTTCGAGGCGTAGGCGATCGACGCTCTCCTTGATGGGGCCGCTGGTGCTGCCCCAGCCGACGATTAAGACATCGCCAGAGTCATCGCCGTGAATGGGGGGCAGAGGGAGTTCTTTTGCCAGCGCGAGGAGCTTGTTGCGGCGCTTGGCAGTCATCAAGGTGTGCATCTTGGGGCTACCGCTGGGGTGGCCGACTTCGTCGTGCTCTAGGCCGGTGACGATGGGGTACTTGCCGCTGGCCATCTTGCTGCCGGGAGGGGCGTGGCGGGTGACTTTGTCGAGCGGGTAGGGTTTGAAGTCTTCGCCTCGGGTGCTGATGTCGAGTTCGGGCTCGATCCAATGTTTGTCGAGGTCGGGCTCGGTGAAGGCTTCGATGCGGCTGCTGATGGCTTGGTCGCTGAGGATGAGTACGGGGCAGGAATACTTGCGGGCGAGCTTGCAGGCTTCGATGCCAGTGTAGAAGCAGTCTTCCACATCGCCAGGGGCGAGGACGATGCGAGGGCAGTCGCCGTGCGAGCCGTAGATGGCTTGTAGGAGGTCGCTCTGCTCGACGCTGGTGGGCAGGCCGGTGGAGGGGCCGCCGCGCTGAACATTGACGACGATGAGTGGCACCTCGGCCATGCTGGCATAGCTGAGGGCTTCCATCTTTAAACTCAAGCCAGGGCCGCTGCTGCCAGTCATGGCCAGATGGCCGGCGTAGGCCATGCCGATGGCCATGCTGACGGCGCTGAGTTCGTCCTCAGCCTGGACGAAGAGGCCGTTGTACTTGGGCAGCTCGGCGCGCATCATTTCCATGATCTGCGACCAGGGCGTGATGGGGTAAGCGGAACCGTAGCGCACGCCACCAGCGAGGAGTCCGAGCGTGAGCATGGTGTTGCCATCGGAGGAGATGCGGTGCGCGGCGCTGCATGCTTCGCCAGGGGCGAAGGCGAAGCGTTGCAAATCGCCCACGGAGTAGGCGTAGCCAGCGTCGAAGGCCATCATTGCGGTGCGCAGGACGGCTTCATCTTTTTTGCCAAACTGGCGAGCGAGGATGGTGGCGATCTTTTCTTTATCGAGGTTAAAGGCGGCGCAGATGAGGCCGAGGACGAAGATGTTTTTACCGCGATCCCGAGCGCTGCCGCCCGTGGCCTCGATGGTGGCGGAGGTAAAGGGGACGCCAATATGGACGATGCCGCGTTCGTGCTTGATTTCGGTCACGTCGCCACTGTCGTAGATGCAGATGCCGCCATCGCGGATGCTGTGCAGGTGGTCGTCGTAGCTGTGCTGGTAGAAGGCGACGAGCACGTCGGCCTCATCGCCTGCGGTGAGCACTTCGCCGGAGCCGAGATGGACTTGGAAGATGGATGGCCCGCCGCTGATGGTGGACGGGATGGTCATGTAGGTCATGACTTCCTGCTGCGTGCGGCCCGCGAGCCGGGCGAGGATACCGCCGATGGATTGAATGCCGTCCTGGGAGTTCCCCGCAAGGCGGATGACGGCATTGCGAAGTGGGGTGCTGGTGGCGGCGACGTCGGCAGTGGCGGTGGGCATGATGAATGAGGTTGGTGGCTGAATTTGCAGCGCGAATTTAAGGGCTTTGGCGAATAAAGCGCAATCAACGAGTGGCAGAAAAGTAACCTTTCGTTGCCATGGCTAGGGTTGCACCAGCACCACCAACTCGACCCAACTGCTGCGTGCGGCATTGAAGCCGCTAAAACGAATGACTCGGTGCGCAGGATGGGCCGCGATCAAGGCATCGACTTGGGTGCTGTTGTCGCGCTCGGGCGAGGGGTCGCGCAGGGCTTTGCTGAGTGTCCACTCGCGATGCAACAGGAGGGTGACGGTGGATGAATGGCGGGCGAGATGCTTCGTCGCGGTGTCGAGGCTGCTGGTGTATTTCCACTCACGGTCAAAGTGGAAAACGAGGCTGGGCTCGGTGAATTGCCAGGCGAGTAGCGTCGTCTTCTCGGGCGATGCGCCGACTTGTTGAGCAAGCTGCACGGCGGGATGCACGCTGCGCAGATCGCACATGAGGGCACTCAGCGGCAGGGGCAATAACAAAAGCACAAGGCCGATCCATGCCGTGTGGCAGCGCTCTGTTTTGTTGGCTCTCAGCACGATGAACATCGCCAAGCAAGCCAGCAGGAGGAGCAGCAAAGCGCCGTGCCAAAGCAAGGGGCGCAGTGGCTCAGGCAAGGCTGTGATGTCGCTAGCCCAGGTGGCAGTGATCGCGAGTGCTACGAAAAGTCCAACGACGAATCCCGACCACCAGCGATGCCAGCGAGGGCCATCGCCGTCGATGCCGCAGACCGCGAGCAACACCATCGCGGCGGGGAAGCCAGGCATGACGTAGTGCGCGAGCTGCGTGGCGTAGAAGGTGAAAATGACATACGGCGCGATGAGCCAGCTCACCAGCAACGCGGTGCTCGCCTGCCATTGCCTGCGCACGGCGCGAATGATTTGCGGCAGCAGCGCGATCCACGGGAAGAGGCTGGCCAACGCGGTGACGAGGTAATAACCGGGCACAGGGAAGCGACCGTTGAAGGCCGTGGTACCACGCGCGATGACGTGCTCGCCCATGCCGACTTTCCAGAACAGGCCACGCGTCTCGATGAGCGCGGGGATGCCCCAGGCGGCGGCGATGGCGAGGGTGATGAGCGAGCCTTTGCCGAGATGCAGCGATGACCAAGGGAAGGGCTGTCGCCAAAAGACGAAGCGATACAGCACAAGCGCGAGAGCAGGGATGAGCCAGGCGATGGGGCCCTTGGCCAGGAAGCCAAGGCCAAGGGCGATGTAGAGCAACCCGTGCCAGCGTGTGAAGCCAGCGCACTGTTGCAGAAGAGTCGTCTCGGGCTTCAGCCCGTCGGCGCTGGATTGGCTGAGTGGCGCTGAAAAGTCGAGCGCGTTAGTCTTCTCAAGATACGGCGAGCTAAAGCTCGGGACGACTCTCCCAAGTTCGATGATCGCTCGCAGCGCCAGCGCGACGCATAGCACCATCGGCATGTCGGCGACGCACAGCCGCCCATGCACGATGACTTGCAGCGTGAGCAGCCATGCGGCACCGCCGAGCAGGCCAGCACGCGCTCCAGACAAGAGTTTGCCCATGCCAAAAATAACCCACGCTACGAGCCATGTGGCGATGACGCTGTGCAGCCGTGCCGTGCCTTCGTTGATGCCGCCCCAGTGGTAGTGCAGGCGCATCCACCAGTAGGTCAGTGGGGGTTTATCGAAGCGATACTCGCCATTAAAATAGGGCACCGTCCAGGTGTCGCGCTGCATCATCTCCACCGCCGCGTGGGCGAAGCGCGGCTCATCGCGATCCATCAGCGGCAACGTGCCAAGGCCGGGGAGATAGAGCATTGCGGTGAGCACAAGCAGCAGCCACCAGCCATGCTTGCGACAGCGGTCTTCAGTAAGGGCGGCGGGCAGGAGTGAGGGCATTCGCGGGCAGGATGATAAAGCCCAGTGTCGTGCGCGAAGGCGGTGGCCAACGCAAGGCCCAACGCGAAAACGGCATGGAGAACACAAAAGCGATAATGATGGAAGCAAGCACGTCGGTGAGGTGATGACGATTGAGCTGCATTCGCGACCAGCCCACGGCGGCTGCGACGAGTGTCAATGGTGCGCCGACCACTGGCATCGACATGAGCACAGGCAATGCACCACCGAAGGCTGTGGCGGTGTGTGCCGAGGGCAACGCGTGATAGTCGGAAGAGAAGCGAGGGCCATGCAACATGTCCGCGACGTTGGCCGAAGGTCGTGGCCTGCCAGTGGCAGAGCGCAGGACATTCGCCGTCAACCCGCTGGCCATAGCGCACAGCAGACTGGCCACTGCGACGCGCAGCAGCAAGCGCGAGCGGCGTGCCCAACCCACGATTTGCAAGACGACGAACAGGGCAACATTGAAGCCCGCGAAGTCACCGAAGTAGCTGAGTTGGTTGGCGAATTGCTTCACCGAAGTGGACTTGAATCGCAGGCCACTCAGCAGAGCCTCGTCGGCTGGCAGCAGCAGAGCGATGCCTATGACAACCAGCAGGACAAGGCAAAGCAGCACGAGCAGGCCATGCCATGCAAACCACTGGCGGACGTAGATCGCAGCCTGTCGTGCATCGCGCCAAACAAGGCGGCTTGCGGTCTTGAACGGAAGCTTCATAAGTGTGTCGTTGTGGTGATCATTGAGGGGGTGCGCCCATAGGAGCTACCGCCGTGCAATCATCATCCCTTCGAGTGTGACGATTCACTCAGTGACGAATCTGCCAGTCTAGTTTGCGCGTCGTTGAGTGCCGCAATTGTTGCGATGCACGACGCCGTGACGGCTTTGGGCAGAAGCATCGAAACCGTCACAGTGTCCCGCCTGCAACATGCGCCATCATCTTCCATGAGTGCGGCGCATGATAGCCACGACCAAGCCACGCGCCACGCTGAGCCACCGCGCTCACGATCTTGTTTTCAATACCGTCCATGGGGGCAACCTCGTCTATAACACCTGCTGGGAGGATCCTCGGCTGGATAGGATGATGCTGGATCTCCAGCCCGATAGCCGGGTGGTGATGATCACCAGCGCGGGCTGCAATGCCCTGGAGTACCTGAAGGATAGCCCGGCGCGAATCGACGCGGTGGATATGAATCCACGCCAGAATGCGCTGCTACAACTGAAGATGGCGATGATCCAACGCTGCGACCACGATGACCTCTTCCAGGCGTTCGGAATGGGATCGCATTTGGACTTCAAGAGAGTGTTGAAGGATCTGACAGGATTGCTTCATCCGTATGCTCACGATTTCTGGCAGAAGAAGGCGCATTGGTTTGAGTGTACGCGGATGAACCCTTCCTTCTACTACCGTGGCACAGCGGGGCAGATGGCGTGGTTCGCCAGGCAGAGCTTTCTGCGCAGCAATAGCAAGGTGCGCCATTTCATCGAGGCAATGCTGGAATCGAAGAGCCTTGTCGAGCAGGTGGAACTCTATGAGGTGGTGAAGCCGGTGCTATGGAGCAGCTTCACCACATGGCTCGTGCAGCAGCCTATGGTGATGGCGATGCTGGGGGTGCCGCGTGCTCAGATCGCTCTGATCGCGGCGCAGTTTCCCGGTGGGTTGAGTGGCTTTGTGCAGGCGAAACTGGAGCATGTGTTCACGCGAGTGCCGTTCAGCGATAACTACTTTTGGCGGGTGTATTTAACAGGGTGCTACACGCAGGACTGTTGCCCTCGCTATCTGCGTGAGCGGCATCAACAGGGACTGCGAGCGAGTGTGGATCGCATCACGACGCACAGCACGACGATCTCGAATTTCCTGCGCGAGAACCCCGGTGAATACTCGCACTATGTGCTGCTGGATCACCAGGACTGGCTGGCGGCGCATAAGCCCGAAGCACTCGCCGAGGAGTGGGAACTCATCCTCGCCAACAGCAGGCCAGGCACTCGTATCCTGATGCGCTCGGCCAGCCCTGAGATCGACTTTATCCCTACCTTCGCGCGTGAGCGGCTGAGTGTCGATCTCCACACGGCGGATGTTTTACACCAGATGGATCGCGTGGGTACGTATGGCCGGACATTGCTCGCTGACGTCATCGCATGAGTGCTACCTTCGCTACCGCCACGGCCCAGCCTCTGGCCGACTACTATCGCTGGCAGTCGATCCTCTATGACGCGACGCGCTGGGCATTCTTGTTTGGGCGCAGCCGACTCATCACGAAGGTGGCTCGCATGGCGCAGCCGCAGCGTATTCTCGAGATCGGCTGTGGCACGGGGACGAATCTGGTGCGCCTCGCTCTAGCCTTCCCGAAAGCCGACATTGTGGGTGTCGATTTATCGCCCCACATGCTGAGCATCGCGCAGCGGAAGTTGCAGCGATTTGGCCAACGTGTGCACCTGGAGCAGCGAGCATACGAGGCTCCGATCAGTGGTAGCGAGGGCTATGACCTCATCGTCCTCAGCTATGCGCTGAGCATGATGAATCCTGGCTATGAGGCTGTGCTCGCAGGCTGTCGGGATGATCTGAGCGGGCGCGGCATCATCGCGGTGGTGGACTTCCATGACTCACGCTGGCAGGGCTTTCGCCGCTGGATGGGCATCAACCATGTGCGCATGGAGCGGCATCTTTTGACAAGGCTGAGCGAGCACTTTACCGCGCAGCGCTGTGAGGTGCATCGCGCCTATGCGGGGCTGTGGCGCTGGATGGTTTTTGTGGGGCGGGTGAAGCGCGAAGGCACCGTGAAGGCAGCCTCACTTGACCAAGCGTAGCGCGACCATTTTTTCAGCGTCGCGAGCGTAGAGCACGCCATCGGAGTAGGCGGGGTAGCTGCGATGGCCAGCACGGAGGATTTGCACGGTGGCGAGTTGTTCGTATTTCGTGGGTGAGGCTCGCACGATCCACAGCTCGCCGTCTTCGGTGGTGACGAGCAGTTTGTCCTGCACGAGCAGCAGTGTGCCGCCTTTCACGCGGCCACTTTCCCAGGCTAGCTTGCCTGAGGCTGTGTCGATGCAGCGCAGGGTCATGCCGCTCTCTTGCCTGCCGTGGAAACCATAGACGTGGCCGTCGCGATACACGGGGGTGGCGTAGTGGCAGTCCAGGGTGTCTGCGGTTTTCCAGGTTTGCTTGAGTTGGCCCTGTTTATCGACCTGCCAGAGTGAGGCACCGACATCGTAGCCTGCGCTGATGAACCAGCCACGATCGGTTTTTATCGGGGTGGCGGCGCTGACGCTGGCATCCATGTCGGGCCGCCAGTGTGTTGTGGAAATGACGCGGCCATCCTTAGCCGCGAAGGTGGTGAGGTTGTTGCGCAGCCAGCAGAGGAGCACGCCGTCGTCCGAGGTTGTGCTGGCGAGTACGGGCGAGGCATAGCTGGCTTCGTCGTCACCCGTGGCCCAGGCGACGCTGCCGTCTTTGGCATTGAAGGCGATCACGGCGTTTTTGCCGCCAGTGGTGAGAATGACTTTGCCGTGGTGGACGAGTGGTGCGCAGGCTCTGCCAAAGTAGCCCTGTGGGGAGCCGTGGGCCTTTGCGGTGTCCACGCTCCAGAGCAGCTTGCCCGTGGCGAGATCGAGGGCGTGTAGCTGGCCATCGGCACCGTGAGTGAAGACTCGGCCATCGGCAACCGTCGGCGTCGCGCGCGGCCCATTCACAAAGCCAAAGCTGTCCACATAATCGGTCGTATAGCGGTAGCTCCACAGCGGCTTGCCCGTGTCTTTGG
>JANOAR010000112.1:0-3257 GCA_031411235.1 Verrucomicrobiota bacterium | reverse complement strand
TGCACCCCCAAGCTCGACCGCCTCGTCACCGAGGAAGGCATGCTCTTCGACAATCTCTTCGCCGATGGCAACCGCACCATCCGTGGCATCGAAGGCATCCTCTCCAGCTTCCCACCATTGCCGGGTGATAGCATCCTCGCTCGCGACCGTACGGACAACGTCGAAAGCCTAGCCCGAGTGCTGAAGCGCGATGGCTACGAGACGCTCTTCCTCTACTCCGGCAAAGGCACCTTCGACTACATCGAGAGCTACTCGCTGCCCAATGGCTGGGATCGCCTCATCCAAGAATGGGACTTCACCAACGTCACCCACCGCACCGCCTGGGGCGTCTGCGACGAGGACATGTACCACCGCAGCATCGAAGAAATGCGCGCCATGCACGCCGCGAAAAAACCCTTCTTTGTCTCTACCCTCGGCGTGTCGAATCACCTGCCCTTCACCTTCCCCGCAGGCCGTATCCAAGACAACAGCAAGACCCGCAAAGCCGCCGTGCGCTACGCCGACTGGGCCATTTGGGACTTCATCCGCCTAGCCAAGCGCGAGGCCTTCTGGAAGGACACCATCTTCGTCATCATCGCCGACCATGGAGCCCGCGTGTATGGCAGCCAAACCATCCCCAGCAAGAGCTACATGATCCCCATGTACATCGTCGGTGGCCCCGTGCCGCACCAGCGCATCAGCACCCTAGGCTGCCAGCTCGATGTCGCGCCCACCGTGCTCGGCATGGTCGGGCGACCCTACGACAGCATGTTTTTCGGCCACGATTTATTGGCCCAAACTGACCCCAGCCAGAGCCGCTGCGTCATGCACCACAACCGCAGCATCGCCGTCTATCGCGACCAGCGCCAAGTCATCTTCGGCTTAAACAAAAGCATCGAGTTATTCACTGGCGACCCCAAGAGCGGCAGCATGATCGAAGTGGAGGAACTCGACCCCATCGCCAAACAACTTCAGCAAGACGGCACCGCCTTATTCCAAGTGGCCGACGAGCTGTACATGCACCGCGCCTATCGCGTGCGGGAGCCGTAGCCACGTCAATGATGTCCGCCTCTCACACTCTACTTCACTAGCACCATCACGATGGAAGCCTTGATGTTGGCGGCAAGCGTCACCGTATCGGCACCACGAGTCTCTGAGGCTGGCTGAGCCACGGCGTTCGCAGCTTCAGGGATATTGGTCAACAACTGCTGAATCACCCCTGCTTTGATCGCGTAACTGACGTTCTCAGCACCCAAGTCATGGCGCAAAACCGAAGCCACCATGCCAACAACCATTCCCGTTTTCATTTCGACCAAAGGCCCCCCAGAATTGCCCGGCTGTAATGGTACCGTAATCTGATACGCATCTCGATCATCGCGGATGCCCGAGAGGCTACTCACAGTGCCAGTTGTGTACTTGGGTTCGACGCCTTGGACGTCCGCATTGGGGTAGCCGATGGTGCAAACGTCAGAGCCCATGGGGACTTCAACCTTCGCAAGGTGCAGCCAGTGTTTGGGGCGATCCACCACCTTCAACAGCGCAATATCAGCCTGCGCATCGACCTTCACCACTTTGGCCTTACGAATGACGCCATCGGCATCGCGAATGTCCACCTCCGTGGCGTCATCGACCACATGTTGATTGGTGAGTATCCACCCTTCCTCGGAAACGAAGAAGCCTGTGCCAGTGGAGGCGTAGCCGCCGCCCAGCAAGAAGTCCGCCACTTTCCCACGCTGGCGTTGGCCAGACCCGTCCTCACCCCAGAGGGCTGCGGCGATAACAGAGGCGGGCTTGCCACCCAGCCAATGGTGAATGACGCCATTTTTTTCAGCGTGGCTTTGCAGGCTCTTGTTCCAGAACGCACGTAGATCTTTGGGGTCATTGTTGGAATCCGCGTCGGTGTAAAGCGCATCCAACTCCTTCTCGATGGATTTAAGTTCGCTCATCAACTCTTTCGCCACCTTGGTATTGCCGTCGCATATCTCGGCGGCGAGGTAGGCCTCAGTCGCAGCTTGTGCCTTGGCTACTGAAGCCAGTTCTTCCTGCTTCTCCTTCGCAGCCTGTGCCAAGCGTGCCGCGTCACGGGCTTTCACTTCGGGTGATACCTCAATCACGCTGTTTTCGGCCTTACTTTGCATACTGGAAACGAAGATGATGGCACCATAAATTAAGCCAATACCGAGTGCGATAACACCAAAGATGGAGGCGATGAACAGCCCTTGTCCCTCCGGTTTCGGCTTGGCCGACGTGGCACCGCGTAGCGCACCGGGACGCTGTGGCATTGGGGCTGCCGGCTTCGTTGGGCCAGTGGGTCGTGGTGGTGCGTCAGGCTGGGGCGAGACATTGCGTGCCTGAACCACGGGCATCGCCTGCACCGCACCTCCAAGGACAAACATTTGATGGCAGGATGGGCACTGCACCGAGCCACCCGCCAAACGGGGGTCTGCGGTCATCAGTAGCTGGCAAAACGGGCAGTTAAATTGAAGGCTCATGTGGGAGGAAGGAAAGGCTTAGTGGTTTTTTACCTCGGAAGCGGAAGGCGTGGCAAGCCCTTAACCTTGAAAGTTGTAAGGAAGTCTCTCTCGCCACACAAACTGCCTTGCTGCCCCGCCCCAAAATCATCATTTGAGCCGCACGCACACCCAGGCTAATGGGCACGCCCCCATGAGCAACCCCGCAGCAACCGCAGGCCACACTTACAAGCAATCTGGCGTCGATATTCACGAAGCCGCTTCCCTCGTCGATGACATCGGCGTGCTGGTGAAGCGCACCCAGCAGCGCCGCAAGCTGGCGAATCCCTTCGGCTTGTTCGCCGCCGCCTACGACCTCGGTGGCTACAAGCACCCCGTCATCGTCACGGGCTGCGACGGAGTCGGCACCAAGATCGAGCTGCTGCTGGAGCATGACCTGCTCGAAGTCGCGGGCAAAGACCTTGTCGCCATGAATGTGAACGACGTGCTCACCACCGGTGCGGATCCCATCATGTTCCTCGACTACGTGGGCATCCCGAAAATCCAAAAGCAGCAGATCACCCGCATCATCGCGGGCATGACGGACTATCTCGAAGCCTGCAACTGCATCCTCGCCGGCGGCGAAACGGCTGAGATGCCCGGCATGTACAAAGCTGGCGACTACGATCTCGCCGGGTTTGCGGTGGGCGCGGCAGAGCGTGGCGAGATTTTACCACGCGCCAATATTTCGATCGGCGACGTCCTCATCGGACTGCCATCGTCGGGCGTGCATTCGAACGGCTATTCGCTGGTGCGCAAACTCGTCGA
>JANOAR010000111.1:0-36214 GCA_031411235.1 Verrucomicrobiota bacterium | reverse complement strand
CAGGCTGCCCGTGCCACCTTCCTGCCCGCTCAGCAGAGCCTCCGCCGCAGCGATACGTTCACGATAAACCGCAAGCTGCTCGCTGCCGTGCTGCCAGGCATCATAGGCATCGCGAAAGGCCAGCCAGTGCTCGCGCCATTCCATCATTTCCGCAGGCGATCTGCCTGTGCTGTCGATGCCGCACTTCTGCCATTCCGCAATCCATCGCATTTGCCAGGCAGCCTCAGCTTGGTCTGCGGCCATGCGCTGGACCTGGGCCTCTACGAGATCGCGCTGTGCCAGCGCCACCTGGCCTCGATGATGCTCGCCTTCGGCCACGACCTGCGCCTGTTCGCGCAGTGCATCAGCGATGTCGTCAGCGTGGCGCATGGCCGCAGCGAAGGCAGCGTGTAGGATGAGAGGATTGCCTGTCCTACGAGCTGCCGACGCTTCGAAAGAAGCCCGCACGGCTTGCCACGCCTCCTCCCTCGCCTCACGCGCGGCCCTCAGTTCATCGAGTGAAGGGATGTGCCGCCCACGCTGAAGAGTCGCCAGCGCATCATCAGCCACACGCTGTGCATCGCACGCCTCTGCTATCGCGCGGCTGGCCTCGCCCTGCTCCTTCAGCACCGCATCCAGCTCCATCTCGTAGCGACGCAGCAATGCCTTGGCAGGAACAACCAGCGCATGAGTCGCGGCAAAATCGCTGGGCGCGTCGTGCAGCAGCGCGTGCGCAGCAGCCACGGCACGCTCTTCTTTGCGAAGCCGCACCTCCAGCTCCGGCACTGCACGCAGTACCTCCGCCATGCCCTCCGTTTCAGCCAGCGCAGCACGCAGAGGCTCTACACCCTGCTCGCCCAGTGCGGCCAGTTGCCGCTCCTGTGATGCCAGTGCCGCCTCCACTTCAGCGATCTTCATGCGGCTGGTCTCAACAGCGACACGCGAGGCCGTCAGCGCCTTCGCCGCTTCTTTATACGCGGCTTCGGCAGCCTTGGGCAAACGCAAGCCCTCGACCTTGGCGACATCGCCCGACAGCTCAAAGTCAAGCATCCCAACGCGCAGCGATTGCTCCAGCGCACGGACTTCCGCATCCATCGCAGGCAGGGCTTTGCGATGTTGCCTATACACGCCGAGGTCTTGGTGCAGCCTTTCGATAGCCGTAGCTTGTGCAAGCACATCGGGCCGTGTGGCACAGGCATTGCGAGCCAGAGCGAGGCGAGCCACCTCGTGCTCCAATCGCTTTACTTCGGCTCCAGCGCTGCGCTGCTGATCCAGTGCCGACTGTGCCTGCTGAAGCGCTGCGGTTGAAAGCAGCGGCACCTCAGTCACTGCCGCCGACTGAGCCTCGGCCTCATCGAGCATGGTCATCGTGGGCAGCGCATCCTGGCAGCGCGTCAGCCACTCGTGCTGAGTTTTCAGCGCTGCGAGCGCGGTGCCCAGCGCCTGCTTGCGCTCGATGGCATCGCGCCACTCGGCCTCCAGTGCGGCCCATTCATCGGGCTTCACGATGGCCTCCTTGCTGTCCTTCATCAGCTCGTCATAGGCTTTCAACGCGGGCCGCAGCGACACGTTGGTAATCGTCCGTCCTTTGAAAATACGCTCGGCATCATCGCGCAGCGCAGCGATCACCCGCTCCACGGGCGTGCCGCCCATGCTGGCGGAGAAGAGTACCTCGCCGAGCTTGTCCTTGCCCGCCAGCACGGCCCGCCCACGCTCGCGCAATTCCTCGCTGCCCATGCCAAACATGGTGCTGAAGTAGCTCGCATCCACCACACCGAGGAAGGGCGCGAGCGCATCGTCGGGCAGCGCTTTTTTGTCGGCATCGAGCAGGGTGTTGCGGTTGCCCTTGCGGCGATAAAACTTTAGCGAACGATCTGGCCCAGCGCTCAGTTCGGCACCGATGAGCAGGTCTTCATGATCGTGCAAAAAGTTGTCCTTGGTCTTCGCATCAATGCCAAAGAGCAGGCCGCGAATGGCCCGCAGCAGCGTGCTCTTGCCTGCTTCATTCGGCCCGTAAATCACCTGCAAATCATGGGCCGTGCGTGGCAGGCACAGCTCCATGTTTTCAAACCGCCCATAGGCCGGGATGCTGATGCGCTCGAACCTCACGCGAGGTTTCCTCCTCGCGTGGTGAGAGCTTCGAGAATGATCGCGCACACGTCATCCAGCAGCGCCTCGCGTTTTCCCTCGGCCAGCTCTGCCTCGACCTCTTGGCGCAACGCCGCCGCCGATGCTGGAAACGCAGTAAGCATGTCGGCGATGGCCGCAGGCAAGTCCGCTGCTTGGGTGCTCTCCGCCGCCAGTGAGTCGATGACGATGCGGGTCAGTGCATCGCGCTCGGCTAGTGCCGCGAGGTCATACACAGGCTGCGTCTCGATGCGCAGCCGCTCGATCCACAGCGCGTCATCACCCAGCGCCTGCGCGCAGCCTGTGACCTCCGCCAGCCATCGCTCGCGCTGCTGATGCAGCGAGCCGTGCAGAGCCGTCGCTCCAGTAATGATGATGCGCGCGGCGACGAGCCTGCCATCGGCTTCATTGACGGCCTGCTCCAGTGCAACGCTGATGGTGCGCAGCAATGCGGCTTCATCGGCGATGCCAGTGGCGCTTACGCGCACCTGTGACCAACGCAGCACATCCAGTGCGCGCCATTCCACCGCCGCGATGTGCTGCTCGTTATCCACCGTGATGAGCCGACAGCCGCGTTCGCCCGCTTCATTTGCATGCCGGCCTTGGATGTTCCCGGCAAAGACCACCCAGGGCTCCTCACACAGCACCTCGGGCTGGTGGATGTGGCCCAGCGCCCAGTAATGATAAGTCTTTGCGCGCAGATCATCGAGCGAACACGGCGCATACGTATCGTGCCCAGGCCGACCGTTTAAGCTGGTGTGCAGCAACCCAATGTTGCAGCGCCCCGGCACCGCTTTTGGATAATCGACAGCCAAGTTCTCCGGCACCGCGCGATTGGGGAAACCGCGCCCGTGAATGATGGCTGCGTAGCCCGGCACCTCCATGCTCTCGGCGGCTCGCGTGGAGAAGGCATGGACATTATCCGGCAGCGTTAGCTTCTTCGTGATCACCGACGCCGCATCGTGATTTCCCGCGATGAGATACACGGGGATGTCCGCCGCTTTCAGCCGCAGCATCTGCCGCTGAAAGAACAGCCCCGTGGAGTAGTCCTTCCAGTCGCCATCATAGAGATCGCCCGCAATGACGATGAAGGCTACGCGCTCTGCGAGAGCCAGCGCTACCAGGTTTTCAAATGCCCGTCGCGTCGCCCCGCGCAGCACCTCAACGGGCGCACCTTCACGCGTTGCGAGGCCCTTCAAAGGGCTGTCGAGGTGCGGGTCTGCGGCGTGAATGAAGCGGAACATCGGAGAATGCTTCTATTACAACCTCCGCAGCCCGTCTTCGGTCATCGCGCAGGGGATGGCTTCGTCGATGGCGTCGATGCGGGCCAGCGTCTCTGCGCTGAGCACCAGATCGGCGGCGGCGAGGCTTTCTTCAAGCTGCGCCATTGTGGTCGCGCCGATGATGGTGCTGGCCACGAAGTCATGCTGCTTGCTCCAGGCGATGGCGAGGGTGCAGAGGCTGATGCCGAGGTCTTTCGCGATGGGCGCGAGGCGCTTGGTGGTCTCGATGCTACGGTCGTTGACGAAGCGAGCAGCCATGCGCTTTTGCCGCTCGTTGCCAGTCTTGAAGTAAGCACTGAAGCGTGCGCCCTCGGGCAGAGCACCGTCGTTGTACTTGCCCGTGAGCACGCCACCGCCGAGCGGTGAGTAGGGCAGCAGGCTCACGCCTTCCTGGCGGCAGACTTGAGCTAGCTCGCTCTCGCAGCGGCGGTTAATGAGACTGAAATTATTCTGCACCGTGTCGAAGCGTTTCAGCCCTTGGTTCTCCGCCGTCCACAGGCTCTTCATCACGCCCCAGCTCGTGTCATTGCTGGTGCCGATGGTGCGCACTTTGCCCTGCTGGATCAGCTCGGTGAGCGGCTCCAGGATGTCTTCATGACGACCGCCGTGGTCGGGCCAGTGGATCTGGTAGAGGTCGATGTAATCCGTTTGCAGGCGGCGCAGCGAGTCCTCACAAGCCTTCATAATCTGCCGACGATCCAGCGCGGTGAAGCCGTTGCGCACGGGTGGGCGGAACCAGCCGTGGCCGGGGCCAGTGATCTTGCTGGCGAGGATGATCTCGCCGCGTGGCTTGCCCTTCAGCCAGCGACCGACGATCTCCTCGGTGATGCCAAATTTTTCCGCGCTCGGCGGCACGGGATACATCTCGGCGGTATCGTAGAAGTCGATGCCTGCATCGCGAGCGCGATCCATGATGCGGAAAGAGAGACGTTCATCGGCTTGAAGACCAAAGGTCATCGTGCCCATGCAGATATCGGTGACGACGATGCCACTGCGGCCAAGGCGTTTGCGGTTCATAGAGTGTGTGTTGGGGGAAGTGAGAGCGCGATGTTTGCCGCTAGACCACGATGAGGTCAAACGATGACCAAGCTGGAAAACATCCTCGACTCAAAGCAGGGCAACGTGGTCGAGGATGGGAAAGGATTCCTGTCCTCTTGTGCTTGTCTCCTTGACGCCTTTCCTCATCCCGCGAACCGTTGCTCCTTCATTTTATCACTCCCCACATGAAACCCACTCTTCTCATCCTCGCTGCCGGCATGGGCAGCCGTTACGGCGGTCTCAAACAAATCGACCCGATGGGGCCCAGCGGCGAGACGGTGCTCGATTACTCGGTCTTCGACGCCCTGCGTGCAGGCTTTGGCAAGATCGTCTTCGTCATCCGTCGTGACTTCGAGGATCTCTTCAAAAAGCAAGTCGGGGCCAAGTTCGCCGACCGCATCACCGTCGAGTATGCCTTCCAGGATATGAACGACCTGCCCGCAGGCTTCACCGTGCCCGAGGGCCGCACCAAGCCCTGGGGCACCACGCACGCCATGCTCGCTGCCGAGAGCGTCATCAACGAGCCCTGCGTCATGATCAATGCCGACGACTTCTATGGTCGCGACGCCTTCGCCAGCATCGCCAATCACCTCGCCACCGCGCAGCCTGCCAATGGCAAGAGCCAGTACAGCATGGTCGGATTCAAGCTGAGCAACACCCTCAGCGAACACGGCAGCGTGGCACGCGGCGTC
Source organism: Verrucomicrobiota bacterium (assembly GCA_031411235.1). GTDB lineage: Bacteria > Verrucomicrobiota > Verrucomicrobiia > Verrucomicrobiales > Verrucomicrobiaceae > JANOAR01. The sequence goes on along the minus strand of JANOAR010000111.1, from coordinate 31,095 downwards.
TGCACGGCGGATAGCAACGGCCTGCTCACCTCGGTGACGGAGATGACCAAGATTTTCAAGACCAGCGACGCTGGCACTGCCGAGAACCGCGAGAACGAAAACGAGCCCGTGGTGCTTACCGGCGATGAGCCCGTGTCGATGAACTTCTGGGGCTTCACGCCCGAGATTTTCGGCCAGCTTCGCGAGGCATTCGTGACCTTCCTGAAGGCCGAAGGCAACGAGCAGAAGTCCGAGTGCTACGTGCCCAAAGTGGTCGATGTGCTCATCCGCGAAGGCCGCGCCGACGTGCGCGTGCTGCCCACCACGAGCAAGTGGTTCGGCGTCACCTACCCCGATGATAAAGTTGGCGTGATGGCGTCCATCAAAGCGCTCGTCGAGGCTGGCGAGTACCCGGCGGCGCTGTGGAGCTAGCCTTGCCCGTGAGGGCGGGGTGCGCTGCCGACTGCCGCTTGCTCACGCAAGCGGCTACTCGCGACTGGAGGTCGCTCCTACTTCCCCACCGCCTTCGCCGGGTTCATACGCTCATAGTCAGTCGCTGTCGGCCCGCCGCCGAATTGCTTCCAGTAAAGCTCAGCGAAGGGGTTCAACTTGGGGCCAATGGCTTGTTCATTGAGGTCCACTTGGCCTTTTAATGAAGTCCACCAGGTGTCGTATTGTGTTGTCATCGCTTTCACCACATCAGGGCAATCGGCGGCGATATTGGTTGCCTCGCCGGGGTCAGCTTTTACATCGAAGAGCTGCCAGTCCTGCTTGCTCGCAGCGGGGTTTGCTTTGGCTTTTGGCCCCTTGTTTCCGCCTTCGCGCACGAGGTGATACTGCGGCGTACGCACGCTGCATGTTTTGAGCTTGGCTTCATCGGGATCGCTACCTTTAGGCCAACGTCCGGTGTGGGTGAAGAGGGTGCGGTTGGCCCAGTCGGCTTTGGGGTTTTGTAACAACGGCAGGAGGCTACGAGCTTCGGCGGATTGGGCTTCCAGCGCGGGCGTGAGCGGTGCCCCCGAGAGCGCTGTGAGAGTGCGGAAAAAGTCGATGTGCGCGGTGAGCGCGGTGCAGTCGGCGGGCTGCAATGTGCCCGGCCAACGCCAGAAGCTGAAGGCGCGGGTGCCGCCCATCCAAGGGGTGCCTTTGGCTCCGTGCATCCCCGCGTTGAAGACCTTCACACCTGCGGTGCCACCGTTGTCGTTCATGGCGATGACGAGCGTGTCTTTGGCGATGCCCCATTCGTCGAGCTTGGCCATCAGCTTGCCGATGTTTTGGTCGATGTTGTGGATCATACCGAAGAAGTTGGCGGTGTCTTTGTCGGGCGTTTTGTCGGCATAGAGCGCGGCGTCTTCGGGCTTCGCATTGTAGGGGCCATGGGGCGCGTTGGTGGCGATGTGGCAGTAGAACGGCTCCTTGCCTTTGTGGGCTTCGAGCCACTTCGTCGCCTGGGCGAAGAACACATCCGTGCAGTAGCCATCGGTCTTCTCGAAGGTGCCATTGTGCAGGATTGCGGGGCTGAAGTAGGTGTTGCCGGGAGCATCGCCGCAGCTCCCCGGATAGGTTTGCCCGATGCCACCGCCGCCATGGATGAAGACCTCGTCGAAGCCGCGATTGCCCGGTTGATACTCGGCCTCATCGCCGAGGTGCCACTTGCCAAAGATGCCTGTGGTGTAGCCCGTGCCCTTTAGAACTTGGGCCAGTGTGGTGGCCTTCGGATCAAGCCGTTCGCGCTCTAAAATGGTGTGCGTGATGCCGTTGCGAAACTCATGCCGCCCGGTGAGCAAGGCCGAGCGCGTGGGGGCGCAGGTCGGGCTGTTGTGCCAGTCGGTGAAGCGCACGCTCTGAGCGTGGAGCTTATCGAGGTTCGGTGTCTTCAGCACCGGGTTGCCATGGCAGGAGAGGTCGCCGTAGCCTTGGTCATCGGTGAGGATGAAGAGGATGTTGGGCCTTTTGCCCGCGAGGTCGGCGGAGAAAACGAGCGAGGGGAGAAGTAGTGCAGCGAGGAGAGTGCGGAGCATTGCGTGGCAACGCTGCCACTCTGCCATTTCTATTATTCCTCTTTATCCTTCGCAGGAGGCTTATCATTGGCCACGCGCTTGAAGTAGGCCTCCAAATCGCCGCCGCATTCCTTCAGCACCTTTTCAAAATGCGGCACCATGTCGTAGTAGGTGGCGATGCTGTTGAGCCTAGCGTTGTTCAATGGCTTGGCAAACCAGCGGTCGTAACGCGTGTCCGCCTTCCACTTCGATTTGATCTGCTCGTACTCGCCTCGCATGTCGGCAAAGGTCTTGTTCTTCATCGCGCGGCGCGGCTCATCGCTGAGATCGGGCAGGGCGTATTCCTTTTTCAAACGATCCCGAGTACGCAGGATGAGGTGGATGATCTCGCGGTCTTTGCGGAGCCCCGCCTCATACTTCGCTAGCTCGGCGAGTTGGCCTTTCGATCGCAGCCAGCGCCGCACGCCCTCCTCGGCAGTAGCGGTGGCCAGGGCTTCATTGTAGTCGGTGCCGCCGGCGATGAAGACTCTCGCGTGGGTCAATTCGTGGAAGATAAGTTCGGCGAGTTCCACGTCGCTGCGTTTCATGAAGGTGTTCAACACCGGGTCTTTGAACCAGCCGAGCGTGGAGTAAGTCTCCACGCCGCCAGCATAGACATCGAAGCCTTCAGCCTTGAGTTTAGCGGCCTCTGCCTTGGCACCCTCGACATCAAAGAAGCCACGATAGTGCAGCGTGCCGACGATGGGATACCACCAGCCCTTCGCCTTAGTTGAGAACTCGGGGGATGCAAAAACGACCCATACCGCATAGGGCCTGCCGAGGTCGGAGTAGCTTTGGTATTGCTTCTCCGCAGGCAGTCCCAGGTGGGCCTTGGCAAAGGTGCGCAACTCCTGCACGAGACGCAGCTTGGCCGCGACCGCAGGCGTCGTTTTCGCATCCGCAAGCACCTGCGGAATAGGCTGCGCCCGGTGCAGCATCTGAAGCTGGCCGTGGATCGCCTGGCCATAAAAACGCACGGCACGGCAGGACACCAAGCTGATGAGCACCGCGATGATGAGCAGGTATCGAATGCAGCAGCGAGTGGGAAAGGGGAGGCGCATGGGAAAGTTGGAAGCCTATATCACCAGTAGATATAAGTCAGCAGCAAGCGCTTCTCTTTGTCCGCGAGTTGGTCGATGTCGGGGATGAGGTAGCGGTTGTTTAGGGCATCGAGGAGCACTTTACCGTTGGGGCCGTAGTCTTTGGCCTCACCCTGCGCAACGCCTTCCCAAAGATCGAAAGCATATAGCTCACCTCCACCGCCGAGGCCGGCTAGAGATATTTCGCGATGAACGCTGCTGGAGTTATCGGCTGGGGTTTATAACCAGCACCTGCCAGAGGGCGGAAATGGCAATCTTCTGTAACCACGAAGTCGGCATGAACGGCTATCGCGCCGTCTGCAAATTTGGCGTCATCCAAATCGCGTGGAGTCGTGTGAAATTGGAAGGATGGCTCGGCCTCAATAATCGAATGAGGCCTCAACGCACGAACCATCTCAATCATCTTCACCAGTTCATCCCAACGCTCCCTGCCAGCCAAACCACAGATGATCTCTTCATATTCCAGCAGGATGCTGGTGCTGAATACCCAAACGAGACGGCCCGTGAACCATGCACGTAAAATGGGACGACAGGGATTGCCCTCAGCCAGGGCTTGCAACAGCACGTTGGTGTCGATGCACACCGTCATATTTTGGCAACTTTGCTGCGATGAGCCTGCACCGCCGCCTCTATCTTATCGACACTCAACCGCCCCGATTGCCAGTCAGCGGCAAACCCAGCACCCGACTCTTTCCACAGCCGCTCGGCCTCCATCTCAAGAAGGATCCGATGTATGTCAGCCACCTCTTCATCCGTGGCCGAGTCCAGCCTCCGCTGCACTTGGGTTCGGATTTCTTTTGGATTCATCGCTGTCACCGTGCTCATGTCCTCAAGCTAGCAGCACAAACCAGCCGCTTCAAAACCAATTTCATTGAACAACCCGCACACGCCCCCAAACCCGCAAACATCCCCCTCAAACCTTTTGCGTTTCCTGCGTTCTTTCGCGGCCATCCCTTCCGATGGAATTCGAATCCCTCGACCCCGGTTGCCGTTTTCGGAATGACGACTACCCATCTCGCTCTTTCGTCACAGATGCCCCCTCCTCGTAGCCATGCCATTGACACACCTCCACCCTAACCGCACACTCCTCGCATGAAGACCACCCTCAACCTGCCCGCTGATCTTTTGCACGCCATCAAACAGCGCGCACTCCGCGAAGGACGGAGGCTTGCCGACATCGCTGTCGAGCTGATGCGCCAAGGGTTGGCTCAAAGCGTGCCGCCTAGCCGCCCAGGAAAATCGAAGATTGTGATCCAAGCCAATGGTTTGCCCGTGGTTCATTGCGCCGCCAATGCCCCGGCATCAGATATGACTGCCGAAGCTCTAATCGCGCTGGAACAGGAGTCTCTTACCACGGAGGACATGCAACGACTTGGACTCGCTCTATGACTCGAATCTATGGGTGGCGATGACGTTTTCGTCCCATCCCTTTCATGCGAAAGCCCACGCCGAGTTCTCGCAAGTGACCACCACCGCGCCCGCCTGCTTTTGTCGGGCGACTCAGTTGAGTTTCCTGCGCCTCATTTCCACGCCCGCAGTGCAGCAGCATTACGGCATTCAGAGTCTGACGAATGCGGATGCTCTCAGCATCCTCGCCATTCAACTCGCCCTCCCCACCGTTCACGTTTTTGATGAACCCATTGGAACGGTGAAACTGTGGCACAAGCTCGCCGCCTTCAACACACCGTCGCCCAAGGTCGGGATGGATGCCTACCTCTCCGCCTTTGCCATCACTGGTCAGCTTCGATTCGTGACCACGGACAAGGACTTCAAGCAGTTCGTGAAACACGGCCTCCAGCTCGAACTCATCACGCTGTAAAGGCCCAATTTGCCGAACAGAACCCGCCGGCCTTTCGCGTTTTCTGCGTCCTTTTGCGGCCATCCCCGGCTGCCTTCGATCAACTCGGGGCCGAAGCGCAGAAGCAGTATTCAGGCGTCGGCATCGCCATCACCACCACCGCCGACGGCGCAACCCTGCGCGCCGCCTTCCAGAAACTCGAAGGGCAGGCCACCTGCGAGGGCCCATGGCTCACCTCCACCGCCGAGGCCACCGGGACGCCCGAGCGAGGAGGCGAATTTTGAGCACTTAAATTTTGACAGAAAGCTGGGAAACCAGCAAAATGGCTGCATGAAGACCACCCTCGACTTGCCGAACGATCTTATTCGCGAAATCAAACTCCGCGCCGTTAATGAAAGACTCAAACTCAAGGACATCATCGCGGAGTTATTGAGCAAGGGCCTCAGCGCAGGCGCAGCAACGACCCGCGCGCGCCCCAGCCGCGTGAAACTCCCGCTGGTTAAATGCCAACGCGCTGCCGAACTGACGCCCGATCAAGTTGCTGCCCTATTGCTTAAACAAGAAGTCGAATGGCATTCATGAAGCTGCCTGACACGAATCTCTGGCTGGCGCTCTCGCTCTCCAAGCACACGCATCACCAAGCTGCGAAAGCTTGGCTGGATGCGGAGACAAAGCCGGACAGCCTTATCTTCTGCCGCTCCACCCAGCAGTCCTTTCTGCGGCTGATGACCACCGCAGCCGTGCTCGCCATCTATGGCAATGAGCCACTGAGCAATCAGCAAGCCTGGGCCGCCTACGATGCCTATCTCGCCGATGACCGAATCCTCTTCCAACCCGAGCCGACTCGGCTAGAACCCATCTGGAAGAAATTAGCCGTCCGTAGAACCAGCTCCCCCAAGCTCTGGATGGACGCCTACCTTGCCGCCTTCGCCATCACAAGCGGTGCCCAGCTCGTCACCACCGACAAAGCCTTCACACAATTTCCAGGGCTCGATGTCTTGGTGATCGGCAAGCCCTCAGCTTGAAGGGCTCTCATCGGCAGGTGATTCGACCTGCCCAATCACTTTCAACTCGGCTTCTAAACGGCCCCCTGACCTTTCGTGTTTTCTGCGTTCTTTTGCGGCCATCCCTTCTGATGGAATTTCAGCCCATCCTCCCCAGCGTTTGCCATTGCTCGCGTGCCCCACGGATTGCTCTGCCTCATCGCATCCGTTTCCCTCGTCGCCGTCGCCTTCGCTCAGCCCCACCAGCGTGACACGGGCTGCGAGCCCGTTCCCTCAGTCCTCAGCCAGCCCCAAGCCAAAGCCCCAGCCGATAAGCCCGCGAAATCCATCCCCTTCGATCAACTCCGAGCCGAAGCGCAGAAGCAGTATCCCGGCGAAGGCATCGCCATCACCCCCACCGCCGATGGGCAACCCTGCACGCCGCCTTCCAAAAACTCGAAGGCCAAGCCATCTGCGAGGGCCTATGGCTCACCTCCACCGCCGAGGCCACAGGCAAGCCCGAGCGCTTCCGCGTGCTCGCCACCGCAGCAGGCTGCGCAGACTCGACGCTGCCACCTTCGGCATTCGGCATTCCTTGCCTCCGAGGGCAAGTTCTCCTTCATCCACCCCGGCATCGTTGAGGAATACAGCGTCAGCATGACATGAAGGATCAAAGTGCAAAGACGGTTTGCTCGGGCTCGTTGTCATCAGTGGGCGAGTTGCGCTCCGCGTTGGTTGGTGTGGGCAGGGCACTGGCGGCAAAGAGGGGCTTGGCGATGATGAGGGCGAGCAGGCCATCGAGGTCGGGCTGTTCGGCAATGGTGGCCTCAATGACCCAGAGCAGTTCCAGCAGCTCAGTCGTGAGCGCTGCCGTCCAGGCCTCGGGGCGGATGTTATCCAGGTCACTGCTTTTGCGCCCGCTGCCGGCCTTCATGCGGTAGGCTAGCCAGCTCTTTACCACCTCATAGCCGCTGACGCTGAACTCCCACACGGCCTGCGATACCGGGCCGAATTCGCCATCGCCGACGTGCAGCGTATCATTGGCCCAGGCAAAGGCTTGCGGGTAGCCTGCGGCAGTGGTGGGGACACCTTTGTGGCACTTGGCGCTGCCGCTGGGCAGGTGCCCGCGCTTTTGTCCGCGTGGCACGTAGCGCTCGCCATAGCTGTGCAGCCACAGCAGTCTGCGACCCAGCGCCACGGCTTGTTTGAATAGGCTGGCATCGCATGTGATCGGCAGTCGTGGGCCGGGCACCGTCAGCTCCTCAGCAAAGGTTTCCGCATAGCTCGGCGCACTCAGCACGGCGTAGGTGTAGGCCAGGAAATCCTCGGCGCTGATCTTGCTGCCCAACTCAGCGGCGAGCGTGTGGAGCAGAGCTGCAGGCAAGTTTGGCTGAGTGGCTGCGGCATCGCGCCAGAGTGGGATGACGTCCTTGCCACCGAAGGAGCCTCTGAAGTGATGAAGGTCGGGCGGGTGAATGCAAGCCGTCGCGGCAGGGCCATCGCCAAGCACACCTGTGAGCAAGCTGGTCAGGTAAATCTGCTTGTCGCCATGAGCCGCCCACAAGCCAGGGCGATGGCGGTCGCACAGGCGATTGTCAGGCAGTATCCAGCGGCGATCAAAGCTGCGCCCGGCGTAGCGAATGGGCCGCAGTGAAGCGGCATCGCGAGGCTTCGCTCGGATGGCTTCGAGTGTTTGGCCATCAAGGAAGCAATCAACCTCGCGCGACGCATTGCGGGCATCGGTTTCGCGCATCAAGGCACCGCGCTGATCGGCAGGCGCAGCGAGCAATGCACGCCAGCGAGCTTGCAGCACTTCGGGCGTTTCGCCAATGGGCCAGGTACGTTTCCATTGCACGCCATTGAGCTGCCATGGCCATAAATCTGTAACCAGCGGCCATGCCGAGTAGTCCCCCACGCGCTCTGGCAGGAGAGGCTCGGTCGCGCCTTTGAAGCACTCCTCCCACGCTACATCGGCGAAGCTGCGGATGGCGGCTAGCTTCTCCAGCTTCTCGGCCTTGGTGCCAGTGATGCGGATATAGCGCACCTTGGCCAGCTTGTGCGTCTTCTTGGTCGCAAGGCGTACGCCAGTGGCGATGCACACGGGCGTCTGGATGGCGAAGACGTTTTCGGTTTTGCGAGCACCCAGGTTGTCGCCTTCCAAGTCGATGATCCACAGCTCGTCAAAGGCCTCGCGCATACGCTGTCTCATGGCCGTGAAGCCAGGGCCGCGCAGGTAGCTGGAGGCCGTGATGAAGCTGACAATACCCTTCTGTGAAGCACCGCCGGGCAGCGGGTTCTCAAACATCTTCCACAGCGTCCAGCGCCAGAAATAGACATAGAGGTTGTAGAGGTTCTTCACATGCACAGCGGGCGCGGCCTCGGTGAAGTCGCGCAGGATGGGACGCGTGTCGGCAGTGGCATTGTCATCGCCAAAGCGCACCCAACGGCCTCGCGTGTGAGCGGCATCATCCTCGCTCTCCTCACGGAAGTAAGGTGGGTTGCCCATGCAGACGAAGACAGGCATCGACGCTTTCACTCGCTGAGCACGGCGCTGCTCCTCAGTGAGCCTGCGGCCAAACAACGGCGGCTGTGGTGGCACGGCGTGGGGCGACTCCAGCGTGTCGGTCAGCAGCACATGCAGGCCATCGCTGGGCAACGTAGCACCGGCGTCGCGCAGCAGCTTGGTCATGCGTAGATGCGCCACGGCATACGGCCCTACTTGCACCTCGAAGGCATACACATTCTCTGCGCAGCGCGTGGCATACTCGGCCACAGCACCAGCGCCGAGACGGGTCTCTACGAGCTGCAAGGCACTCTCGATAGCGGCCAGCGGATAGGCTGCCGTGCCCGCGCTGGAGTCGAGAAAAACCACGTCTTCATCGGCAAAGGTGAAGCGCTTGTCGAAGCGCTCGACGAGCAGCTCAGAGACCAGCGCTGTCTGGCAGGCGATGACTTCCTGCGGCGTGTAGTAGCTGCCAGTTTGCTTGCGCAGCAGCGGATCATAGGCAGCGAGGAAGTCCTCATAAAAGTAGAGCCATGGGTCGCCACGCTTGCTTAACTTCTGCGGATCGACGGCGCAGATCACGCGCTCCAGGATGCTCACCGCCGTCTCGATTTCAGCTCTCGCTTCGGCTTGCGTGAGGATGCGCATGGTCGTCGCCAGCAGCCCGTGCCCGCTCTCCAGCCGTGTGGCGGCGTGCTCGGCGGTCAGGTCTGTCTCGCCGTTTAACCGAGCGAGCAGCAGCGCATAAGTGAGGGTCTGCGCGTAGATGTCGGCGAACTGCGCGTCGTCAGTGTGGGGGAAGAGATACTGGCGTATCTCACCGCAGAGCACCTTCAAAGCACTGCCTTCCGTTTGCATCGCTGCTGCCACATCGGCACGCAGCAAGCGGCAGAGCGGGGCGAGCAATTCGGCCAGTTTGCGCGGCTCATGTGGGACGATGGGCGACCAGTTGAGGAAGTCGGTGAGCAGGGTAAAGAGAGCGGTCAGCGTGGCATCATCCAACGCTGCTGAGCCTCGCTCGATGAGTCCGCCCAACCGCACCACCAGCGGCTTGTTTTCATGCTGCGTCTGCACGCCGCTGCGATACAGCGCCCACTCGCAGGCATCGGTGTAGAGCACGTTGGGCAGGGCGGTGAACTTCTCCCACTGCGCCTTGTCGCGACCACGAAAGTTAGCGGTGCGCGCTCCGTGACCAGGGGCTTTGAGTTCTACAAAACCACACAGCGCGGCATGGACATGCACGCCCATGTCGGGCCTGCCACCGAGACCATCCACCTGCACCTCGGTGCGTGTGAGCACGCCGGGATGAGCCGCTTGGAGTAGTTCTTGCACTGGCCATTTGAGCTGATCCTCTGGTTGCGCAGGCATCCCGCTGGCGAAGTTTGCACGCAACGAATCGGCGAAGGCATGGGCAGCGATGCGAAAGCGAGAGGGGAGATTTTCTGGAAGGATCATCGTGAACGTTAGAGCTAGATTTTGGTTCAGCGCTTGGTAGCAGAAGTCTTGCAGCAAAGCCAAGCATTGCGAGAACGAGTGGCAGGAGTGCTTCATTACTTTCGGGCTCGCCGCATTGGTTCAAGATGGCGCAGGCCGTGCGGGCTTATGCCGCTGGCTTTGGCCCGACGTCGCTGACTGCCGCTGGGGCGGAGTATGTGCCGCCGGGCGCGGGGAAGACGCTCCTCAACATCGCTGCGCCGGGTGCTGCGAGCATCGCCTTCAGCGAGGGCGGCATCGAGGGCGTGGGGCAGTTCGATGCGCTGGATCAAGTGTTCACCGTGAGCACTGCGCATGTCGCCACCTTCAACACGATAACGGCGGTGAATCCGGCGCTGGTGAAGCTGACCAAGCTTGATGTGGCGAAGGGCACGTTCACGGGCACGATGGCTTTGAAGGACGACAATCTCTTCACTGGCGCGCTGCCGCAGCTCTCGCGCGAGGTGGATTTTAGCGGTGTGCTGCTGCCCGGCGCTGGCATGGGCACGGGCTACTTTTTGTTGCCCAGCATCATCGGCCCGCCAGCGAATGTGAAGACCTCGCCGATGAGCAGCGGGCTGGTGCGCCTTGTGCCGTAGCGGTGTCACCAGTAGATATAAGTCAGCAGCAGGCGCTTCTCTTTATCCGCGAGCTGGTCGATGTCGGGGATGAGATAGCGGTTGTTCAGCGCATCGAGCAGAACCTTGCCATTTGTGCCGTAGTCCTCGGCGCGGTCTTGTCTCCAGGGCATGACGAAATCCTCAATGCCGCGCTGGGTTTCGACCTTGAAGAACAGTTGGCCGTACTCATTCTTGATGCGGTGGACTCGATGCACGCACTGCTCATGGTAGTGCCTCGCGAGGCTGGCGCGGACGAGCGCGACGGCCTCGTCTGGGAAGGTGCGGAGGCCTCCGATGATGCCGATCTCATGCTCCTTGTCTTCTTCATTTGTGTAGCGCAGCGAGATGAAGCGCTCGGGATGTGAGATGGGGAAAAGCAGCACGGCGGTGACGCCATGATAGACTTTATCATCACTCGTGAGCACGCATTCCATGAGGCCATGTAGGCCAGTGTGCAGGGTGATGTCAGAGGGTTCCAACAGTCGGTCGCGAACGACGGAAACGGGGGGCAGGGGCATGGGGATGATGTTGGATTTCATGATGAGGATTGAAAATTTCAGATCTCGGATTTCAGATTTTTTACGCTGCCTCCAGCCGTGTCAGTTCGGTCTGGATTTTCACCAGCTTGGCGTAGATGCCGTCGTGTTGTAGCAGGGCTTCGTGGGTGCCGTGCTCGGCGATTTTGCCGTCGTCCATGACATAGATGAGGTCGGCGTTTTTGAGCGTGCTGAGGCGATGCGCGATGGCGATGGTGGTGCGGCCTTTGCACTCGCGGGCTAGGGCGCGCTGGATTTCCTGCTCGCTCTCGGTATCGACGCTGCTGGTGGCTTCATCGAGAATGAGCACGCGTGGATCGGTGAGCAGCGCACGGGCGATGCTGAGGCGCTGGCGTTCGCCACCGCTGAGACCTGCGCCGTTCTCGCCGAGTTTGGTGTCGTAGCCAGCAACTTTTTTAACGATGAATTCGTGCGCGTTGCCTGCACGCGCGGCCTTGATGATGCTCATGGGATCGGCCTGCGGGCGGCCATAGGCGATGTTATCGGCGATGGTGGCGCGGAAGAGAAAGGGCTCCTGCAACACGAGGCCTAGGTCGTGGCGCAGGCCATCGGTGCTCAGCTCGCGCACGTCGTGGCCGTCGATGAGCACCTGCCCTTCCTGCGGGTCGTAGAAGCGGCAGATGAGGTTGACGAGCGTGGTCTTGCCGCTGCCACTTTTGCCGACGATACCGACGAATTGCCCAGGCTCGATGACGAGGCTAACGTTCTTCAAAATGGGTGCGTAGGGATCGTAGCCGAAGGTCACGTTTATCAGCTCGATGCGGCCCGTCATGCTGCCGATGACATGCCCTTCGGGGGCTTCATCGAGCTGGTTGGTGGAGTCGAGAATCTCAAACACACGCTGGCCCGCAGCGAGGAAGCCGGTGACCCAACTGCTGAACATGCTGAGCGATTGCACGGGCGAGTAAAACATGCCGAGGTAGCCGAAGAAGGCCATCAGAGTGCCGAGGGTGATTTTGTCCGCGAGGACATCGCGCCCGCCTGCATTCCAGACGATGAGCCCGCCGAGGCCGAAGACGAAGCCCATGATGGGATTGAACGTGGCCGCGCTCATTTCCAGCGAGCGCTTCGCGGTTTGCACATAGCCTGCGGATTTGGCGAAGCGCAGGCGCTCGCGATCCTCTTGGCCAAAGGCTTTAACGAGGCGAATGCCTTGCAGCAGGCCAGTCAGCGACTGCGCCATTTTTGACTGGCTATCCCACACCCGGTAGTAGCGCGGGTAGATGACTTTCCAGTATATTGCCGTGCCGAGAAAGACGAACGGAATGGGAATCAACACCCACAGCGCGAGCTGAGCATTCATCACGAACAGCATGGTGCCGATGCCGAGCACGAGCAGCACATTGAGCAGAAATCCCTGCGCCATCTGGGTGACGAAGCCCTGAAAATAATCGACGTCATTGAGCACGCGGCTCATCAGCGAGCCAGCGCTGTTGCGGTTGTAGTAGTCCACGCTGAGGCCGAGCAGCTTGGTCTGCACGCGCTCGCGCAATTCCTTGGTGATACGGGTGCCGACGAAGGCGCTGGTGCGCCCGATGATGATGTTTAAAACTTGGCGCAGGGCGGCGGCGACGATGAGGCTGGAGAGTATCCACGGCAGCCATTCCAAGTGAGTGCGCGGGGTGATGACTTCATCCACAAGTATTCGTGTGAGCACGGGCGGCACGAGGTCGAGGCCGACGCCAAGGATCATCACGCCGAGTAGCATGGTGATGCTGCTCCAGTAGGGGCGCATGAGATGGAGTGTGCGCTTGAGGATGCCGCCTTTTTTAGCGCAGCGTGGGCAGGGAGCCTTGGCTGCGGGCAACGGTAGGCGGCAGACTTCGCAGATGGATTCGTGGTCACGAGTGAGCGCGGCAGGCTGAAATTCATCGCCCGCGATGAGGCGCTTCATCTGGTTGACCACGCGGCCAAAGTCTTCGCGCAGGCCATTGCTGAAGCGGATGACTTCAACATAAACGCCGTCGATGCGGAGCTGGATAAAGGCGCTGCCGATGGTCTGGTTGAGCCTGACTTTATCCGCCTTGGTAAGGTCGAAGACCGGAGCGCCCGGCTTGGCGTGGCCGTCTGCTGCGATGAAATAAACGGCTGCTAGATTGGCCGTGAGCAAGAGCCAGACATCGGCTGAAGTGCCAATGAGCAAGATGTCGCTGCGAATGCTGACGAGAACTTCTTTCGCGTCGATGCCGTCCCGTGCGAGAGCCGTGCAGAGCAAGGCTGGCGTGGTATGGACGAACAAGTCGCGAGTGGTCGAGAAATCGAGAGCGGAGTTTTTCAAGGCGGACTGTGACAGACACAGCCCGCGAGTGTTGAGCGTGGGGAGTTACACTTTTTGAGTGTGTTGTGAATGAACGCAGGTCACTGCATGGGCAGGGCCAATTCGAGTCGCTGGCCAGCACGCTGCACGGTGACTTTGACTTTGTCGCCAGGTTGACGGGTTTGCAGGAGATGGCCGAGGAGCGCGCCTTCGGAAATGGGGGTGTTGATGCCATCGAAGTCGAGCAGCACATCGCCTGCTTTGAACCCGCTTTTCATCGCGGTGGCGTGCATTCCATACTGGCCGACACCTTTGATTTTTAAGCCGATACCTTCGCCTTCGGCGGGCTCCAGTCTCATGCCGCCGAGGGCCATGCCACGCTCTGGCCAGACGGCGATGCGCAGGGTTACGTCGGACTTGCGCCGCCAGCCTGCGGGTAGCGCCAGGGTCAGGGCGACTTCTTGGCCAGCTCGACTGACGACGCTGGCTAGTGTGGCCTCGTTGGCTGTGCGATGCAGCGCCCAACTGACATCGGCGATGGAGATCAAGGGTTGGCCCGCGAGGCTGATGATGTTGTCGCCTGCTTTTATACCAGCCTTTTCTGCGAGTGATCCAGCGGCTACGGTATCGACGTGGGCGATGTCTTCCGAGGCCAGCGTGAGTCCTATCGTTTCGGGCTCAGGGAAAGGGTAAATCAATGACTCGGGCATGGGTTTATTTTGACTGCGGTACCAGGTCTGCGTGGCGGCTCCGATCATGTGGCAGTGGACGCAACTGCCGACGACCTTGCCTTCCCAGTCGAGTTCAGCCTTGTACTTTTTTGCCAGCTCGGGGATCTCGATGGGCGTTTTAAAGGGGGTATCGCCGGGTTGTTTGCCGCTCAGCGTGGCTTTATTGGCGGGGTAGTTGCGGTGCAGGGCGAGTGCGGCTTGGATGGCTTTGGTGTAGCCTGCCAGCGCGGTTTCCTGAGAGTTTTTTTGGTGCTTCCATGAGCCATAGCGACCGTACACGGTGCCGTCGGCATTGAGAAATAGGCTGCTGAAGGAGAGATCGTAGTCGAACTGGAAACGCGTGAGGTCGAGTGTGTTGGTATTGATGACGCGCACGCAAATGAATTGGTCGAGCAGCGGCTTCAAGGCATCGCCTTCGGTGAGCACGCCCGTATCAATGCCCATGCAAGCAAGGCAGGGCACACAACGCAGCACGAGCAGCACCGGTTTTCCGGTCTTCTGAGCTTCGGCGAATGCTTTGTCCACATCGTTGTAGTTCCAGCGCTCGCTGGATTCGAGCTTAGCCTTGTCCTGCCGCACGGCACCTTCGCGATCTTTAACGGATTCGGCTTGGATGATGCCCACGGCAGTGAGCGCGAGGACGGAGATGAGTACGTTTTTTGAGTCCATGCGATGGTTCTGACAGATCGTGGCAAGGATGACAAGATTTTGGTTTGCGAGCGTTGCTCGTTCTCCGAGCCGTCATGCAAGCTCCTGGAGATTAAGCCGTTTGACCCTCCCTCCATCTATGAACTCCATGAATCCCATGAATCGTCGCCGCGCTCTGAAGACTTTGTTTTGCTCCAGCGCAGCCCTTGCGCTGAATCTGCAATCGCGCCGTGCCCAGGGCGAGATCGCCAAGGACGCACTGCATTTGCTGAGCATTGGCGACTTCGGCACGGGCGGCGCAGATCAGACTGCGGTGGCAAAAGCGATGCAGGCTTTTGTCGGCAAGACAGCCATCAAAACAGAAGGCGTCTGGTTGCTAGGCGATAATTTTTACAGCGCGGTCAAAGGCGGCTTCACGCTGGAGTCTCCGCGCTGGCAGGCGGGTATCGAGGCGATGTATCCAGCCACCGTTTTTCCCGGCCCACTGTGGGCGGTGTTGGGCAACCATGACTACCACGACAATGAGGGCGGGGAGCAGGTGCAACTCGCGTATGCTAAGAAGCTAGGCGCGCGCTGGAAGATGCCTGCGAAGTGGTATCGCTTCGAGTTGGGCAACCCGCTGCAGCCGCTGGTGACCTTTCTCTGCCTCGACAGCAATCTGCCCACGGTGAGCAATGGTAAAGACAAAAAAACGGGCAAACCCAAGCGCCATCTGACGGAGCAGGAAGCCACTGAGCAACTCGCGTGGTTCAAGGCCGAACTGGCCAAACCTCGGGCACCATTCACCATCGTGGTCGCGCATCATCCACTCTACACCAATGGCTCTCACGGCGATACCAAGCCGCTCATCGAGCAGTGGGGCAGCCTACTTCAGGAGCACAAGGTTCATGCGTATATCTGTGGCCATGACCATGACTTGCAGCACCTGGAGTTGGAGGGGCAGTTCACCTCTTTCGTGCTTTCGGGCGGTGGCGGTGCAAAGCCTCGCCCGATGAAGGTGACGCATAAAGTCCCGTTTGGAAAACCCGCCCTCGGCTTCACTCATTTGCAAATTCAAGCCGACACACTGACCTTCACCCACCATGGCGTGGATGGCGCGGTGCTGCATCGGTTCTCGAAGAAGCAGGATGGCAGTGTGGTGCTGGGATGAGCGTGTTAGGCTGCCGCCTCAACAACATGGCCTTCTTCCACATCCATGACTTGGAAGAAGGTCACGAGATCCTCGCGATGGCCTAGGCCTGCTTCTTCACGCTGCTTCACCAAGCCAGGGCTTGCAGAGTCATTCCAGCCTCTTTTAATGAGGAAGGTATTCCAAATCTCGATTTGTTCGGCATCGGGACGACGTCCGTTTTGGAAGCACCACTCCAGCAGTTCTTCATCGCTGCCACCTTCTAAAACACGGGCACGCAGCGCCTCGTAGCCGACGCCGATGAAACGCATGAAGCGGTCATCAAAGGTACGATTTCCCTCCACAAATCCTACGTGGTAGCCGGGAGGCAGTGCGTCCGCAGCGTCCAGGCGAATCTTGTCGATGAAGCGGGCGAAAAAGACGATGCCACTGGTTTTGACGTTGGGGCTGCGAAGAGGGAAGGGCATAGGAGGTAAGGGATAGAAGCTGCTAATGAGGTGCTAGAACGAGGCGACGCCGGCCAGCTTCGATAAGTTTTTTTGCCAAGCCGGGGGCGTAGCGGGCGATCTCGTAGGCCAACATTTCTGCATGGGTATCCTGGCGCTGAGTGCGCTCCACGAGGCCATGGCTCGGGGCCGTGATGTCGAACGACATTTCTACGAGGAGTTGGGCGGTCACGGGGTTGTCTAGGAACGCGTGCATGGCTTTGGGGAGATAGCGCGGTTGTTACGAAATACGTCGGGTAAAAATTATTTTGGGATGACTACTTTGCCATCTTCCACGCGGAATTCGCGGCGGGTGAGATCACCCTTGCTGAGCATGTCTTCGATGGCGCGACTGAGCAGCGTGCGCGCGGCCTCACCTGTATTGCAACCAAAGGTTCCGCGCGTGGTGAGGTCTTCCAGGTAAACCTTGATCTGTGGCGTGACGGCAATGGTCATAGTCAGGGATTCAAAGGTGTTGGAAGGGCGCGCCATCGTGGTTAAAACAGGGTTATAATACTGTTTTTATGCAACTCAGCGTTGAGAACGTCAATCTTTTTGATCGCTTTAACCGTAGTTTTTATGGTTCTTCAATCGTGATAATTAAATCATTCTAACTATTTGAATGCTCATCTCCAGGAAACACTTGAGCGAGGGAACTATCGCACTCCACGACGCTTCGCGATTCTCGCTGCATTGGGCGCAGCAATGATCATGCAGCCCCAACTGGCGTCCCGCCCTCACTCACGTCCTTGGAAACACGAGGGCGGAGACGCCCACGCTCTCATATCCTGTAATCCTGTGACCACTGGCTACGCCTCATTGCGGATGCGCCACATTTTATGCCTCGTAGGTGAAGAAATCTGAGTGCTGATAAGCTCGCTCTGGATCGCTTTGGGCAAGGATTTTGCGCATGGCCTCGATGACTCGGCGCTGCGTTTTTTGTGTCAGCAAACGGCCTTTCCTCGCTCGTTGCACGGCTTTGTGCGTGAGTGGGGCTGCTGTTGCGGCGACGACATCATGATTCGAGACTCCGTTTTGCAACATCAGGGCGTCGAGCGGTTGAGTTCCCAGGTTTCTCTCGGCTGTATTGTGCTTGTCGGTTCCTTCTTCTCCGCTATTCATGATGCCTCATTAGAGCAGGCTTTTGTGGTCTGGCTCGGACTTTGCTCAAACTTTTTCACCGACCATGCTTACGCGCGTTTTACTCACGACCACCTCCTACCAAGACACACCAGGTGCGCACCATGAACTGCTGAACTCCCAAGGTTTTGAAATTCATTGCGAGCGAGGACCATTGCCGGAGCGGCGGATGCTGGAGCTTGCAGGGCAGTTCGATGCTTTTCTCTGTGGCGATGATGAAATCACCAAAGCAGTGCTAGATAAGGCTCTGCCTCGGTTACGCTGCATCAGCAAATACGGGATTGGGCTCGATAAGATAGATGTAGCGGAGTGCTCGGCGCGAAAGCTACCCGTGTTCTTCACCCCAGGCGTCAATCACACCACAGTCGCTGAGCATGTCTTTTGCTTGCTCTTGGGTATGGTTAGAAATCTTGTGGATTCGGCTAACTCGGTGCGTGCAGGCCAGTGGCAGCGTGTGACAGGGCATGAAATTTGGCAGAAACGTTTGGGGCTGATTGGGCTGGGCAGGATTGGTCAGGAGGTGGCGAAGCGGGCGCGTGCTTTTGAAATGGAGGTACATGCGCTGGATCTTTATTGGCCTGAGGCCTTTGCTCAGCAGCACGGCATTGTGCGGCATACGACATTTGAATCACTCATCGACTCGTGTGATGTCGTTTCATTGCATACGAATCTAAGTGACGAAACACGGCATCTAATGAATGCGGAACGTATCGCAGGCATGAAGCCGGGTGCCTTACTCATCAATACCGCACGCTCAGAGCTTGTGCATTTGCCCGATGTTATGGCGGCGCTGGACAGCGGTCATCTGGGCGGTTACGCGACGGATGTTCTCGACGAGGAACCGCCGCCTCCCGACCATCCCCTGCTCCGGCATAGCAAGGCACTTATCACGCCTCATATCGGCAGCCGTACTTTTGAGAGCGTGCCTCGCCAGGCCATGCGAGCGACTTTGAATTTGGTGAATTTTTTCAGCGGGAATGCCGACGTGATTCAGGCGAATAAGTTCTAAATTAGTGCGCCCATTGGTTTCATCCATGATTCATCCCACCGCTCTCATAGATCCTCGCGCAGAGATTGACTCCAGTGCCCACATAGGCCCGTATGTCATCATTGATGGCGCGGCGAAGCTGGGGCGAGGTGTACGGGTGGAGGCCCATGCGCAGGTGCTTAACGACACGACGGTGGGCGCTGGTTGCACTATTGGCAGGGCGGCGATCATCGGCGGTGATCCCCAGGATTTATCCTTCGATCCTGCCACGCCGAGTGCGCTGATCATTGGCGAGCACAATGTCATTCGCGAACATGTCACCATCCATCGCGGCTCGAAGCCGGGTTCAGCAACTCGTGTGGGCGACCATAATTTCATCATGGCCACGGCGCATTTTGCTCATGACGTGCAGGTGGGGAATCGCTGCGTGGTGGCCAATGGAGCGATGTTCGGTGGTCATGTTCACTTGGGCAACAATGCCTTCATTGGTGGTGGCGCGGGGCTGCATCAATTCATTCGTGTGGGCGACTATTGCATGATCGGGGGAAATGCGAGCATCAGCAGAGACATGCCGCCGTACTGCGTGGGGCAGTTGCTCAATCGCATCACGGGGCTGAACGTGATTGGCTTGAGGCGGGCGGGATTTACCGCAGAGGAACGTCGCCAAATTAAGGAGGTGTTCGATCTTACCTTCCGTTCAGGCTATAATCTGACTCAGGCTCTCGAAGTGCTGGCCGGGCGCGAGTGGGCGATGCCTTGTGTGCGTTTCATCGACTTCATCAGCACCCGCAGCAAGCGAGGCCTCTGCCGCGTGCGTCGGAGTAGTGAGAAAGTCGAGGAAGAGTAGAGGTGGGGTCGGTGCGCCCAGAGTTTGGCCAAAGGTGGAATTGCCCGAGAAGCTTGACACGTTAAAGCTTTCCGCTCAAAATCCCGCCCGACATGGTTCGCTCACGGGCCGTGCTCGGAGGTTTGGCTTCCCGCCATGGAGTCACGCTTTCCCACTTCAGTCTCATGGCGATCCTTATGTGCTAGATAACCCGATGAACCTGTACGTCAGTAACCTGTCCTATGAGATCGCAGATGCGGATCTGCTCGCAGCCTTTGGGGCGTTTGGAGCAGTCTCCAGTGCCCGCGTAATTAATGATCGCGAGAGCGGTCGTTCCCGTGGCTTCGGCTTCGTGGAAATGCCCAACAATGATGAGGCTCTCGCCGCCATCCACGGCCTCGATAACCAAGACCTAGGCGGGCGTCCGCTGAAAGTCGTCGAGGCTCGTCCCAAAGAAGAGCGTCCTGGTGGCTTCGGTGGCGGTGGCGGACGACGCCCCGGTGGCGGCGGAGGAGGCGGCGGTGGTGGTCGTCGCGATGGCGGTGGTGGTGGTGGTGGTGGTCGTCGCGATGGCGGCGGTGGTCATCGAGATCGTGGTCATGACCGTGGTAATCGTGGCGGTGGAGGCGGCGACGACTGGTAAGACAGTCGTTTCATGAGATCAAAAAAGCGGCTCATCGCTCTTGAACTATTCACCTCGGCGCGGACTTCCTCTCTAATGGAGTCCGCGCTTTTTTTGCGCAGCACACGCTCGAATCAGGTGCTGCCTTCTACTTCGCCTCGGGCACGTAGTAGCGGCCCATCGCGGCGAGAATGGCGGCTCGTAGTTCTTCGCCATCCACCTCGCCGTTGTGGCGGTAGATGACCTTGCCACCCGGCCCCACGACGAGGGTGTGGGGGATGGGGCCAGGCCATTCGGCATCGAGGGCTTTGATCAAGTCATCGCTATTACCACCGCTGAAGATGTAGCTGTTGGTCTTGCGGCCTTCGGCTTCGAGCGCGGGTTTTATTTTGTCGGGGATGATGGCGTTTTGTTTCTCCAGAAAGGCTTTTACGCTCTTGCTGTCTTTGGGGTCATCCATGCTGATGCTGATGAACTCAAAGTTGCGCAGGCCGAACTTGCGCGAGGTTTTCACCAGTTCGGGGAACTCCTCGACGCACGGGCCACACCAGGTCGCCCAGACGTTAAACATGCGCACCATGCCCGTGTTATTGGCACGCAGCGCTGCGATGCCTGCCGCGTCGATGGTTTCTACATCCACGGTGCCTTGCGCCCATTTTTCATCGTCCTTTTTCACCAGATCAGACTTGCCCATCCACTTGGTCGAGCAGCCATGCACTTTGGTGGTGGTCACAGGTACAGGTTGGCCCGCGAGCAGGGCATTGACGGCATTGCGTGCGTCGGGTGCCTTCACACTGGCGTCATCGGCGTAGCGGCTATCGTCGAGCCAGCCGTTGTAGGCGAGTCGGCGCTGCTTGTTGAAAATGAGGACGTGCGGCGTGGCGAGGCAGCCATAGGCCTTGGCCACGGCCTGTGTCTCGCCGTCATAGAGGTAGGGGAAGTTGAAAGCTTGCTCCTTGGCGTGGAGCTTCATTTCATCGAGGCTGTCATTGTATTTCGAGTAGCCCAACTCGTCGGGGCGCAGGCCTGCGGGGTTGTTGGGGTTGATGGCGACCAGCGCGAAGGACTTGCCTTTCATGGCCTCGACGAGTGCTTTCACACGGCCTTCGGAGGCTTGCGAGTCGGGGCAGTGATTGCTGAGGAAGATGACCATGAGCACCTCGGCACTGGCATAATCCTTCAGCTCATGCTTGCGCCCATCGCTGCCGGGCAGGTTAAAGTCGGGCGCAGCATCACCGAGCTTCAGTTGTGGCACAGGCTCTGCCGCAGGGCAGGTAATGCTAAGCAGGAGCACGAGCAGAATGGCGAGTGGGGTCTTCATGGTGGGAAGCATCCTATACGAAACCAAAGCGCTCAACCATTCCTCAATGTCAGTGTACTTGAGCGTCGTTTCGCAGGGCATACGCATGAGAGCAGCCTCCGCCTCTAGGCTAAAATGCCATTTGACCCGCTTCCACTGGCGTTCCAGTATCGCCCCCCTTTTTTTAACCCACATACCACACCTCAATGGCCGCTAAAATCTACTCTGAAAAAGATGCCAGCCTCGCGCCCCTCAAGGGCAAAACCTGCGCCGTCATCGGCTTCGGTTCCCAAGGACATGCGCACGCTCTGAACCTTCGCGACAGCGGAGTCAACGTCATCGTCGGCCTCTACCCAGGCAGCAAAAGCCGCGCTGTGGCTGAAGAAAAAGGCCTCAAGGTCTATGACACGGGTGAAGCCGTGAAGCTCGCCGACGTCATCTTCGTCGCTGTGCCAGACACCAAGATCCCCGCTTGCTTCAAGGCTGACATCGAGCCCAACCTGAAGAAGGGCAAGACACTGCTCTTCTCCCACGGCTTCGCCATTCACTTCAAGACCTGCGCTGTGCAGGCCGATGTGAACGTCATCATGGTCGCTCCGAAAGGCCCCGGACACATCGTGCGTCGTCAGTTCCTCGAAGGCAAAGGCGTCCCCGCCCTCATCGCCGTGCATCAGGATCCCAGCAAGAAGTCCAAGGCCATCGCCCTCGCTTGGGCGCACGGCATCGGTGGCACCCGTGGTGGTGTGCTCCAGACCAGCTTCAAGGAAGAGACCGAGACCGATCTCTTCGGCGAGCAGACAGTGCTCTGCGGCGGCGTCAGCGCCCTCGTCACAGCAGGCTTTGAAGTCCTCGTCGAGGCTGGTTACAGCCCTGAGATGGCTTACTTCGAGTGCCTCCATGAGTTGAAGCTCACCGTCGATCTGATGAACGAAGCTGGCATCGCCGGTATGCGTTTCTCCATCTCCGAAACCGCCAAGTGGGGCGACGTCAAAGTTGGTCCCAAGATCATCGACGCCAGCGTCAAAAAGCGCATGGTCGCAGCGCTGAAGGACATCCAGACTGGCAAATTTGCCAAGGAGTGGGTGAAGGAATACGAAGGTGGCTACAAGGACTTCAACCGCCTGCTCAAAGAAGGCGAGAAGCACCCCATCGAGAAGATCGGTGCCAAGCTGCGCAGCCTGATGCCATGGATCAAGAAGCGCGACATCAAAGGCAACCAAGCTAGCTACGAGTGATCATGCTGAGGGCGTGAAGCTCTCGCTTGAAAGCGTCAAAGGCGAGTCCGCAAGGGCTCGCCTTTTTTGTTGGTTCTACGCACATCCATGATAGGCGTCGGGATGGCCTCGCAACTCATCTTCAACTCGCTGCTCCGCATTTCTAACATCGCTGGAGAGCCTCCCGCACCCTTTGAAAAACCCAACGCTACAATGAACTTCTGGGTGCTGGAGTTGCCTGCACCGGCTGAGGGCAGCGTGACGGAATGGTTCACGCTCATTACGGCGCTTTTGACGAGCCACGCCGCCGTGCTCTCCGAGTCGCAGAGCAAGGGCGCTCATCTCACGCTCTTCATCGCGACCTCGACCTCGCGTCTCGTGTTCCGCTTGGAGGCAGCCTTTCTGAAGGTGCTCGCGGACATGGGGATCGCGCTTGAGTATTTCAATGCTGATCTTGCGGGTGGATGAGAGTGCTCTCGTCTTGCCTTATCGACTCACGCTGAGCCGCATGAACGCCGCATTCACGAGGCTCACAGGACTGGTGTAGCGATAAATCACGGTGCCTGGAGCGCTGGGAGTCACCAACTCGACGTTCGTTGTGCTCCAATGAATAATGTCGGTGGAGGCTTCGACGAGGTAGGTCACATCGGTGGCGCTTGGTGCTGGCAGGTAGCTGAGTGTGAGGTGGGCGCTGACGATGGCGCTGGGGAGTTGCGACTTGCTGGTGGCGCTCGTGGCATTGGTGCCTAGCGCGTATTCGATGAGGTTGTCATCGCCATCTTGATCCCAGTCCGCGCTGTCGCTTGCTGCCGCATCGTTGGCCGCCGTGCCAAAGGTTTGATAGCGCCATTGATTCACGGGGGTGGCGAGCAGTGTGATGGCGGCGCTGGCGAGGCTGGTCGTGGCTTCAATGGTGGCTCCGCCTTGGAGGGTGATGGTGCCGTTGTAGTCGGCTGCGGGAGCTGCTGCCTCCAGCTTCAGTTTGAAGAGTGGCCCCGAGTAGCTCTCGCCGGGGAGTAGGATACCGGGCACGTTGGCAAAGAAGGCGTTGGGCTTCAGTGCTGTGCCGCTCGTGAGGCTGGCGGCGATGTCGTTGAGGAAAAGTTTTTCTGTGGTGCTGGTGTTCGTTAGTGAGCCGCTGAAGAGCAACTCGGCACCCGGTGCTGCGGCTTGGCTAGCGGGAGCGAGGCTGAGAGTAAGATCCGCTTTTGCTGAAACCGAAAGTGCCAGCGCTAGAAAAGCGATGAAGACGGCTCGGTTCATGGTGCGTCCTCCCCAATGGCGAATAAGAAGCCATCACCGATCGCATACACGGTGCCATCCACCCCGATGATGGTGGGTGTGTAGGCTTGGCCGATGCCCGCAGAGATACGCAGTGGCTCGGTCAGGGTATTGGTGTGCAAGTCCCAGCGATAGACCTTGCCGTCTTCGTTGTTGAGGATGGCGGAGTGCTTGAAGGTGTCGATGGCGACGGAGTTCAGGCACCACTCGCGCACAGCATTGGGATGGCCGACGAGGTAATCCGTGTCGGGTGTGATGCCTGCGATGGTGATGATCTCCTTCATCACCGTTGCGCCCGAGATGGGGTCGATAAAGGAGTCGTTTGGGTCTAAAATGGCGATGCGATTCACCCCATCGCCGCCCGCCTGGGCATAGTGGTTGTACTTGGAGAGCAGCAAGTATTCGGAGGTGCCCTGGTAGGCCGTGACGAGTGAGGCGGGCACCACCGAGGGTGTCTGATCCCAGCCAAAGGCTCCTGGTATTTTGGTTTGTGTGAGGGTGCTGTTAAAATGCAACAACCAGCCACGATAATGATTCGCGCCCCAGGAGTGCTCGAACACGCCGAAATACACATCGCCATCAGGCCCCACGCAGGGCGAGGCTGTGCCATCATTGAGCATCCGTGCGTCGTTGCTGGGCGATAGGACATCCTTTAGCCGCACCTTCCCCGTCGTAGCCAGTGTGCGGCTGTTCAGCGCCAGGAGGTAACCGAAGGTGCTGCTGTCGCTGGTGGCGATGTAGAGGGTTTTGTGGTCGTTGCTCAGCGCTGGGGCTAGGTTCATCGGTAGCGCGGAGATACTCACATCATCGGCGGCGACCTTCGCAGCGACCCATGTGCCTGCACCATCCTCGGCGATGCGGGCGATGCCACTTAGCAGGGGCACATCGCCAGGCAGCATGACGGAGTCCGTGACGACGAAGCCAAAGAAGATATTGCCGTAGCGGTCTGCGGTGATCGCGGTGTTGATTTTGACGTTGTTGTTAAACGTGGTCGCGTCGGCGCTGTAGTTAGCGATTCCGTAGAACGCTTGTTGCCCTCGCGAGCCACTCGGATTGCCTGAGTCATCTGGGGTATCACGATAGAAAACGGTGCCGCCAGCTCCAGCGAAGTACAGCCGGTTCTTTGGTGTCAATGCAGCGCAATAGTGCGGCACCCAGTTGTGCGCGGGCAGAGAGTAATCTGTGGTCTCTGTCCACTTCAGCGCCCCTGTCCCGCCATCGCGCCCCTCGACACGAAAGCCGTCGGTGGCTCCTGTTTTCACGGGCACAACAACGGTGTTCGCTCGCGTGACCAGCACAGAGCCGTAGTGGGCGAGGAGGCTCGTGCCACTGTACTGTTTGGCCAAGTCAACGGGCGTCTGCCAGAGAATGCGCTGAATGGTGCGCGAGGCGATCTGCGAGATGCCGCTATGCTGCGGGTCATGCCCATGCCCACTCCACGGCAGCGCTAGGCTCTGGGCATGGGCGGTGGTCGTGCAGATGCAGGCGATGAGAAGGTAACGTGTCACGGCGTTGAGTAGATCGGATAGGCTCGGCACCGTCAAGAGTGCCGAGCGAGTCACGGTAAATTCACCAAGCGGAAGATTAATGCCGCTGAGAGCGATGCCAGGCAGAGGGACACCAGCAGCCCTATCGAAAATTGAGTCCGCCATGTTCTCATGAGATTGCTCCTTTTTGAGGGTTCGCAATTGAGTTACGCACTGCTTGCACGGGTTGTCCAATCGCGAGGCTCGGACAATCATCGTGCTGGCCATTCAGTGGAATTTTGCCAAGCTCGTGGTCATGTCACTCTCGCGCAAGCTTCTCGGATTGAACTGGCTTATGATTGCCCTCATCGCTGTGCTTTTAGTGATGGGTGTCTTTGCTATCATGAATGCCGTCGATGGTCATCAAGGGCTGGAAAACATGGTTCAACATCACGGGCGTTGGTTATGCCTGGGTGCCGTGGTATTTCTTCTCACAGCAGTCCTCGATTATCGTTGGATTCAGTGGGGGGCTTGGCTTTGGTATGGCATTGCGTTGGGTATGTTGGAGTGGCTTTGGGTGACTCTACAAGCCCATGAATGGCGCGCAGGAGCAATGGATTGGATACAGCACTGGGTGCAATTCGCGTTTGTGGCTGTTGTCCTCGTACTTGCTGTTTTACTCGGCGATGCAGAGAAATTGTGGCGCTTGCTACGTCCCCCCGTGGTGAGACTGGTGCTGGGATTCACGTCGCTCATGATTATGATGTACTGGGGCTTTTGGCGCTATGAGGTGGGGTATTTGTTCGTCGGTTGGATGGTGTTTGCTGCAATGCTGTTGATCGGCAGCATTCCGTTGCGTTATGTCGTTTCGTTCGTGCTGGTCGTCCTGATGGCTATCCCATTGTATTACTTCTTCCCGCAAAAGCCGTATGCCAAAGCTTCTCGGATCGACACGTATCTCGAAATGCTGATCAATGGAGATATGAAACCGAAGGACATTCAAGGCTCAGGTTGGACGCCTCATCATGTGCAGCTTGGCACAGGCTCAGCTGGTTATGAAGGCAAGGGGCCTTTCTCCGAGAAGGTGGAAGATCAGGCATCCATCCATCGCACTTTTTTGCCACAGAAAGACGTGGCAAGCAGTCTCCTCGGAACTGTCATTGCCGAAGAATTTGGCTTCAGGGGCAACATGATTTTGATCACTGTTTACCTCGCCTTGCTCTGGAGTTGCTTCCAAGTTGCGCTGTCTGCCAGGGATGCCCTGGGCCGCGTGCTTGCATTGGGCGTCATGGCCACCGTGGCGGCCCATGTGCTTATGCATGTAGGATCGGCTGCCCTCCTAACCCCCATCACCAACCTTCCTTTGCCATTAATGAGCTACGGTGGTTCTTCGATAGTATTGATCCTGTTCCTGCTTGGTCTCGTGCAGAGCGTGTGGGTGCATAGGCTTCCTGGTTCTGTCGCTCTACCAGATACACAGCCCCGCGAGGCTGCGCTCGAAGGCGCTCAGGCATAAGATGGTAGCGTGACTTGGCCCTGTGGGCGGGGGATATGCTGAAACAACGGTGCATTGTATTCTCGTAGCTTGCGCGAGCCAAACCTCTGCCTCAGTATCGCCGCCTCATTTTCATCCCTCACTCATACCATGTCCAAGAAGCCTGCCGCTACCTCCTCTCTGCATCGCAAACACAGCGCCATCCTCGTCGATGGGCCCGAGCGCGCGGCGAGCCGTGCGATGCTTCATGCGGTGGGATTTAAGCGTGAAGACTTTGCCAAATCACAGATCGGCGTGGCCTCGACCTGGAGCATGGTGACGCCGTGTAACATGCACATTGATCGCCTCGCCAAAGAGGCCGCGAAGGGCATCGACGCAGCGGGTGGTAAGTCGATTATCTTCAACACCATCACCATCAGCGATGGCATTTCGATGGGCACCGAAGGCATGAAGTACTCGCTCGTTTCGCGCGAGGTCATCGCCGACAGCATCGAGACGGTGGTCGGCTGCGAAGGCATGGATGGCTTTGTAGCGATCGGTGGTTGCGATAAAAATATGCCGGGCTGCTTGATGGCCATGGCGCGTTTGAATCGGCCCAGCGTCTTCGTTTACGGTGGCACCATCCTGCCCGGCTGCATCGGCCCCGAGAAGAAGGAAGGCGACATCGTCACGGTTTTTGAAGCCGTGGGCAAGCACGCCAACTGCCTCATCAGCGACAAGGAATTGCAAGAGATCGAAGAAGGTGCCATCCCCGGCGAAGGCTCCTGCGGCGGCATGTACACGGCCAACACGATGGCCAGCGCCATCGAAGCGATGGGCATGAGCTTACCCAACAGCGGCGCGCAATCGGCGGTGAGCGATGAGAAGCTGATCGACTGCTTCGACGCGGGCGCTGCGGTGATGAACATGATCAAGCTCGGCATCACGCCGCGCGACATCATGACGAAGGAAGCCTTCGAGAATGCCATCACCCTCATTATCACGCTCGGCGGCAGCACCAACGCCGTGCTGCATCTCATCGCGATGGCCAGCGCCGCAGGCGTGAAGCTGGGCCTGCAGGACTTCGTGCGCATTGGCAAGAAGACGCCTGTGCTGGGCGACCTCAAACCCAGCGGCAAGTACTTCATGAACGACCTCGTGAAGATCGGCGGCACCGTGCCGCTGATGCGCCTGCTGGTTGCCGAAGGCTTGATGCACGGTGATTGCATGACCGTCACAGGCCGCACGATGAAGGAGAATCTGGCCAAGTCGAAGATCGTCTATCCGAAGAGCCAGACCATCATTCGCCCGCTCAGCAACCCGATCAAAAAAGACAGCCATCTCGTCATCTTCAAAGGCAACCTTTGCCCTGAAGGTGCCGTGGGCAAGATCAGCGGCAAGGAAGGCCTCGTCTTCAATGGCAAGGCCATCGTCTTCGACAGCGAAGAGAAGGCGCTGCAAGCCATCCTCAACGGCAAGGTCAAGAAAGGCCACGTCATCATCATTCGCATGGAAGGGCCGAAAGGCGGGCCAGGGATGCGCGAGATGCTCTCGCCCACCAGCGCCATCATGGGCAAGGGCCTGGGCAAGGAGGTCGCGCTCATCACCGACGGACGCTTCAGCGGCGGCTCGCACGGGTTCGTCATCGGCCACGTGACGCCAGAGGCGTTCGACGGGGGACCGATCGCGGTGATCAAGAACGGCGACCTCATCGTCATCGACGCCGAGAAGCGCGCCATCACGCTCGACATCGGCGCCAAAGAGCTCGACGCCCGCCTGCGCCAGTGGAAGCAGCCGAGACCCAACTACCGCCGCGGCGTGCTCGCGAAGTACGCCGCGCTGGTCAGCAGCGCGAGCGAAGGCGCGGTGACGGATAGGCAGTTCTGAAAGGCACGGTCCATGGGCCTCCAGTTCGAGCGGGACGACACGAAGGCCAGAACCATTCTGACCAAGCATCGCGTGAGCTTCGAGGAGGCTTCGACGGTGTTCGGAGATGAGCTGTCCCTGACCATCCACGACCGGGAGCATTCCACGGAGGAGGACCGGTTTGTGACGATGGGTATGTCTGCGTTTGGCAAACTGCTTGTGGTCATCCACACTGACCGGAAGGGTGGCATCCGGATCATCAGCGCACGGCCCGCGTCGCGACATGAACGAACGACCTATGAAGAAAGCCAAGCCTAGCCGGACCTCCGATGAACCGGCGGCAGAATACGATTTCGCCGGCGGAGTCCGCGGCAAGTATGCCGCCCGTTATCGGGCTGGAACGAATGTCGTGGTGCTCGAGCCCGACGTGGCGGCGCTTTTCCCCGACGCCAAGCTCGTGAACGAAGCCTTGCGCGGGGTGGGAAAACTCATTCGGCTCCAAAATCAACACACGGCGGCGTGATTGCTTGGTAAGTGGAAGCATCCGAAGCCCAACTACCGCCGCGGCGTGCCCGCGAAGTATGCCGCGCTGGTCAGCTCAGCGAGCGAAGGCGCGGTGACGGATAGGCAAGCTCACGGCGGACGAGCGCAGCGAATACCGTTCGTTCTTCGGAACAAGCGAGTTCCGAGCGCTCGGCCAGCTGCGCACGCAGGAACGCTCCGGCCTGCCGCTCGTCGGATGAAGGTAGTTCTGACGAACCGCCCTCGGCTCAGAAAGCTGAACCGCGGACCTCGGGCTCGCAGGGCAGGTTCCAAGTGCAGTCAGCAAAGGTGTCCCGGATCTGGCCGATGCTGCCGGGCAAGCTCTTGACGATGAGCTGCTGGGGCCGGGTCGGGGAACCAGCAGCGCAGACGACAGGTCCGCAAAAGAAAACGTCCGCCGGAAGGGCGGACGTCTTTGTCTTGGGGGATGCCGTCCCCGATGGCGTCAGGTCGAGGGTCTTCAGCGACCGCCGGTGCTCAGGGCGCGGAGCGTCGCGACGATCTCCATCGCCTTCGGATCATCCGGGGCCAGTTCGGTGATCCGGTCCCGGGTCTGGCGGGCGAGGAGCAGGAACTGGATGTTCTGCTCGTCGTTGGTCACCTGGTCGCGGACCTTCGAGATCGCGGTCAACACGCCCTCGAAGTCTTTCTTCTCGACGGCTGCCCGCACTTCTGCGGCACCGGGCAACGATTCAGCGGCCGTGATCGCGGACGGATCCACCGCGGGCGGTTTCTTGCAGCCGACCCCACCGACGGAGGCCGCAAGGACCAGCCCCGCCACGAAGACGCTTGAGACTTTGGATGACATCGTGCGGAGGGAGAGGATCACCGGCGATAGCGAGGGCCGTTGAGGAGTTCATTCGGCGCCGGCTCCTTCTTGTTCACCAAGCTGTAGCACCTGTTCCACTTCACGTAGTCCGCGCTGCCGCCGAAGCGGCCGACGACCGCGCCGCCGGGTAGGTTCTTGGCGCTGGCGAAGGGCAGACCGATGCTGTTCGGCACCCCGGAGTGGCGCATCGAGAGGGTCTCGCCGATGGATTCCGGGTTGTTGCCGGCGTCGTTGAAGAAGAACGGATCGGACTCGTTCTGCTCCCACATCTGCCAATCGGTGGGCAAGAAGTCGGTGATCTTGTAGGTCTTGCCGTCCGCAGGCTGGGTACCCAGCGACCCGGTGTAGCCACCGATGTTGCCCGTCCAGCAGTAGGACGTGACCTTCACCGGGCGACCCAACCAAGCCTTCTTCTGCGCGGCGCTGGAGTAGCGGAGCGCGACGTCCTTCGGGCACCAGCAGACCTTATAGGTGGAGAGCGCCGGCCCGAGCTGGCCGACCTTGAAGAAGGCGACCTGGTTGCTGAACTTCGCCGAGTTCTCATCCGCGCCGGCCGCCGATCCGGGAGTGGCAGGCCCGCCGGGGATGCGGTTCTTGTTCTGCGTGGCGTAGGCCCAGCAGTCGGGACCGCTCAGGTCGCCGCCCCAACCCGGGTGGGCGTTGTAGTCGTTGTTGTCCGACGCGTACATGTGGTTCGCGAGCAGGATCTGCTTCACGTTGGCCAGGTCGAGGGTGAGCTGGGCCCTGTCTTTGGCCTTGCTCAGCGCGGGCAACAACATGCCGGCCAAGATCGCGATGATCGCGATGACCACGAGAAGCTCGATCAGCGTGAATGCCTGGGGGCGTTGCCCCGTCCTGTTGGATTCTGGTTTGCTCATAAAACGATCGTTGAGAAGACGCCGGTGCGCGGTGTCCATTTTGTGCGGGCTGTCGAAGGGAACCGTAGGGAAGCCCGTTTTTGCCTGTCAACCGCAGAAACGGACCGCAACAGGTCCTTAGGCCGCGGTCAGACGCGCACGTAGACGTACACGGCGAAGACGATGGCCGCGCCACCCGCCACCGCTGCGAGGGACCAGAGAAAATTCCGCTTCCGTGCCGCGACAGCGAAGGTGGAGACGATGACGGCGGCCTGCGCGGCCAGCATCCCGAAGAAGAACTTGCCGCTCCGGCGATGATGGCGCTCGGCCGAGACGTTCGCCTTGCGCACCTGGAGCTCGTAGAGATTGGCGACGGTCTGGTTCAAC
>JANOAR010000110.1:0-29687 GCA_031411235.1 Verrucomicrobiota bacterium | reverse complement strand
GCAAGAAGGCCGAGGGCCTTCTCCTTGAAGTCGGGGGTGTAACGTTGATAAGTTTTCTGGCTCATGGGTGTCTATGTCTTGTTGGATTGCCCTTAGTCCAGAAATCTAGCGCACCTCACCTCCCCAAATGATCATCTCGCTGCCAGTCCACACTGCCGTGTGACCTGATCTCGCTGTGGGCGCACCAGCAGTACTCAGTTCTGTCCAGGTGTTAGTGGCAGGGTTATAGCGGCCACCAGTGTTTGTATAGTTGCTATTTTCTCCACCGCAAATGATCATCTCACTACCCGTCCACACTGCCGTGTGACGATTTCGCGCTGTGGGTGCGCCAGTCGTAGATATTGTCGTCCAACTGTTGGCCGTTGGGTTGAAACGCCCACCGTCGTTGAAATAAATTATGGCATTGGTTCCGCCCCATATGATCATCTCACCACCAGTCCAAATCGCTGTGTGCCTATGGCGAACAGAGGGTGGAGTCCCATTAACCCGCTGCTGCCACTCAATTGGTGCCAGCGTGCCCCCAATCCGAACATAACCAGCGCCGACAAGCACAGCGCTTTCTGTGGCTGACAATACAAGAGCGCCGCTGGGCACACCGCTCAGACCTGTGGCACTGAGATTCGCCGCTGCCGCTCCAGCTTCAAGCTTCGCAGATGTAATCGCCCCATCAGCAATCTGAGCATTAACCAGCGGTGTATCCGTGAACGCCACCGTCTTCCGCGTGGGGCTCGCGTTGTTGTTGGTCACGAACAGATTCGTGCCATCGAACTCCACGGCTCCTAACACTGGGGTGACCAAAGGGACTCCTGGCTGCAATTTTAACAGGGCGGCGGTGATGGTGCCTGCGGCAAAATTTCCACTGGCATCGCGGGCGACGATGGCGGCGGGGGTGTTGGCGCTGGTGGCGGTGCTGCCGAGGGTGAGGCTGCCGGTGCTGGCATCGGTGGTGATGCCGCCGCCTGCGGTGATGGAGAGCACGCCAGAGTTGCCCAGGGTGATGCTGCCGCCGAGCGCGACCAAGCCGCCACCGCTGAGCCCGCTGCCTGCGGTGACGGTGAGGGCGGGGTTGGCGAGTTGGGCATTGCCCACGGCTGCGGCGGCGAGGTTGCTGGTCTGCACGACGCCGGGAGCGAGCTTGGCAGAGGTGACCGCGCCATCGGCGAGCGCGGGCGTGGTGATGGCTCCAGCGGCGACTTTTGCTGTGGTGATGGCACCATCGCTGACGCTGTCGGCCATCAGGGCGTAGCCGACGGCGGCGATGCGTTTGTCGGGCGAGAGGAGTTGGGAGCCGTTCGTGCCGTCGCTGAACCAGATGCGCAGATGCACGTCGGCATGGGTGAAGACGGTGGCTGGGACGATGGTCATGTGCGGCTGGGTGGCATCGCCGAGCAGCACGGAATACAACCCTTTGCTGACGGTGATGGCGATGGTGGTGGTGGGCTCGCTGCCTGCGGTGCTGCTGCCGTCATTGCTCCAGTAAGTGGTGCCGCCGGTGGCATCGACGAGGGCGAACTTGAACTGGCCGGTGCCATCGAAGTTGGTGCCGTTGGCAACGACGCGGCCCTGGTAGTTGATGAGCTGCGGCACCTGGGCGCAGAGGGCGGGGACGAGGCTGAGGGTGATGAAGGCGAGGAGGATGAGATGGGTCTTCATAGGTTTGAGGTTTGGCTGGGCGTGGGGAGGGGGAGGTAGGAAAATTGGGGGTATGAAAATTGAAGAAGGAGGGGGTTTGGGGTGGATGCTGGGGTGATCCGGTTCAGGGTTCATCAAATTTTCCTACCGCCCATCTTCCTACCTTCTATGGATGCCGATGTGGTTCTGGTCGTTGATGAGGTGAGAGGTCATAGCTCGGAGGTGGGCTGGGCGTGGTGCAGCGGGGAGGCGCGATGATGGGGCTTCGCGTAAGATTGGCAAGGATGGATTGCTGAGGCGAATCTGATTGAGGATGGATGACCAAAGATTTTTGATTGATGAAGGGAGGCAATGGGGAGCGACGAGGGACTCAATCCTCGTGAAATGAGTGTAAGGCTTGATGGCTGAGGACACTCGGAGGGCTGAACTTTGTTTTGAATGTGCTGGGGTATAGGGTTAAAGTTTAAACATGAGCATGTTAATAACGACTGATCCGAAAGAAGCGCGACGTCAGGTGCAGCGGAAGCTGGAGGCAGCGACCGATGAAGAGGTGGGTGCCGTCCATCGCATGCTCCTTGAGATGGAGGCTCGGCGACTGGCGGACGAATTGGGCGGGGAGATGCAGCAAGACTGGGACTCTGGGCGCATCACCTCGGTAAGCATCGCCGAGGCCATTCTGGAGCATCGGCACAAGCACCCCTACCGATGATCGTGTGCATCGACACGAATGTTGTCCTTGGCATGTTCACCGCAGGGCATGAGCATCGAGCCATCTTCGACGCGTGGTTTGATGGCCGTCTGCAATGGGCCGTTTCCACAGAAATCTTGCTTGAGTATGAAGAAATCATGCAACGGCAGGCTTCGCGGCAAAAGGCGGAGAAGATGAAGGCCATCATTGGCTTGGTGGACGAGCGATTGGGCAACATGATCCGCGTTGAAACGTCATTCCGCTTCCACCTCATTTTAACTGATCCCGACGATGATAAATTTGCTGACTGTGCCATCGCCGCTCATGCCGATTTCGTGATTACCGACGACCACCATTTTGCCCCACTGGCTGGGGCTGGGTACAAGCCGCAGCCCATCACACCAGCGGCGTTTATTGAGCGCTATCTTTTGCCGTGAGCTGAGGGGATTTGGTGCTGGCTTGGCTTCCGACGGATTTCGACTGAAGTCGAAGCTACATTTCGTGCTGCGATGGCGCTGGGGGGCTCGGCCCTCGGCTACGGGGCGAAGAGGCGCTCTAGCAGTTGCCCTAGCCGATAGCCGCCGATGGTGATGCGCTCGTGGGAGAGGGCGGTGGCTTGGGTTTTATAATCGGTGCTGGGGGGCTGGATTTGGATGTCGCCTGCGGCGTCGGCGGTTTTGCCTTTGAGTTGGTCGAGCACTTCCGGGGTATAGACGGCGGTGCGGGCGAGGGCGGCTCCTTCTTCGACCCACTGGGCGGGGTAGGGGGTCAGCAGGGCGGCTTCGGCTTTGGGGCGCAGGTGGGTGTCGTCGAGTAGTTTTGTGGCTTGATCGTGGGCTTGCTGGGCATCGAGGTTGGAGCGCAGCATGAGGTCCCAGTAGGCGTGTAGGGTCATGCGCTTGAAGGGGGAGTTGTCGGGCCAGAAGAGTCGGTTGCCGCCACGGTCGCCTTCGCGGGGATCGGTGAGGGCGGGCTGGGCGAAGAGGGCGACGCAGTGCAGGGGCTGGTGGAGATCGCCGACGACGTGGAAAATCCAGGAGAGGAGCAGGGCTTTGCGCTCGTCGGGTAGGGCGGGGTCTTTGAGCGTGGTGGCGGCCATGTAGAGGAGTTGCAGGGCGTTCATGGCGTTCTCGGGGGTGTCGGGTTTCCACTCGGGGCTAAGGTTGACGTTGAGGGTGCTCTCCAGGGCGGTCTTGGAGGCGTCGTCGAGGAAGACGGGGGTATTGATGTAATGCCAGGGGCCGCGGTGGTACTGGTCGCGCAGGGCGCTCATGGTGGCTTCGTCGTAGCCACGTGGTTTATCGGGCCAGATGGCGGCTTGGCAGAAGATCCAGCGTTCGCGCTCGTCCTTGGGGCCGCTCTGCACGTTGGCGGGCATCTCGGCGGCGAAGTCGTCGTGAAAGCGGGGATGCTTCTCCAGCAGGGTGGCGATCTTGCTGCGGGCGGCTGGGGTGAGGCGCTCGTAGGCGATGAGGGCGAGGGTTTTGTGGCCGCCGCCGCTCCAGGCCTGGGCTGGTGGTGCGTGGGAAATGAGGAGGAGGGCGAGCAGTAGGCGAATGAGCAGGGCGGGGGCGGACATGGGATGGATTGAATCAAATCGAGGGTGGGGGCACAATCTCAAAGCTTGGACTTTCGGCCAGGGATGAACGCCGCGAGAGGAGGCGGCTATGATGTTGCTACGTTGCGTGTCTTTTTTGCTGTTCACGGCTGGTGCCGCTGTTTTTCTGCCGAAGCAGGCGCGGGGGCATGGCGCTGAGTTTCTACTGGCCAAGCTGTCGTTTGATGCGGAACGCCGGGTGACGCTGGAGATGACGGCGGACTATGGCGATAACCCGATGATCCCTGACGAGGCGGAGGCGCGGGCGGCGCTGGGGGATCTGCTGCGGGTGGAAATCGAGGGTGGCTGGCGGCGGCTGGATGCGCTGGCTCCGCTGCGGGTGGAGGCGCGTTCGCAGCTCGATCTGACTTCGCCGATGCCCTACTCTGAGGAGGCGAATAAGACATCGCACCGACTCCTCGTCGCGACATGGCAGTGGCTACCGACGGGCGCGAGTGTGCGCTTCCAGGTGCCCAAGGGGAGCAAGCACGATGTGCTTTTTTGGAAGGCTAGTGAGCCCGGTCACGGGGAGGAAGCGAAGCCCTGGAAGCTGCTGATCGCGGAGGATATGACGCCTGAGATCGAGGTGCCGAGGCGCGATGAATGGGGATGGGTGCGGATCGCGGTGGAGCTGAGTGGCTTGCTGGTGATCGTGCTGGTGGTGCGAGCGCTGCGGCGGATCGACTGGACGAAGTGACTATGACACCGCATACGGCTTGGTATCGCTTTTGGGTTATGACGCTTCTGGGTGGGTCGATGATGACCTGTTATTTGGTTACTAACCATAATCAGCCGAGTCCGCCCGAGGTGTTGATGATGCCGTCGTGGGTGCCTTTTTGGCCGATCATGACTTTGCCGTATTTGGGGCTGTTATTGGTGGGATGGCTGTTGCCCGTGTCTTTGCAGAGTGTTGTGCGCTTTCGTGATTGCCTCATATCCGCTGTTGTGGGCTATCTACTGGTGGCTCCTTGGTGGTTGCTATCGCCTACGATGCTGCCACGCCCTGCCTTTGCTGAGGGCTGGTGGAATGCTACGTACAGTGTCATGACGGCAATTGATCTGCCGCACAATATCCGCCCTTGCGGCCATGCCGTTCTACCATGCGTCGCCACATGGTATGTGGCTCAGGAGTATCCTCGTTGGCGCACTTGGCTGTGGGTTATGTTGGCGCTTGGTTTGCCGACCATCGCGATGACTTGGCAGCATCGGCCCGTTGATATTATCATGGGGCTGGGGGCTGCGGGGCTGGGAATACTGGTGGCCAGGATGAAGAGAGACGAATGATGCGTAGAAGCTACGGCTTCAGCCGGAAGAGGTAGTGAGTGGACATCTCGTAGTCGAGGCCGGGGAAGGTTTTGATAAACTCGAAGAGCGTGGTGTCGTGGACGAGGGCGTAGAGTTCAGGTTGCTCGCGGCGGGCGCTGTCGCTGAAGGCGTGCTCGATCCAGAGGGGGGTGTGGGTGCTGCGGGCGTGCTGGATCATGGCTTGCAGTTCTTCCTTTTTCCACAGGGGTACGATGCGGGGATCGTAGATGGGGGAGTTGGACCAGAAGCAGCCCATGCTGATGTTTTTGCCGTCGGTGAGAAGCGCTGGGTAGGGCTGGGCGTGGACGTGCTCGATGGGGCTGCGGAGGTCTTCGCGGCTGTACTTGGCGAAGTGTTCGATGGGACGCAGCCAGCCGAGCAGCAAGATGGCGATGACGGCGCTGGCGCTGAGCCAGCCTGCTCGATGCGACAGCCATGTGATGCCGTAGCCGAGCAGGAGGATAACGGCGGGAAGGACGAAGATGCCGTACCACGTCAAAAGGGTGAGGCCTTTGGCCATGAACACGGCGACGGTAGCAAACAGGCCGCCGATGCTGGCAAGGCTGAAGGTCATGGCGATCAGCAGGGAATGGTTGGCGGGCGACTGAAGCGGTAGCTGCGTGTGACGAGGTGCTTCGAGCAGCAGTTGCATGAGGACGATGCCGAGGGTGCCGATGAGGAGCACGAGCATGAAGAAGAGGTGCCACGGCTGATGAACGGCACTATGGCTCAGGGCGTTGGTAGGGTCGAGATCAAAGGCGGGGATGCCTGCGAGCAGCAGGGAGCCGAGGTCGGCGAACCATGGCCAGTCGAAGCTGCCGCGAAGCACGTCCGTTTGAGCCAGGAAGCGCTGGTTTTGCAGGTAGAGGGGCAGGCTGGTCTGGGCGTAGAGCATGGCGGCGATGAGGCCTGCAATGCCGAGCTGGACGGTGCGCCAGAGGGCGGGGCTATGGTTATGCCGATGCCAGGAAATAAGGCCGTGGGCGATGAGGATGGCGTTGAGCAAGGCGATGAGGAAGACGCAGCCGAAGAAGCTGTTGAGGGTGAGGAATTGCACGCCTGCGAAGGCGAGCCACCAGCGCCAGCGCTGGGTGTGCCAGGCGCGGTCGAGGCAATAGGCGAGCAGCGGCAGGAGGAGGAAGAGCAGGCCATAACAGCGTGCCTCGACGCTGTACCGCATATGCCAGGGATGAAAGGCGGCGAGCAGGGCGAGGATGAGGCCCAGACGTGCGCCGCCGAGGCGGTGGCCGAGGGCAGCTAACACGGCGATGCCGAGCAGGGATGCGAGTAGGACGGGAAGGCGCAGGGCGGTTTCATTAATGACGCCGCGCGGCGTGCCTGTGGCCGAGAGCCAGGTGTCGTAGCTGGCACGGGCGAGGACGGAGTAGAGCATGGAGTTGTTCCCTCGTGAGTTGAGGTAACAGGTGTTGAGCCAGGTCTGAGGCTTGAAGGTGGGTGGGGTGATTTCGCCGGGCTTGGCGTCGGCGTAGGCTCCGGCGATGTGGGTGCGGAAGGCGTAGGATTCGTCGTTGTAGAGGCTCAGGCCGAGGCGTGGTGCTCGCAGGGCGGCAGCGATGGCGATGATGACGAGGAGGCCGAGCCAGAAGCGGCGGGAGAAGGGGGCGCTGGCGGTCTGCTCGTGGGTGCTGCCCTTTTTTGCCCACCAGCGGGCGGTGGCGGTGAGGGTGCAGCAGAGCATGAAGTTGCCCACGGCGGCCCACCACCAGCAGCCGTGGACGAGGTCGATCAACTTGGGTTTTGGGCTGTTGCTCCAGGTGTCGAGTCCGAGGCTCCATTTTTTTCCAGAGACGCTGATGAGAAAGACCACTAGCGCGAGGCCGATGAAGCGAAGGCAAATCTGGGCGATTCGCACGCGCTTCGATGAATCAGCGGGCTCGTGCGTCATCGCTCAGCGCAGTCCTACGTTGCCTCGGCCCGTGGCCTGGGCTGGTGCGGCCCAGCCTGCGCTGATGAGGTCGGTGAGCCAGACTTGATTGGAAGCATCGGCATTGGTGGGGTACTTGAGCCGCACGGTGAGTTTGATGGGTTTGCCGGCGTTGCTCTGGATCCAGTGGTCGAGTTCACGACCAACGGTGCTTTGTTTTTCCGCATAGGCGTAGATGACGGGTGCGGCGGGGGAGAGGGGGTTGGTGATTTTGATGCAACGGAGGGAATCGGAGTCGGCGAAGTAGTTGGTGAAGTAGTTGTCGAACTCGGCGATGACGCGGAAGATTTTCCCTTGGTTGACCTTGGTGGCCATGAATTCTGACCAGTCCATCTCGGAGTAGATGACGAGGCTGGGCCAGTCCACGAGGTAGGAATCGTCTTTGCCGTGGACGACGCACACTTCGCGGATGCTGCCATCTTTGAGCAGCACGGTGTGGCTGGACTGATGGGTGCTAAACTCGGACTCGGCTGAAGACATGATCTCAACGAAGGGGGTGGGGCCATCGACGTGGGTGGTGTAGTAGGTGCGCATGGTCTCCTCGACCAAAGGTGCATTGGCGGTGAGGCGGAGTCGGGCGTTGAGTGACGGGGCGTTGAGGAAGGCGGCGACGGTCTTGGCGGCGACGGAAAGCTCAAGTGGTGCGGGTACGGCTCCGTTGACTCTGGGGCGCATGAGTGGCCGGGTGCGGCTGAGCGTGGGGGTGGTATTGCCTGTGGGCGCGGCAGCGAGGTTGGGCCGCATGGGGACGGCTTGCTGGGTGGGCTTGCGCTCGCTGAGGATCGGACGCGATAACATGGCGTTGGCGGACGGTGCTTGGGCGCTGTTGGTGGCCGTGGTGGTAGTGGCAGCAGCAGCTTGGGTGCCCTGTTCAGCGGGGGAAAAGGTGAGCTTTTTGGACTCGGGGGTTGCGGCACTCGCTTTGGCTTGGTCTAGGGTGCGCAGGGCGATGGTATTGGAGGGGAGCTTGGGGGGCTCTTCGGTGATGGGGCTTGGCTTTTGGGTGGGCTCAACAAGGCGCGGCTGAGGCGCGGCGACGGGGGCCTCATCACTGCCTGTAAAGTTCATGATGATGGCCAGCACGATGAACGAGATGACCACTGCGATGCCAGCGAATAGGTTGCGTCGATGGGCCTGTAATTCAGGATCCATCTTCATCCGTTCAAAGACTTCACCTTCAAGTGCCTTGGGCTCGTAGGCTGGCCCAGTGATGCCTAAGTGGGAGAGGGGGACGGAGCCTGTGATGACCTTTGCCTCACTGCGTGGAGGCGGATTGGCGGGGGCTTCGGGCGCAACGATGGCAGGAGCTAGGGGAGGCGTTTCTCCGGCACCAGGGGGTGGACGAGCTTTTTTGGTAGCCTTGGGGGCTGCTTTTGGAGTTGGCTCGGCAGGGGGCTGGTTGCCCACGAGGAGGGCTTTGCGCTTACTTTTGGTATTCTTTGCGCCGACCTGCAAGAGCACGGCTTGCCCGCAGTGAGGGCACTCGCGGGAGCGTGTGACGGATGTCACTTGCACTTCAGCGGGCTTTTCACAGTGAGGACAGACGAATTTTGTGGCAGGCATTGTGTCAGTAGGATGACTTGGGATTTATGGACGAATTGCTAAGGCCTTGCAACTTCCGTACTGCGCTGATGAAAAAGGTTTGTCGCCAAGCCGATTTCCTAGACAGTCGCGGATGGCTTCTGTTCGTATCGCTCTCTTCGGGGGTAGTTTTAATCCCCCTGGTCTCCACCACCGCGCTATTGCGGCGGCGCTCGCGGCACGATTCGACCGTGTGATGGTGGTGCCCTGTGGTCCTCGGCCCGATAAGGAGAGCACGAATACGGTGCCTGCGGTGTATCGCGCAGCGCTGGCAGATATGGCGTTTGCCGGGCTGGAAAGGGTGGAGGTCGATCTCTTCGACCTGGAGCAGAGCACGTTCACCCGGGCTCATGCGCTGGACTCGCGCTATGCCTCGGGGGGCGAGGTGTGGCACTGCGTGGGGGTCGATCTCATCGCAGGCGGGGCCAGTGGGCAGTCGGAGATTCAGCGCTCGTGGGAGAAGGGAGTGCAGTTGTGGAGCACAGCGCGTTTCATTGTGCTGACGCGGCCTGGGCATGTCTTTGCCCCTGCGGATCT
Source organism: Verrucomicrobiota bacterium (assembly GCA_031411235.1). Taxonomy (GTDB): domain Bacteria; phylum Verrucomicrobiota; class Verrucomicrobiia; order Verrucomicrobiales; family Verrucomicrobiaceae; genus JANOAR01. Next base: position 20,402 of record JANOAR010000110.1, on the reverse strand, counting down.
GCCACCACATGCCGAGGTATTGGAGCTAGAGGTGCCGGGCTCTAGCAGTGAAATCCGCGAGTGCTTGGCCAAGGCAAAGAGCGTCGAGTCGATGCTCGGGGCACGACCGCTGGCCTACATCCAGCGCTATGGCTTGTACCGTGCGCCGCAGCCGAGTAGCTCGGCGCGAGGCTCACTAGCGGGGGCTCCCTTTTGGCTCCAGGCCGACCCGCGCAACCCCAATGTGGCCGAGTGGGCCGCGCACTTCGAGGGAGCCTGTGAGCAGGTGGCGGACGCGCAGTTCATCGCCACGCTGGGGGGGGATGGCACGATGCTGCGGGCGATACGCGAGCATTGGCGCTCGCGCCTGCCGCTCTATGGGGTCAATGCGGGGCACTTGGGCTTTCTCATGAATGGCGCGGAGTCCGTGCTGCAAGCGGACTTCCCACCGCGCGATGTGATTTTTCGCCAGCTACCAATGCTGTATTTGGAAGTGGAGGATGAGCATGGAAATACGCGGACGATGCATGGCTTCAACGATGCCTGGGTGGAGCGTGCGACGAGCCAGTCCGCCTGGCTGGAAGTCAGCGTGAATGGCATCACGCGGCTGAGCAAGCTGGTGAGCGATGGCGCACTGGTCGCCACCGCCGCTGGCTCGACGGCCTACGCCCGCAGCATGGGAGCCTCGCCCTTGCTCGCGGACACACCCGCGTGGCTGCTGGTGGGCTCGAATGTGATGGAGCCCATCGGCTGGCAGAGTGCGCTGCTCTCCACGGATACGATGGTGGAAATCCGTTGCTTGGATCCCGAACGACGCCCAGTGGAAGCCTTCGTCGATGGGCATGAGCAGGGCCGCGTGCGCTGCCTGCGAGCACGTATCTCGCGTGCAGCCTCGGTGGAGCTGGTGTTCAATGCGACGCACGACATGGCGGAGAAAATCGCGGCGATACAGTTCAGAACATGACACTTACCCTCATCCACTACTCCGCACCGCCCATCATTGGTGGCGTGGAGCGCGTCATCGCCGAGCAGGCGCGTCACCTCATACGGCGTGGGTATCGCGTGCGTGTCCTTTGCGGCAATGAAGCCGATCTCGGCGATGGTATCGAGGTCATCCCCAACCCTGCACTTGGCGCGAATCGCGATGCCTGGGGCGATGTTGCAGTGCCGACTTCGCCCGAGCTTCAGCAATGGCTCACGGAGCATCTCGTGGGTAGCGATGTGGTGCTCGTTCACAATCTTTTCACCATGCCCTTCAACCTCGCGGCAACGGCGGCTCTGCGCTGTCTTGCGGAGCAAAGTGTGGGCACGGGGCAGCGCTGGATCAACTGGGTTCACGATGTGGCCGCGAGCAATCCACACTATGCGGCGCTGGCCTGGGATCGGCCTGATCTCGCCCTGCTCGCGCAGCCACCCGCAGCGCAACAAGTCGCGGTCTCCGAGGTGCGACGTCGTGAGTACAAGCGCCTCACGGGCCTTGATGATGAAACGGTGCGCGTGATCCCCAACGGCATCGACGTGGCCCGCACGCTGGCGCTGACGGATCGTGTGAGCACGCTCGTCGATGACCTGCGCCTGTGGGATCGCGACTATGTGCTGGTGCATCCCACACGTATTCTGCGGCGCAAGAACATCGAGCTGAGCCTGCGCATCGCTCATGCGCTCGCAGCGCAGTCGCTTGATGTTGCACTGCTCATCACGGGTGCGCCCGATCCACACAATGCGGATGGCCTTGCCTATGGTCGTGAGTTGGCGCTGCTGACTGAGGAGCTGCAACTCGGCGATAGCGCCTACTTTTTGGGCGAAGCCGGGGCACTGACCGATGACGATGTGCGCAGTCTCTATGTGGTCTCCGATGCGTTGCTTTTCCCCAGTCAGACGGAGGGCTTTGGCCTGCCGATCCTGGAGGCGGGGCTGCATGGCATTCCGGTTTTTTGCTCCGACATACCTGCGCACCGCGAGATCGGGCGGCACATCGCCACCTACTTGGGGCTAGAGGAACAAACGCCGGAGGATATGGCGGCGATCATCGCGGAGCACCCGCGCATGGAGGGGCGCTACCTGCGCCGCACCTTGCTCGCGGGTTATCTGGACTGGCCACGCGTGTGCGAGCAGCACATCGAGCCACTGCTGCGCGGGGAGTAGGGCTGCGCATCACTGGCCAGCGGCGATGCGCAGATCGAACGGCGCACGTTTGAAGGTCACAGGCGTGCAGCCGCTCAACTCGCCGTCCACTTCCATCGCCGTCTCGATGTTGCTCGATACGGTGAAGCTCGGCAGTTGCAGGTAATCCAAGTCCTCGCTGTGCGTGTAGCCATCCGCCAAGGCACCGCGCAATAATTGCGCCGCGTGCCAGGCATTCAGTGGCTCGCGGAAGATGAGCACATCGAGCAGGCCATCATTGGCCTTGGCGTTGGGGAACATGGTGAAGCGTCCGCCGTAGTTGCGCCCATTGCCGATGAGGACGGTGGAGCCACACAGCGCGGGGCGACCTGGAATCTGAAGCGAGAGGGCAGGGGACTGCACCTTCAGCACCTCGACCGCCGAGAGCACATAGGCGAGCGGGCCGAGTTTTTTCTTTGCTGCCGAAGTTGTGCGGCGAATGATCTCGGCATCGAGGCCCACGCCAGCGAGTTGCAGGAAATACTGATCATTGGCCATCCACAGGTCGATGCTGCGGCGTGCGCCAGAGCTGATGATCTGCCACGGCTGCACCCAGTGCGCATGGCTGGGGAAACCGATCTCATAGGCGAAGACATTCATCGTGCCCGCAGGCAGCGTGCCTAGCGCGGTGTGCGTGGCAGGATTGGGGCGTGTGGCATTCACACGGCACAGGCCTTGCAGCACCTCGTTCACCGTGCCATCGCCGCCTGCTGCGACGACTAGCTCGCGGCCTTCGCGGGCGAGGCGCTCGGCGATCTCGGTGGCATGGCCTACCGACTCGGTGAAGTGCAGCTCGGGCTCGGGTCGCAGGGCTTGTACTCGTGCCACCATACCGCCTGCACGCGAGCTGCGGGCGGCGGGGTTTACGATGACAGGGATGCGTTCGGCCATGATCTCTACGGAAGCTGCACGACGGATTAAAAAGGATGTCGCGAGGTACCTCCATAGAACGCCTCGTGGAGGTCGTCGAGGCGCGATTTTATGGAGCCACCTCTCGCCTGCTAGGCCAGCAGGCCCACTTCCTCGTCCTCGATTTCCTCATGGGCGATATAAACGACATCGCCGGAGTCGCTGTCATTGCGCTTGGGGAAAGGCTCGTCCGTCAGCGCTGGCGGAGCGGCGGCGATGGCCTCGGTATCCACGACGAGATCGGCGAAATCATCGGGTAGAGGTTCGTCGGTGTTGACTCGGGTGCCATTGGCTTGGCCGTAGCTGTTGTCGCTGGTGTCGATCTCGACTTTGCCAATACCGCGCTGCCTGTCGATGTGGGTGGCGTTGGCCTCGGTCGTCATGCGCACGCCGACGGGCTTGCTGACGCCGCGCTCTTGCATGGTGACCCCGTAGATCACATCGGCGCGGCCCATGGTGCGCTTGTTGTGGGTGACGATGATGAACTGGCTGTTGCCGATGAAGTTCTCCAGCATCTTGAGGAAGCGCGAGATGTTGGACTCATCGAGAGGGGCATCCAGCTCGTCGAGCACGCAGAAGGGGCTAGGCTTTACCTGGTAGATGCTGAAGAGCAGGGCCACCGCCGTCATGCTGCGCTCGCCGCCGCTGAGCAGGCTGATAGTCTGCAATTTTTTGCCTGGGGGCTTGGCGATGATTTCGATGCCGGACTCCAGCGGGTCGTCTTCGTTGACGAGTAGCAGGTCGGCCTTGGAGGTCTCGCCGAAGAGTTCGGCGAAGTTGTTTTGGAAGTAGCCGCGCACGAGATTGAAGGTCTCGACGAACATGGCCTTCGTCGTGTCGTTGATCTTGGCGATGACTTGCAGCAGTTCGTCTTTGCTCTTGGTGAGGTCGTTAAATTGACCGTCGAGGAAGGTGTAGCGCTGTTCGAGTTCCTCGAACTCCTGAATGGCATCGAGGTTGACGGAGCCGATGCCATCGAGCCGCTGGCGCAGGTCGGCGACGGTCAGGGTGACGTAGTTCCAGTCGATGCTGGTGTAGGGATCGACGGTGGCAGCAGGCGCTTCTGGTTCGTTGATTTCTTCGGCGACGGAGCGTGCATCTTTCCACTCGCTGTCGCCTTCGTCTTCGGCGGGCTCAGCATCAGCAGACCAGACGACTTCGGTGGGTTGGTCATCTGTCGCTTGTTCGGTGTTGGCGTAGGGCTCTACTGTTGCGGACGGGAGCCCGGCGTTGCTGTCCTCGGCTTCGCCTGCACTCGCTCTGCGCCCACGGCCTTTGCGTTGGCCTTCGATCGCGGCTTCTAGGGCTGCCAGATCGGGAACGAAGGCCGCAGGATCGAGTTGGTAGCGCTCTTGAAGCTGTGCGGTGAGGTTCTCCAAGCGCAAGTCCACGCGGGTGAGCTGCACTTCGCTCTTGCTGCGCTGCTCGGTCATCGCGGTGTTTTCCAAACGCAGTGCGGAGAGCTGCTGCTCAAGCTGGCCGACGCGCTCAAAGAACTGCATACGGCCTGCGGTTTGGGTGGCGAGTTCCTCCTCGGCCATGCCGACGAAGGAGCGCTTCTCCTCGATCTGCATGGCGAGGCTTTCGTTCTCGGCCTCACTGCTGCCCAGGCGCTCGCGCCAGGTGAGGATCTCGTGCTCGTAGCGCTGGATGCTGGCGAGCAACTCCGACATGCGCCGGGCGATGGGTGTTCTGCGGCCTTCGAGGGCTTGCAGAGAACTCATTTCATGGGCCAAGGCGATGCGCAGTTCCCCCAGTCGCTCGCTGCTTTCCATCTCGCGGCGAGCGATGCTGTCGGCTTCGATTTCGAGTTCTTGCTCGTGGGCTCTTGCTCCTTCGACGGCTTCGGCTGCCTGCGCTGCTTGCTCGCGCTGTGAGATGATATTGGCCTCGGCTGCGGCCATGCGCTCGCCGAGTTGGCTCTGCTCCCAGTCCACGCTATCGGCTTTGGCGCTGGCCTGCTGGAGCGCTCGCTGCACGACGGAGAGTTTGCCTTGGTACTGGCTGAATTGCTCGCGCGTGTGTTGGCTTTGCTCGCGTAGAGTTGCCTCTTCGCGTTGCTGATCCTCCAGGTCGTGGCGCAGGGTGGCGAGCACATCTTCCTTTTCCAGAAGGCGCATTTCCAGGGCTTCGACTTCGCCGACGAGCGTGCGGACTTCGGCCTCGCGGCGCAGGGTGGAGGTGGCTTCTTCCTTGCTGGCACCGCCGTAGATGACGCCTGTCTCGGAGATGAATTCGCCCTGCATGGTGGCGATGGCGAGATCGGGGTGCTGGCGTTTGATACGCATCGCGCTGTGCAGAGAGTCGGCGATGAGGGTGTGCGCGAGCAGGTGCTCCACGATGCCCTGCGTGCCCTCGCGGGCTTTTACTTTGTCCACAGCCCAGGCGATGGCTCCGTGCGGGAGTGGGCCTCGGCTCACAGGTGAGATGTCTGCACTGCTCTGTCTGCGCATGGCAAAGTCTTGCGCGATGATGGCGGTCTTGCCCATTTTTTGCTGGGCGAGGCGTTCGACGATCTGCATGGCCAGCTCGCTCTCGGTGAGTAGGACGGCCTGCAAATGCTCGCGCATGGCGGCTTCGACGGCGGTGATGTAGAGCTGCTCGACTTCGATGGCGCTGGCCAATAGACCTCGCACGCCCGTCATGTAGATGTCGGGGTTGTCGAGGCCGCGCAGCACTTGCTGGGTGCCTTGGTCGAGGCCTTCGCCCTTTTGGATGAGCTGTTGCAGCACTTCCAAGCGCGAGCGCCGCTGGGTGGCGGTGCGTTGCAGTTCGTTCAGCTCGGTATCGAGGGTGTCGCGCTGGCGGCGTTTTTCGACGATGCCGCTGGCGATGGCTTTGAGCTGTTCGTCCAGTTCGTTGCGGGCGGCTTCGAGGTCGGTGAGCTGGTGCTGCAAGTCATCGTATTCGATCTGCGCGGCCTCGCGTGCCTGGCTGCTGGATTGCAGGTCGCGCTGCAAGGCTTCATGCCGCTGGCGGTCGGCGGCGATCTGGGTGGTGAGGCTCTGAATGCGCGACTCGCTGGCGGCGAGTTGCCCCTCGTACATGCGGATGCTCTCGCGCACGGCACGGCGCTGGTTGTCGAGTTCGCCGCGCTGTGGCGCGAGACTCTGGTGCCCGCCTTGGTGCTCATTGAGGGCGAGTTGACGGCCTTCGATGTTGGCGCGGATGATGTTCAGTTGCTCATCGGCAGTGGCCATTTCGCGCTGCTGCTGCTCGATCAACTCTTGTGCGTTGGCGATGTCTTCGTCGTGCTTGCGGATGCGGCCTTCGAGTTCCTCGCTGCGCTCGCGGTTGAAGCCCATCTTACTCTCGGCGGCCTGCACTTGGGTGCGCATTTCTTGGGCCTGGGCGCGCAGGGTGTTGAGGGTGCCCTCGATGGCGTGGTAGGCCTCGCGAGTCTCGCTGGCTTCGCGTTCGGTGTTGTGCAGCAGCTTGTGCGCGTCGTTGAGTCGCAGCAGCAGGTCGGTCAGCAGGGTCTCGGTCTCGGTCTTTTCGGCGCTGTATTCGCTCCAGTGCTTGTGCCCGAGATGGGTGTCGAGCGTGCGCTGGTCGGTGAGGAGGATTTGGTAACGGCGGGCTTTTTGAGCTTGGCGTTGCACGGTGCCCATCTGGCGCTTCACCTCGGCGACGATGTCGGCGATGCGCAGGAGATTGACTTCGGTGTATTCAAGTTTGCGCAGGGCTTCCTTTTTTTGCCCCTTGAATTTGGTAATGCCGGCGGCCTCCTCGAAGACGCTGCGTCGATCCTCGGGCTTGGAGCTGAGGAGCATGTCGATCTGCCCCTGGGCCATGATGGAGTAGGCGGCGCGGCCAATGCCTGTGCCGGCGAGGAGGTCGTGGAAGTCGCGCAGGCGGCAGAGCGTGTTGTTCAGCCGATACTCCGAGCGTCCGTCGCGGAAGACACGACGAGTGAGGGACATTTCGTTGAAGTCCACCTTCAGCGCTTGCTCGCAGTCGGCCATGGTGAGGGTGACCTCCGCCATGCCGACGGGCTTGCGTTTGTCGGTGCCGTTGAAGATGACATCAGCCATCTCGTCGCCGCGCAGGGCTTTGGCCGATGTCTCGCCAAGCACCCAGCGGATAGCATCGACGACGTTGGATTTGCCGCAGCCGTTCGGCCCGACGATGCCTGTGACGCCTGTGGAGAACTCGAACGTGGTTTTGTCCGCGAAGGACTTGAAACCATGGAGGGTGAGGCTCTTGAGATACATGCGTGAGGACGAGTGAAAGGGGAGGCGTGGAGTAACCAGCGGCGAAGGGGATGGGGCAAGCGAGAATGCCTAGTTTTCCCATATCTAGTGTTTGCTTCGCTAATCCAACACAAAATGTGGGATTTTTGGCGCTGGGTTATTCACAGGATGAGTAGGGCGGCATCAGCTCGACTCACCACAAAAACAAAGCGGCGAGCGGGTCTGCCCGCTCGCCGCTCAGATTTTGCTTCCAGTTCTTGCCGCGACTATTTCGGCTGGTGCATGGAGATGCAGTGCAGGGCACCGCCTTCCATGATGAAGTCCTTGCCTTCGTAGGTGGTCAGTTCGCGACCAGGGAAGAGGTCGCAGAGGACTTCTTCGGCGATGGCGTCTTTTTTCTTCTGTTTGAAGGTGGGGATGATAAGCGCGTTGTTGGCGATCATGTAGTTGGCGTAGCTGGCGGGCAGGCGATTGAGGCGCCAGTCTTTGACTTCGATGGCGTTGGGCATTTCGAGTTCGATGATCTCGACTTTCTCGCCCTTGACGGTGCGCAGGTCGTTGAGGCGCTCGCGGTTTTCCTTGAGCACTTTGAAGTTGGCATCGCTCTCTTTGCTTTCGACCATGCAGAGCACGGCGTCCTCGCGAACCCAGCGCACCATGTCGTCGATGTGGCCACCGGTGTCGTCGCCAGCGATGCCTTTGCCGAGCCAGAAGACGGTCTGGATGTTGAACATGCGCTTCAGCTCTTTTTCGATGTCGGCCTTGGTCTTACCAGGATTGCGCTTGGGGTCGAGCATGACGGATTCGGTGGTGATGAGCACGCCCTGGCCGTTGCACTCGATGGCTCCGCCTTCGAGCACGAGGTCGCTGGTGAAGCGCTCCATCTTGAGCACTTCGGCGGCTTTGGCAGGGATGCCGTCATCGAGATCCCATGGTGGGAATTGGCCACCCCAAGCATTGAACTTGAAGTCAGCGATGGCGCACTTGCCTGTCTCGTTGTGCTTGAGGAAAATCGGGCCGTGGTCGCGGCACCAGACGTCATTGGTGGGGTGGTCGTAGAGATCGACCTGGCTGAGGTCGCCCTCGTTGTCGGCGATGCTGAGGCGGATGCCCATGTGCATACGGTCGGGGGCATTGATGCGGACGCGCTGGTAGCGGGCGAGGTTGGCAGCGATCTCGCCGAACTTGTCTTGCAGACGCAGGTAGGTCTTGGGACAGGCGTCTTTGTTGCTAGGCCACGAGAGCCATGTTGCCTCCTGGGGCTCGAATTCAGCGGGGAGGCGGTAGTTGGTGGGGGAGGACTTACTCATCAAGGTAGCGTTGGGTCAGGGGAGAATAGGTGTCAATACGGCGATCACGGAAAAAAGGCCAAATGCGGCGAAAGTCTTCAACGAGTTGGAGGTCACACGGCACGATGAGCACTTCCTCATTTTCGACGGAGGCCTTCGCAGTAATCACGCCGTAGGGGTTGGCAACAAAAGTCTGTCCCCAAAACTCAGTTTCTTCTTCGCAGCCGGTGCGGTTCACAGCGGCGATGTAGCAGCCATTCGCGACGGCATGGCCGCGCTGCACGGTCTCCCAGGCGGTGTGTTGGGCATGGCCTAGCTCGGCTTTTTCGCTGGCCAGCCAACCGATGGCGGTGGGGTAAAAAATGATCTGTGCGCCAGCGAGTGCTGCCAAGCGAGCGGCTTCGGGATACCACTGATCCCAGCAAATGAGCACGCCAATGCGGCCATACTTGGTCTCCCACACGCGGTAGCCGAGGTCGCCGGGGGTGAAGTAGAACTTCTCGTTGAACCCTGGATCCTCGGGGATGTGCATCTTGCGATACTTGCCCAGGTAGGTGCCATCGGCGTCGATGATGGCGGCAGTGTTGTGATACAGGCCTGGGCCGCGTTTTTCAAAAAGCGAGGCGATGATGACCACGCCGAGTTCCTTGGCCAGCGGACAGAGAACTTCCGTCGTAGGCCCAGGGATGACCTCGGCGAGATCGAAGCGCTCGGTGACTTCGCCTTTGCAGAAGTACTCGGTAAGAAACAGTTCCTGGAGGCAGACGATTTGTGCGCCACGCGCCGCCGCATCGCGGATCAAAGCGATGTGATGGGCGAGGCTCTGCGCCTTGGTTTCAAAGGCGCGGCTCTGCACGAGACCGAGTGTAACAATGTGTGGCATGGGCACGCATCGTTAGAGGGCTGCGCGTGTGTGGCAAGCAGGGATGTGCGCGTCATGGCCGAACCACATAGCGCTGCTTCACAACGCTGATGGTGGGCACTCGCTGGGTCTTTTCAAAGGCTTGCCAGCCCGCGTGCAAGTCTTCCCAGAAGGGCACCCACTCGCTGCCCTCGCTGCGTGCCAGGGCCATGCGTTCAGCGGTCATGCGAAAGGGGAAGCAATGCACAGGGAACTCGCGCTGCCCCTTGGCCAGCGCGGCGGCGGCGATGAGATAGATTTCTTCGATGACGGGATCGGTCATCGCATAGCAGCCTATCGACACATTTTTGCCATGCACCATCAGCAGGCTTCCCGTGCGGCCCAGCGCCGTATCGAAGGCATTGGGGTAGCCGAGGTTGAAGGACAGATGATACTTGCTCAGCGGGTTCATGCGCCGGGCATCGACGCTGTAAAAACCCTCGGGTGCTTGCATGTCTCCCTCGCGTTGCTTTGGCCCGAGCACGCCAGAAAAAGCGGCGATGGGCCATGCCTTGTAGAGCTGGAATGCTTGGTCTGGAGCGGCCTGAAGCCATAGCTCCAGTTCGCTGCTTTCTTTGAAAATGCGGAGGAAGAGGGGAGCACCAAGCTGCAAATGATGGGCTGCGAGATCGCGCTCAATGCCGGGGAGTCTGCGCTGGCTTGCATTGGCGAGGCGCTGTTCGGCGGTCATCGCTGGCCAGTGATCTGGGGCTGGCTCGGTGGGCAATGAGGGCGCGACAAGGGGCCCTGCGGCGGGGGTGGTAATGACAACGCTGGGGATGGTACTTTGCATGGGCTTGGGGGGCTCGCCGTGGAGGCTCATCATGCGAGCGCCCGCCATCACGATGCCGACGATGGCTAGAGTGGGGACGATGATGCGCGTCATGGGGTAGGGAGTTAAACGGCGTCTGACCAGTTCATGCGAATTAAGGCGGCGATAGAAAACGCGATGAGCAAAACGGTCACGACGCCGACAAATTTGGGAAACCAATAGTCAGGATCGCTGTCCACTCTGCCCCATGTTACCAAGCGAATCACATGAGCGCCAATCCAGCCCATGCCATCGGAAATGAGGCAGCCCATACCTTCGAGGAGTATTTCGCCGATGAATTCGATGATGCCTTCAATCATGGTCTTGGGGTCAAGGTAGTGTCGGCCCATCCTGCCATGTACGTCTGTGCCGATCAAGCGTCACACCGTTACAGAACCCACCTCGTGTTTCTCCTCACCTGCTGCCACGCGCTTCGTGGTCATTTGCTCCAGGCGAGCCAGAAAGCGTTGTCCAGCTTGCACGCAGCGCTTGGCAAAAGTCCAGCGCTCCATGCCGAGGAACGTGATGCACGGGCCGTGATCCCAGGCGACGACAGCGGCGGTGGGGTAGAGCACGGCGGCAAACTGCAAGCGCCACAGCCAACGCCACGCGGGCGATAACTCGGCCAATCGCGTGGCCAAGAAGTCGCGCTGGAAGGCGAGGTGTTTCATTTCATCGCGCAGGATTTTCTGTGACGCGGTGCGCACGACCTCGTCTGGGCAGTGCAGGTAGAGCATTCCAAAATACACCTCGGCGATGATCTCGGCGGTGACGAGGACTTGGATGTTGAACTCCAGATTCACCAACCCGCGCACCCAGCGAAAGATGGAGTTTGTCCACTGCTTGGTGAGCTTGGTGCCGTGCAGATGACGTAGCAGTTTTTCGAGCAAGGCGGCATGGCCTTGTTCCTCGGCGACGAAGAGGTCGATGGCACGCTGGTAGCCGCGCAGGCTCTCCACGGGTGCGGTAGCTTGCGAGTACTGACGCAGGCGGGTGCCGCCGCCGGTTTCGCCGAGTTGGAAGATGGCGATGGAGGCAGCCACCGCGCTTCGAGTTTGCTCGGGAAGAGCGCAAGCTTTGTTTGGCAAAGTGAATGTGCGCGTGAAGTCGTGGCTGTGTTCAAAGTGGGTGATCCAGTGGGCGGTGTTCATAGAATGAGGAATTGAGAATTAGGAATTAGGAATTGGGGGAGACTGTTGGTTGTCTGGTTTTGGATGTTCATGCGGCGGCGAGTTCGCGGAGGCGATCCATCACGGCGCGGACGGTTTCATCCAGCGTGGAGGTGCCTGCGGTGACGCCGACGGACTCGGCCTGTGTAAACCAGCGCGGATCAAGGTCGGCGGAGGATTCAATTTGATGCGCAGTGGCTCCGAGGCGCGTGGCGGCTTCCGTGAGCTGGCGGGTGTTGTTGCTGTTGCGCCCACCGATGACGATGATGACTTGGCACTGGGCGCAGAGCTGCTCCAGCGAGGTTTGGCGCTGCTTGGTGGGGTGGCAGACGGTGTCGATGAAGCGCACCTCGGCGGCGGGCTGCTGGCGTTTCATTTGTTCGACGAGACCGAGCACATGGGTGAGCGGCTGCGTGGTCTGCGAGATGACGCCGATGCGCTGGCTCGCAGGGATGCTGGCAATATCTGCGGCGCAGAGCACGACGATGGCGCTGGGGAAATCGCCGATGAGGCCACGTACTTCGACGTGCTGGGCTTGGCCGATGACCACAGGTTGATAACCCTCGGCGACAAGTGTGGCGAGGGCTGTGTGGGCCTTGCGCACCAGCGGGCAGGTGGTGTCGGTGACGTGGTGCCCGGCTGCCTGCCACGCCGCTCGGGCTTTATCCGAGGCCCCATGGGCGCTGATGATGACTTCATGGGTGGTGGCGCTTTGAGTGTCTTCGAGGTCGCCTTTTTGCACGCCGAGGGTGCGCAGGTGGGCATCGACGAGAGGATTATGCACGAGCTGGCCGAGCATGGTGACGGGCCGAGCCGTCGCAGCGTTATGGGTGGCGCGGAGGGCGTCGCGGACGCCGAAGCACATGCCGTGGTGGGTGGCGAGGTGGAGTGTCATTGGGGTGGTGGGGTTAAAGCTTTGTAATGCAAAGTTATATGGTATGGCTATGTCTTGGGAATCGTTGGACGGCTTAGGGTTTGGTAGATTTCACGATGGCCTCCAGCACGGCGATGTAGTCTTTGAAGGCTGAGCGGCCCGACTTGGTGAGGGCGTAGGTGGTGCGGGGGCGAGTGCTGGTTTCGTCGCGTGTTTCGAGGACGTAGCCGGGTTCGGTGAGTTTGCGGATGTGGGTGATTAGGTTGCCGTCGCTCATGCTGAGTTCCGCTTTCAGATCCTGGAAGCTCCACTCGCCTCGGCCAGCGAGTAGGGTCATGATGGAAAGACGAGCCTTCTCGTGGATCACCTTGTCCAGTTGTTCAAAGTCGATCATTCGGCTACCTCGGTCGGTGACTTGTAGGGGCGTGAAAACACGGCGACGGCGTAGGCGATGTGCAGCAGGCCAAAGGTGAGGCCGAGGAAGAGCGAGGCGCGGGCCACATTGCCATGCCAAGGTAACAAGTCGGGGCGGTGGAACCACACGAGGCTCAGCGAGAGCCCGGCACACAGAAAGGCGCGTCCGAGTCGCCGTATCGAACGAGGCGAAAAGGTGCCTGTGGCGAGCAGCCCGAGCGCGTAGGTATTGATCCAGATGAGAGAGGCCAGCACGGCATCGCCACGATAAATGATGAAGCAAAATCCCAGCACACCGCCCACCAGCATCGGCGGGGTGATGGCACGCATGGCGGTGACCATGCCCTCGGAGAGCAGGGGCTGGCTGCGCCGGGCAGCGCTTTGAAAGAGTAGGGCTAGGTTCAACCCAGAACTGAGGATGAGCAGCAGTAGCCAAATCCAAAGCAGTTTGGTGGGCGACCAGGAGAGGGGGGCCGCATCGGCCATGATGCCGAGCGCGGCTGCGATGGTACCCAGGACGCCGCCAAACAAGGCGGCTGGGGCGGAGATGGCGCGGTAGGTCTGGGCACGCTCCATGAGCGAGCGGATGATGCGGAGATGCTCCAAGGCGGTGTCGTGGGTGGACATGGCATTTACTTTGCAATGCAAAGTAACTTGAGCAAGTGCAAAGATGAAAACAATGATTTGTCGCCAAGCATGACTGTTGCTCGCCATGGGATTTCTGCTCTCTACTCTACGCGCTCGCTTAAAATCCCCTGCACATGCTTACCAAACGAATCATCCCCTGTCTCGATGTCCATGCTGGCCGTGTGGTCAAGGGCACCAAATTTCTCGATCTACGCGATGCGGGCGACCCCGTGGAGTGCGCGAAGGCCTACAATGACCAGGGGGCAGATGAGCTTGTGTTTCTGGACATCACGGCGTCATCGGACAATCGCAAAACGATGGTGGATGTGGTGGAGCGCACGGCGGCGTGTTGCTTCATGCCGCTGACGGTGGGCGGTGGCATTCGCACCGTGGGGGACATGCGGATCATGCTCCTGGCGGGCGCGGATAAAGTGGGCGTGAACACGGCGGCACTGGCCAATCCAGGGGTCATCGACGAAGCGGCGGAGGCCTTTGGTTGCCAATGCCTCGTGGTGGCCATCGACGCGAAACGCAATGCTCGCGGCTCGTGGACAGTCTATACCCACGGTGGTAGGAAGCCTGCGCTACGAGCGAATGGCGATGAAGTCGATGCCATCGAATGGGCCGCCGAGGTGTGCAAACGCGGTGCGGGAGAGATACTCCTCACCAGTATGGATGCCGATGGTACCAAGGCGGGCTACGATCTCGGGCTGACGCGAGCGGTGAGCGAGGCGGTGACGATCCCCGTCATTGCCAGCGGCGGTGCTGGCAAGCTAGAGCACATGGTCGATGTGCTGGGGGCTGCTGGCAAAGCCGATGCCGTGCTCGCGGCGAGCATCTTCCATTTTGGCGAATTTACCGTGGGCGATGTGAAGACTTTCCTCGCAGGGAAGGGGATCCCCGTGCGGGTATGAGCCAGCTAGGCATCGCGAAAGAAGGGGTGCATGAAGCGATCCAAGTCCTCAGCCGCTTCTTTGATCCTCGTGGTCTGTTGCGAGGCGAGGGCACCTTCAAAGGCGTCCACCCAGTGGGTCAAGGACTCACGTAAATCACCGCTGAGGTCGGCATAGAGTCGATTGGCTCGCTCCAGTCGCGCACGGTGCGCAGGCGTTTCGCGAGGATGGATTTTTAAAGGTTGGAGCGCACGGATGGCTTCGGCGATCTGTTCTTTGCTCATTGTGCCAGGGCGCTGTTCAATGACTTGGCTGTGCTTCTTGTGGGTGGCGAGCACGGTGACTTCGATTTCCAGGATGCCATTCATGTCATAGGTGAAGCGCACGTCCACGGCTCCAGGGTGAGTTTGTCCCGGCTGGGTTTTCATGCCGGTGATGCGGATTTCGCCGATGCGTTGGTTGTCCTTTACGAGGCGGCTCTCACCTTGGTACACCTTCAAAAATATCTCATCCTGGTCGGGATGCATGGTGCTATAAATGGAACTGCGACTGACGGGGACGGTGGTGTTGCGATCAATGATGGGGGAGAAAAACCCCGGCTCGGAATGCCCTGGGGTGAGGTGTTTTGAAACTTCGACGCCGAGTGTATGTGGGCATACGTCGGTGAGCACGAGATCGCGCACGGCCTCGTCGCCGACGCACAGAGCTTGCTGAATGGCCGCGCCGAGGGCGATGACTCGATCGGGGTCGAGTGTGGTGTTGGGGGGCAGTTGCAGGTCATTTCGCATCTGCTCGATGACGATGGGCATCCGGCTGGCACCGCCGACGAGCAGCACGGCATCGAGCTGTGCAGGGGTAAGCTGGGCATCGCGCAGGGCACGCTTCACCACGGGGCGCAGTCTGGCGGTGAGGCTAGCGGTAGCAGTAGTGAAGTCGTCGCGGGTGATGGGGGCGTCCTTGTCGCCGATGCGGATGCTGCCGCGAGGCTCTTTGCTGAGGGTGCGCTTGAGTTGCTCGACTTGCTCGCGCCACTTGGTTTTATCAGCTTCGGTGGGCTTCCAATGGAATTCTTTGATGAGCCAGTCGGCGAGTGCATCGGTGTAGTCCTCACCGCCCAGGCGGCTTTCGCCAGCGGAGGCTTTCACTTCGACGACGCCATCGAAACACTCGAGAACGGTCACGTCGAAAGTGCCGCCGCCAAGGTCAAAAACGAGCAGGGTATTGAGTTCATCGGTGGCGCGGAAACCATAGGCGAGGGCGGCAGCGGTGGGCTCGTTGAGCAAGCGCTCGACGCGCAGGCCAGCGATCTTGGCGGCATCGACGGTGGCTTGGCGCTGCTGGTCGTGAAAGTAGGCGGGCACGGTGATCACGGCGCTTTCGACTTCTTTTCCCAGATGCAGTTCGGCGATGCGTTTCATCTCTTTGAGCACCATCGCGGAGCATTCAATGGGGCTCCAGCGCCTGTTGCCAAAGCGATAGGTGGTTGTGGTGCCCATGTCGCGTTTGAAAAAGGCTTGGCCACTGCTGGGGGAGTTGATCAGCCGATCTTTTGCCGCACGTCCAATGAGCAGGGCACCGTCGTCAGCCACGGCGACAACAGAGGGCGTGAGGTCTTCGCCAAATTCATTCGCCAACACTCGCGGTTGCCCATCCTCCAGGATGGCCACGAGGCTATTCGTTGTGCCTAGATCAATGCCAATCATTCGAGGGCATGTATGCACAGTGACGCTTGATTTGGCGAATGGAAAAAGGTTGGAGACGGCTCTTTAAAAACAAAAAAGCGCCCCTTTATGAGGGGCGCTTTAATATTAAGCTCGGGGCGTTAGCGGCGCTCTACCAACCATTGGAGATCTCATCGACCAGGGCAACGGAGAGTTGCTCGGCTGCTTCGGAGAGGGCTTGGCGCTCGGAGAGCTGGAAGTTGGCGTCCAGCACGATGTGGGACTGGCCTTGCGTGCGGCCAGTGTGGAGGGAGGTGCCGCTGCTATCGGTGATTTTGTAATTCACGCGGATCAGTTCGAGGATCTCGCGGGTTCGTAGGGTGTTGGTGCGCACGGAGCGCCACTGGCTGCGGTCGATGATTTCGATGGAGCCTTTTAGGGTCGCATCGGCTTCGTCTTCGGTCACGATTTGGTAGGCTCCGCCTAATTGGATTTGTTTGATGACGGCATTGGTGACGAGCACCGCGAGGCGAGGCTCCAGCGTGTCATTGACGAACGTGGGCACATGCAACTTCACGACATTCGTGAGGTGCGAGGGCTTGGATGTGCCGATCTTGTAACCCGCGCAGTTGGAGAGCAGGAGGGCTAGGAGGGGAGTGATGAGGAGGTGCCAGCGGTTCATGTGGGTATCGTGGGAGTAGTAATGAAAGTCAGTGGGCGGAGGATGGGCCGCGTTGATTTAGTTGCTCTTGGCGGGAGGGGCTTCAGGCGCGGGGGCGGGTGGCACAGGCGGCGCTGCGGGGGCGCTCGTAGGTGCGGGGGGAACTGGCAGAAGCAAGGGCTTGTCGCCAGGGGCGATGACGGGAGGGAGCAAGCTACCAGGGGCGGGGGCACCCGTAGGGCGAGTCGGCAGATCGGGCTCTTGCAGGGGGATGGGCATGAAGGCTTCGTTCTCTTTGCGCATCTTGGGCTTTTGGCTGAGACGGGCCAACTCAGGTGCTGGGGGGCCAGCATAGTCATCACGGCTGCGCAGATCCATGGCAGCGGGGACGGTGTAGTTGTTGGAAGGGTTGCTTTTCACATCGACGAGTTCCTCGGGGAATTCCTTGGCGAGGGAGGCGAGGCGGTCGCGAGCTTCAGCAGAGGCTTCGGGGGTGCCGTATTTCAGTGCTTCGTTGTAGTAGATGGCAGCAGCTTTGGGCTTGCCGCTCTTCTCGTAGAATTTGGCGACTTCGAGGGAGCGTGCTGCCTCGGTGGCATCGACTTGGCTGAGGATGGCCTGGGCCTCGCTGGCGCGGTCACCCGAGGGATTGGTGGCGACGTAGGTCTGCAAGGCATCGCGAGTCTGCACGAGGTTGGAACTGTCCTGTGTTTTGTTCGCGGCGATATTACTGATGGCTCCGATGCGGAACTGAGCTTCCGATGCTTCCTTCGAGGACGGGTAGTTATCGACGACGGTTTGGAAGGCCTGGGTGGCCTTGGCTTTGTCGCCCTTTTCTTGGTAGATCTCGGCGATGCTGAACTGAGCGAGGGGGGCAAACTTGCCATAGGGCGCATTTTTGATGATCTGCTGGTAGAGCTTGATCACTTCCTCGGAGCCCAATTTCATGGGCAGGAGAATGAGGCTGCGCTGTTTTTTGCCGCCCTTGGCTTCTTCGGCGATTTCGTACTGCTGCTGGATGGCATCAGGGAACCTGGGGCTCTGGCGGTAGCGGTCGATGAATATTTGGAAGGCATCGAAGGCGTCGTCGAGCTTGCCGTTAACACGCACGATGGTGGCTTTGGCGAAAGCGGCTTCGGAGGCGCTGTTGGTGAAGCGATACTTCTCCACGATGCTGTCGTAGATCTTGCTCGCTTTGCCACCATCGCCAGCGCTTTGGGCGGCACGTCCATCACGGAGCAGTACCATGGCGGTTGCTTCTTGGGATTGCAGTTCGGCGTTATTAGGGGCCACGGTCTTGTCGGTCTTCTTGAAGAAGCCGAGAAAGGCCCAGGCGGGTGAAATGCTGGCGCTCGCTAGAATGATAGCGGTGCAGGCAATAGGAAGTCGGGAGGAACAGGGGGCTCTCATCAGGCCGATGCTAGCTGAGTTGGAATTAGCCGTCAACTTTTGCGGGTTAAACTTTGGTGAGGCTATTTTTGGCTTTTTCCTCCCAGCGGGCGAGGAGCCAGAGCACATCGGAGAGGCGATTGAGGTAGCGCACGGGCTCGTCATTGGGCAGTTCATCGCCCGTGGCATCCAGTTCGATGAGGCTGCGCTCGGCCCGGCGGCAGATGGTGCGGGCGAAATCGGCGTAGGCTCCGCCCGGCACGCCTGCTGCGCCGGGGAGCACCCAGCCAGTGAATTTAAAGGCTCCCTCGCGCTCTAGGCGCTCCACCCAGCCGTCGAGGTAGCCGACTTGCTCCGTCGTGATTTGCTGCGTGTGGGTCTCCTCGTATTTTTCTTCGCTGCCTACCGGGGTGGCCAGTTCACCCATCAGGCCGATGAGCCAGAGCTGCGTCTGGGCAGCGACTTCACCGGTCTCGGCAGTGCCCGCGTGGAGGCGTAGCAGACCCAGGGCGGCGTTGAGTTCATCGACATGGCCCAGCGCCGCGATACGTGGGTGGCTCTTGATGACGCGCTGGCCAAAGAGTAAATCGGTGCTTCCTGAGTCGCCTTTTCGAGTGCTAATAGACATGGCTCGCTGTAATTCCAAAATCTGGAATCTAAAATCCGAAATCTAACCTTTGCCGTTCACCACCCTTCATCCATCCACCATGAAACTCCTCGTCGCCATCCTCAGCCTCTGTGCCTGCATCACCCCAGGCATTGCCCAGAACCAGCATGAAATGAATGCTGAGGCTGCACGCGATGCCGCCAAGGCCGACAAGCATCTCAACGTGGTGTATAAAAAACTGCTGCCCACACTCGATGAGGCGGGGCAAAAGCTGCTGCGCGAATCCCAGCGTGCCTGGATCACCTTCCGCGATGCCGAAGCCGCGCTCGCTGCCGACCAATCACGCGGCGGCAGCATGGCCCCCATGCTCTACTCGGGCACCTTGGCGACGGTAACGGAGGCGCGTACCAAGCAGCTCAAGGAATACTTGGCGGTCGAGGAAGAGCAGCCTGAAGCGAAGTCCGAACCCGAGCCGAAGCCTGATCCCAAAACGGCCAAAGGAGGAGCTAAGACGCTGAAAGAGGCGAGCAAGCGCTTCTTTGACGCCTACAAAAAGCATGATCGCGCCAGCGCCCAAGTCGTCGCTGCCGAGCGTGCGCTGAATAAACTCATCTGGTCCAAAGATGCTGGCGACAACCCCACGTTGCAGTTGATGGATGACACCCACATCTATTACGAGGGCGGATCCATCGAACTGAAAATCCAGAAGAATCAGGCAGGCAACTGGATGGTCATGGATGCGGTGAGCACGGCGGACTGAAATGCTCGTGTGCGGCAAAGCTTCTCAAACTAAATCCGTGATCGAGCCGAACTCCGCATCGAAGAGTCGGCGATAGGTTCTGAAGGCGAAGTGATCCGTCATATTGGCGATCCAGTCGCACACCAGCCGCGCTCGCTCCGTAGCATCCGCAGCCTGCGAGATCGCCTCCTCCGTCTCAGCAGGCAGCATGTGCAAGCCCTTACCATTGCCTTCGATGTAGCGCTCCTGCAGCACAGCGAATAAACGCTTCAAAATGAACCCCGCCTTGTGGTCGAGCTGTTGCAGTGCTGGCGACTGGAAGACCAGTTCATTCGAGATGCGCTTGTTCAGCTTCGTCTGCGCACGCACCGCCTCGTCGATGCACAGTTCCAGACCATGGCGGCGTGTCTTATCGCTCAGCCAGCCGCTGCTGGAGCGCAGCGAGCACGCGCCGATGCACAGGCCGATGTGTCGATTTAGCCGCGCCTCCACGCGCCCCTCGCGGATCGCCTGGCACAGGAACTCAACATGCTCAGCCTCCGCTGCTGCCAGTGACTGCCGGGCCGCCCAGCGCTCCAGCGTTTGCAGCGAAATGAAGCCCGCGTGGATGCCATCAGCGAGGTCATTCAACGAGTAGGCGGTGTCGTCGGCCCAGTCCATGACTTGGCACTCGATGCTGTGAAAACCATTGCGCGTGCGCCCTGGCGTCAGCTCCGCAGGAAATGCCTCGCCACCATGGGCAAAGGCCAGAGTCGCGTGCTGGTCATTGTAGAGAAAATGGTTTGGTGCGTCGGGCAGCTCGGCTTGCAGCGTCTTGTATTTTAGCACGCCATCGATCAGCGCCCGCGTCGGATTCATGCCATCGCGCCCCTCGGAAAAGATCGTCTGGGTCAGGATGCGCAGCGTCTGCGCATTTCCCTCGAAGCCCCCGTACGGAGCCATCAGCGTGTGCAGCGTGCGCTCGCCCGTGTGGCCAAACGGTGGATGCCCCAGGTCATGCGAGAGGCAGGCGCTCTCGACCAGATCGGGATCAATCCATGCCGCATCGCCCAGCAAATCCGCGTGCCTGCTCTGGAGAAAGGAACAGATCGAGCGCCCGATCTGCGCGACCTCGATGCTGTGC
>JANOAR010000109.1:0-12640 GCA_031411235.1 Verrucomicrobiota bacterium | reverse complement strand
CGCACAAAACGGTAGTCAAGGGCCACTTGCAACCCAGCCAAAGCCCATGCAAAACACCCCACCCACAGTGTCCTACATTGTGAGGCATCGAGCCACCTTCTGAATTACTCTTCGGTGTCTCTTTTCAATGAGGCATCACGCCATGCAGTAGAAATCTGCTGCATGGCCACGGCTTACCGTAAACTCAAAGCGCGGCACGCTTCGCCGCATCATCGCTGAAGAAGCCTGCCATACGCTGGCGCAGATCGGTATAAAAGATGGTCACCATCTCGGCCAGCATCTCGGCCTTTTCTGCCGCGTGGCCTGGGGCGGCCTCGGTGGCGATGCGTTCACGCTCAATGCGCACCTTTTCCTCGAAAGCCTTCTCCAACTCCATGAGCTGCTCCAGGAATTCCTTCGCCGCGCGGCTGCGATCCACGCCTTCGATGAGGGCCGTCTCCAGCGGTTTATTGCGTGTGAGGTGCAGCAGTCGGCCATTGGCCAGCGCGTCCATGTAACGGTGGAAACTGGTGAGGAAGCTCTTCCGCTCGCGATCAAAGCGCACCTCGTCGAGGTCGAGCAGCGTGTCATACGGACCCGCTTTGGAGAAGAACTTCACCACCAGCGGAATGGTATCCACGAGCATGAACAGCGCGGTGAGCACGAGGTAAGCCGCGAGCGCAAAGGTGCCGCCTTGGCTGCCGCTATCGAAGAGCTTATGCAGAGCGAGAGTCTGGGTGAGGATGTCGCGCCGAGGCTCGGCACGCAGGGTGGCGACACGAGCTTCTTCGTCATTGCCGAGGCGCGAGATTTCTTCGTGCAAGCCTTTGAGCTGGGCGAGCTGCGCGTCGAGTTGCTTTTGTAGCGTGCCGCGTATGCCGTTTTGTTGCTCCACGAACTGGTCGGCCTGCTGCTGCTGCACTTGGCGCTTCAGGCCATCCAGCCGGTCGCGCTCAATCTTTTGCCGGGCCGATTCATCCGCAGCTTTGGCGTTGAACTCGGAAGTGACTCGCTGGCCGATAGCGTCGATGTCGGCGAGTGCAGCCGTGCGCTGGCCAGTGAGCGCTTCCAGAACGCTGGCGAGCCGCTTCGACTCCAGCCGACGCCACGCGAGTTGATCATCCTGGATGCTCTTCGCACGAGGCCCCACGCCGACGATGCCGCTGCGCTGGCCATTGATTTCGCGCTCGAACTCGGTCTGCCAGTGGTTGAGTTCTTCGCTCAGCGTTTTGTTGGCAGTCTCCTGCGTGACGATCTGCTTTTCCAGCGTGGCTAGCTGCTCACGCTGTGGGGCGCTGGACTCGGTGATCTTGGCTTCAAGCGCTGCCTTCGCGGCTTTCTCCTCATCGGTCAGTGGTTTCTTCGTCGCCGCATTGGGGTCTTCGGCGAGGAAGGCGGCGTTGAAGGTTTCATTCCACCGATCACGCGCCTTGGCGATCTCTAGCTCGACAGCAGGCACCTTGGCTTCGACGAGTTTTTTCTGCTCAGCGGCCTTGGCTCGCTCGGCGGTGATCTCGCTCTCGCGATCTTTTTCTACCACGGTTTGAATGGTATCGCGGAAGAGCAACAGCGTCATCGGGTGCGAGATGGTCATGCCCATGAGCGCGGCTACGACGATACGCAGGGCGAACTGCGCCACCTTGCGGAAGAAATTCTGGTAGGCGCGATAGATGGCGAGCAGCGCCCGATCCACCGTGAGGATGATGAGCGACCAAACCGTGGCCACCGGGGCGATGACCCACAGGTTATCCGTGAGCGTGCTCAGCGTGTAAGCCGAGGCCATGAGCGCGAAGGCCGAGGGCACCAGCACCGTCGCGCCGAAGGCCATGTACTTGCGCCGCTCCCACTGGGGGCAGCTCTCCAGCGTTTCGGATGAAGCTCCGGCGAGCCAGAAAAAGACACGTTCAAGACGACTGGTAGAACTCATGGCAATGGGTGTAAAACTTCGAGGCGAAGCGGCGCACACTGTGCTGGCAGGGCTGCAAGATGCAAGTCGCAGCTACTGCCTTATCCCCCAGCCTCGGTAGCAGCGACATCTGCCCTTGGCCTGCATCATCATCCCATCACTACCAAACTATAATTTG
Source organism: Verrucomicrobiota bacterium (assembly GCA_031411235.1). GTDB lineage: Bacteria > Verrucomicrobiota > Verrucomicrobiia > Verrucomicrobiales > Verrucomicrobiaceae > JANOAR01. Next base: position 10,577 of record JANOAR010000109.1, on the reverse strand, counting down.
CATTATCCCACGCCCTCAGGCAGCAGTCCTCAGCGAGGAATAATAAGCCCTTCGTCCGTCCAAAACATCCAAACCATGAAGACCAAACGATCCCGCCTTTTCGCCCTCGCCCTGGGACTCGCCGTTCCCCTGACTTTCACCCCGCTCGCCCATGCCGCCCCAGCCGGGGACTTGGACGGTGATGGTATCACCAATGATGTCGATCCCGACATCGACAACGACGACCTGCCCAATGGACTGGATCGCAATGTGGACGGCGGAGTGGCCAAGTCTGGCCCATTCGTCGGACGCTACATCGGCGACCGTCTCAACAACGACAACCTCAGCGAACTGGACATCGACGACGATGGCCTGCTGGATGATGATGCCGCCGAAACCGACATCGATGGCGACGGATTCGATGACGATAGCCCCATCGAAACCGACATCGACGGCGATGGCAGAGCGGATGATTCCTCGTTAGAAGCGGACATTGACGGCGATGGCAGGGCGGATAATTCGCCCCTTGAGACGGACATCGACGGCGATGGCAGAAATGACGATGATCCTCTTGAATTGGACATCGACGGTGATGGACTACCCGATGACCACCCCTCCGAAACAGACATCGACGGCGATGGCCTAAAGGACGATTCCGTCTATGACAAAGATCTCGACGGCGACGGCATGACGGATGACGACGCATCCGAAACCGACATTGATGGCGATGGCAAAAGTGATGACGATGCTTCAGAGTCCGACATTGATGGCGATGGCCGCAATGATGATTCCGCGACCGAACTGGACATCGACGGCGACGGACGCGCCGATGACAATCCCTCCGAATCCGACATCGACGGCGATGGCAAAAGTGATGACGACGCCTCCGAATCCGACATCGATGGCGATGGTCACGACGACGCCTCTCTCGATGAAGATGACATTGATGGCGACAACCGCCGCGACGACAGCGCGACCGAACTGGACATCGACGGCGATAGTCGGCTCGACGATCATCCTTCAGAGTCCGACATCGACGGCGATGGCCTTGATGACGACGATGTGAATGAAGACGACACGGACGGCGATGGTCGTCGCAATGGCGACGCCGATGAGGACGATGCCGACGGCGATGGTCGTCGCCGGGGCCATGACCACGACGACGATGGGGACGGTGTTGACAACGACGACGACGATGACGACGACCACGATGGTATCGACGACGACAACGACGCCGATGATCAGGGACCTGGCCTGCCCGCAGCCCAGGTGGGCGACGGCAATGCGCCTGCCAATCCGACTGGCTTGAACTACCTTGTGAGTGAAAATGGCACCCAACTCCCCGAGCGCCTCGCCTTCCTCACCGCGACGACAGGCAGGCAAACAGACCCAACCGACATTGACAACTTCACTTACACCTACATGCCGAACGGCAGCACCGCGACCCTGCGCGTGCAGTTCAAATCAGACAAGTGGGACGACTACACGCTGAACTTCGCCACTGGCACGTTCACCCGTGCTGAGTTCGACAGGAACGTGATGAAAGACACCGACACTGGCACTTTCGCACTGCCGCCGATCTAGTCTTAGGGTTTGGCACAAAACAAGTCCTTCATTTGGACAGGATTGGCATGATTAGCTTTCGCCCATCAATCCTGTTAAATCATGCCAATCCTGTCCATTCGTGAAGAGCCAACTTTGTATGACTTATTTTGTTACGCCTCCAGTTGCCATCTCACCCTCTTAACACATCGAGCCGCAGGAGTTCACTCTTGCGGCTCGTTCTTTCATGGTATGAGCCATCGTATCCAACTCATCCTCCTCGGGGTGCTCTGCATTGCCAGCAATGCCTTGTGGTGGTCGCAGACGCCCCGCACCCCGGAGGCGGGGCCAGCTTCTCCTTCCAGCCTCATCAAGCCCACAGTCACGGCCGCCACGCCGCGCCAAGCAAGTGTGGCGGGCGATCCATCTGTGGTCAGCCTCGCGCCTATCTTGGCCGATCTCGATGTCACGCATCGGCGCAAGGAGTTGGCCACCCTGGCGGCAATGGCAGTGGCGAGCGACCCCCAAGCCGCCTGGAAACTTCTCGGCAACATCGCCGGACTTGCCGACAAGCAGGCCTACGTGAAAGCGCTGCTCAGCGCCTGGGCAGAAAAAGATCCGCAAGCAGCTCTCCTCGCCTGTGCCACCTTGCCCCCTGGCGAACTCCGGGCCGTCGCCTACGCCGCCGTGGCTGGCACCTGGGCAGCCACAGCTCCCGAAAAAGCCGCCGCCTGGGCCACTAGCCAAATCACCGGAAGTGCCCGCATCACCTCGGTTGAAGCCATTGCCCAGACATGGTCTCGAACCAACCCATCCGGCGCAGCCGAGTGGGCCTTGCAACATGCCGAGTCCTCCATTGGCACCACCGCCATTCGCGCCGTCATGGAACACTGGGCGAATACCGCGCCCGCCGAGGGTGCCTCGTGGGCGGAGGGTCTGCCAGAGGGCACATTCCGGGAGTCAGCGCTCGGCGCAGTCCTCGCCGAATGGGCCGACCAGTATCCGCTTGAAACGGCTGCCTGGATGGATGCCCATCCGCTCAGTGCTTCGCTGGCCTCCATCGTCGCCAATGCCTGGGTCGAGAGCGATCCCACGGCAGCCGCCGCCTGGGCACTCAAGTTCAATGATCCTCAACAGCAACAGATCATCACTGGCCTAGCCGTCACCACCTGGGCAGCGTCCGCTCCTGCCGAAGCCATCGCCTGGGCAAGCCGCGTGCCAGAAACCCATCTCAGAACCGACTTGATGACGCGTGCCCTGGGCATGTGGGCATCAGACGATCCAGCAGCAGCGATGGCGTACGCCGCCACCATCGCGCAGCCCGAGACACGCACCGGAGCCCAGGATAAAATTTTCGCCATCTGGTCGGGATCATCACCGGACAACCTAGCTCGCTGGATCAATGCCAACCCCAACCGAGACATCGCCGACCTCGCCCGCCACCACCTCGCCACCGCTTGGACCGACAGTCAGCCACAGAACGCAATGGCCACTGCGGGCAGCATTCAGAATGCTGAATTGCGCCAGGAAATATTGCATACCGTGCTGGCCGATTGGAATGAAAAAGACCCACGCGCCGTCACTACCTACCTCCAGCGGAACCCTCTACTGGCCCCACTGCTGACTCCATAAACACCCGTGGCAAGGCTCGATTATCAAGCCGACAACGTGAAGTGCTGCTCTAGCGAGTGCCGTTCAAGCCCAAAGCTTCCTGATCTCTATTACTCATGCTTCACTGGCAGGCTGATTTACTGGGGCCGTATTTTCCCACTGCCCGGCAACGCGCTGAAGAAGAAAAAACTCGGCGAGCGAGTCAGGTCGCCCAGCTCGCGAATCGCCACAGATGCCAGGATGGGCTCTAGCCGATCGAAGGCCTCGGGACGCCGGGCGAGCCGATCTTCGAGCCAGAGGCGCACACGTTTGTTGGCATTGAACTCAATGGCCAGCGTGCCGATGCTCAGCAGGAGCGTCATGGCACACACACCGATGACGGCCATCAACGCAAAACGTGGCGGCAACCGGCGCATCAGCATGAATCCAAAGGCGATAATCGCGACCGCTGTGGGCAAGTAGCGCATCATGCGGATGCAGGTCTGCCGCCATTTCAGCGCATCAACATCGGCGTCTTCATCGCCCGATTTTTGCAAGGCATGTCCAGCCTCGTGAAGAGCCACGGCCCAGGCTCCGAGGTCTTTGCCTTCGCGGGTGGACTTGCGCAGAAACAGCCGCCGCCGCGACGGGTCGTAGTAGTCGCTCACCATCGCCTCATGGGCGATGATCTGCACATCGCCCGCCATGTTATCCCGCAGGAATTCCGTGGCAATCTGCTCGCCCGTGAGCCCCTCGGGCGCTGGCATGGTGCGACCCTCGGCGATGTTATCGGCAAAGCGCTGGGCCGCGTAACGGCTGACGCCGAGAATCAGCACAATGAGGATGATGAGAATGGCAAGCATGGGCAGCGGTGGACAATGGTGAGGCTACGAGCGAACCCCCGCCAAGTAAACCCACCACTCACAGCCCCTCAGGATGTCGCGCCTTGTAACCGCGTGTCGTGCGCGACTTCTCCGTCCAGCGAGGCCCATCGCCACCGTGATAGCCCGTGTCCAGGCGCAGCCCTGCGACGATGATGAAGGCGTGCCCATCCTTCGCATAGACGGTGATGTGTTTGCCCTCACCCTTCTTGCCAAAGCTGCGCAACTCGCCCGAGGTCGTCGGCTGATTGAGGTAACCCGCCGCGTGCAGCACATAACTCACGCAGCCGGAGCAGTCGTAGCCCTTGTCTTCGAACTGCCGGTGCCCACCGCCATAACGATAGGGTTTCCCTTTGATTTTATTACCCGCCGTCACCGCTTTCAGCACAGGCTCAGGCAGGTTCGCAGGAGGTACCGCCGTGCCGTCGATGATGATCCCCGTCTTGCCCTTCGTGTAGCTATAACTCCACTCCTTGGGGCTAGATGAGCACTGGCAGAGGAGAAGGGCGCAGCAGATTGCAACGAGGGGGCGGATCAAATTCATAGCCCCATAGAGCCACAAGTTGTGGCGGCAGCAAAATCTTTCTCTCCCGCCCCTTGCAGCGGCGTGCTAAGCATCGCTCATGCTGATCTCAGAGATGTTTTATTCAGTGCAGGGCGAGGGTGTGCTGGTGGGGATGCCCTCCGTATTCATCCGTACCTCGGGCTGCAATCTGCGCTGCCGCTGGTGCGACACGCCCTATGCCTCCTGGCGACCCGAGGGTAAAGAAATGACCGTGCCAGAGATCATGCTTGAGGTTGAAAAACACGCCACGCGGCATGTCGTCGTCACCGGTGGCGAGCCCATGATCGCCCGCGAAATGCCAGCGCTGCTTGCGGCCTTGCGTACCGCAGGCAAGCACATCACCATCGAGACCGCAGGCACCGTTTTGCCCAATGAAGTGCCCTGCGACCTCGCCTCCATCAGCCCCAAGCTCAGCAACTCCACGCCCGGCCTCGCCGAGGGCGGAGCCGCCTGGGTCGAGCGCCACGAACGCACACGGCTCCAGCCCGAAGTGCTGCGGGCGTGGTGCAGCAGCTACGACTTCCAGCTAAAATTCGTCATCACCAGCGCCGCCGACATCGAAGAAGCCACCCGCGTGGTCGCCAGCATCGGCCTCCCCATCCCCCCCGAGAAAGTGCTGCTCATGCCCGAGGGCACCAGCGTCGAGGCCATTCGCGAGCGCACACCCTTGCTCATCGAAACCTGCAAGACACACGGCTATCGCTACAGCCCCAGGCTGCACATTGATTTGTTTGGGAACAAGCGAGGCACCTAACTTGTGGATCGTGGATGGTAGATCGTGAAATGTCCGCCGTAAGTCACAAGCAGCCATCCACGAACTACCCTACCACCCACGATTCCCCACCATGAAGCTCCCCCTTGTCCCTTCCCTACTAGCCCTCGCCTGCACGACCACACTCATGCTGGCCGCCCCAGCAGACGACCAGTATCTCCTCGGCCCTGACTCGCAGATCAAACCCGGCATGCCGCAGGGCAAGGTCACGCAAGCGCAATGGACTACCAGCAAGGCCTTCCCCGGCACCACGCGTGATTACTGGGTCTATGTGCCTGCGCAGTACGACGCGGCCAAGCCCGCCTGCGTGATGGTTTTCCAAGACGGCGGCGGCAAGGTCAAAACAGATGGCCAATGGCGCGTGCCCGTAGTCTTCGACAACCTCATCGCTGCTGGGCAAATGCCTGTCACGATTGGCATCTTCATCAATCCTGGCAGCTTCCCCGCCACCGATCCAAAGGCCAAGCCGCGCAGCAATCGCAGCTTCGAGTATGACTCGCTGGGTGGCCTCTACTCGCAGTTCCTTTTGGAGGAAATCCTGCCCGAAGTGGCCAAGACCTACAACCTCACCACCGACCCCGAAGGCCGTGCCATCAGCGGCGACAGCTCCGGCGGCATCTGCGCCTTCACCGTCGCTTGGGAGCATCCCGAAGCCTTCCGCAAAGTCGTCAGCCACATCGGCTCCTTCACCAACATCCGTGGCGGCAACGTCTATCCCGCCATGATCCGCAAGGCCGAGAAGAAGCCGCTGAAGGTCTTCCTCGCCGACGGCACGGGCGACATCGACAACCAATTCGGCAACTGGCCGCTCGCCAATCAAGACATGGCCGCCTCGCTCAAGTTTGCGGGTTATGAATACAAATTCATCCTCGGCGAAGGCACCCACAACGGCAAACATGGCGCGTCGATGCTGCCCGACACGCTGCGCTGGATATGGGCGGGCTATGCGGCGAAGTAGAGCGTGAGAGGCTTTTGAGCCGGCTCCTCGCATACCGCCGTGGAAATGAACGCCGCACTCTGGCGAGTGCGCCTACCGTAGGCGCGTTCGTCAGAACGCGGCTTTGCTCGCTGCGAAGCGAACGGCAGGCAGCAAAAAGCGGCTAATTTATCACTTTCAATTATATTTTCCATAACTTGAGGTTAATTTCTGACCTCTCTTGAAACTCGCCCTTCTCATTCGTGATCTTGGCTACGCTGGCGCTCAACGTCAGGCGGTGGCGCTAGCGCGTGGGGTGGCGGCTGACGCGGAACATCGCGTGACGGTGGTGTGCTTTTATTCAGGGCCGATGGAGGCGGAACTGAGGGCTGCGGGAGTGGCTGTGGTGTGTGTGGGTAAGCGGCATCGCTGGGATATGCTGGGCTTTGCCTGGCGGGTGCTGAAGACGCTGCGAGGGCTGCGGGCAGATGTTTTATACAGCTTCATGGCGGAGGCGAATCTGCTGGCCGCCGTGCTGAAGCCCCTGCTACCGCGCTCGACGCGACTCGTGTGGGGGCTGCGCGATTCGGAGTCGGATGCGGCGTTGTATGGCTGGCTGGGGCGCTTGGTTTTTGCCTTGGGCAAAAGTTTCGCACGTTGCCCGGAGGTGATCATTGCCAATTCCGAGTCGGGGGCACGGTACTATGCCGGGCTGGGGTATCCGGCGGAGAAGCTGATGGTGGTGCCGAATGGGATTGATGTGGGGAGGTTTAGCGGGGCAGAAGGGACAAGGGATAAGGGACAAGGGGCAAGGGGAGAAACTGAAGAGGCCTCTCCCACCCTTATCCCTTATTCCTTATCCCTTGTCCCTTCGACCCTCGCCCATCCCTGCCCACTGCTCGGCGCAATAGGACGCATGAGCCCGATGAAGGACTATGCGACGCTGCTGCGGGCATTTGCACTGCTGCCTCTGGGCGCGGCGCGGCTGATGATTATGGGGGGAGGTTCGGCGGTTTATTTGGCGCAGATGCAGACCTTAGCGGCGGAGCTGGGGGTGGCTGAGCGGGTAACGTTTCATGAGCCTCGGGAGGACATGCCGGCGGTGTTTGGCGAGCTGGATGCGCTGGTGTCCTCGTCGGCGTTTGGCGAGGGTTTTTCCAATGTGGTGGGCGAAGCGATGGCGTGCGGGACGCCTTGCATTGTCACGGAGGTGGGCGATTCGGCTTGGCTGGTGGGCGATACAGGGTTCTCGGCTCCAGCACGCGATGCCGCAGGGCTTGCGGCGGCGATGGGGAAATTTTTCGCACTGGATGCGGCGGCACGGGCGGAGCTGGGGCGGAAGGCGCGGGCGCGGATCGTGGCAGAGTTTACCGTTGAGAAGATGGTGGCGAGGACGCTGCATTATCTGCACGAGCGAGACGCCCGTGCTCCCTTGCTGTTCATCATTACGGCGCTGGGCACGGGTGGGGCGGAGATGATGCTGACGCAGGTGATATTGCGGCTGGATCGAGGGCGGTTCGAGCCGCGGGTGATCTCGCTGGTTGATGGTGGCAAGTATGCGGAGGTGCTGACGGCGGCGGGCATCCCCGTGGATGGACTGGGGATGCTGGCGGGGCGGCCCACGCTGCGCTCGCTGTGGCGACTGCGGACGCTGGTGAAAGGGATCGCGCCGAGTGTGATCGTGGGCTGGATGTATCACGGGAATCTGGCGGCAACCCTGGCGAGTTGGTTTGCCCATCGTGCGCCCGTGCTGTGGAATGTGCGCCAGTCGCTCTACTCGTTAGCGCTGGAGAAGCGCGGCAGTGCGCTGGTGATTCGTGCGCTGGCCTGGTTATCGCGATGGTCGCCAGTTCGCATTTTGTACAACTCGGCAGTGAGTGCGCAGCAGCACGAAGCCATGGGCTACGCCAAGGCAAAGTCGCTGCTGGTGCCGAATGGCTTTGATACGACGGCGTTCGCGCCTTCGGAGGAGGCGCGGACGACTGTGCGCACGGAGCTTGGGTTGGCGGGTGATGCAGCCTTGGTGGGTCGGTTCGGGCGGGCGACGGCGATGAAGGATTACCCCTGTTTTGATGAAGCGATGGGCCAGGTGAGGAAGAGGATGGTGGAGCCAGTGACGGGGATCGTGGCGGGGACGGGCACGGCGGAACTTCCCTCTTCGCTCATCGCGCTCGGCGAGCGCTCCGATATGCCGCGCCTCACGGCGGCGCTCGATGTCGCGGTGTCGTCATCGGCGTTTGGCGAGGGGTTTCCCAATGTGATCGCGGAGGCGATGTGCTCGGGCGTGCCATGTGTGGTGACGGACGTGGGGGACTCCGCATGGCTGGTGGGCGAGGCAGGTAAGGTGGTGCCAGCGCGGGATGCAGCGGCGCTCGCACAAGCCATTGCCGAGATGCTGGCGATGCCGACTGCGGAACGCCGAGCGCTGGGGCTGCGGGGGCGACAGCGGATCGTGGAGGACTTTTCTTTGCCTGCGGTCGTGGCGAAGTTTGAGCAGATTTTTAACGAGGTGAGCACAGGCTCGAAAACAAAGGACGAACAGGAGGCAAAAAACAGATGTGTGGCATAGCAGGATACTTTGGAGCGCCGGGCACTCGCACGGCGGAGGCGCTGACGACGTCGATGCAACGCATGACAGATCAGATGCTGCACCGTGGGCCAGACGATGGCGGGGTGTGGGTGGATGCGGCGTGCGGCGTGTCGCTGGGCCATCGCCGACTGAGCATTCTCGACTTATCGCCTGAGGGCCATCAGCCGATGGCTTCGGCGGATGGTCGTTTCATCATCGTGTTCAATGGCGAGGTGTATAACTTCCGCGATCTGCGGGCGGAGTTGCTGGCAGCGGGTTATGAGTTTCGCGGGCACTCGGACACGGAGATCATGCTGGCGGCTTTTTGTGAATGGGGAGTGGAGGCGAGTACGCAGCGCTTTAATGGCATGTTCGCCTTCGCCGTGTGGGACAAGCAGGAGCGGGTGATGCACCTCTCTCGCGACCGCTTGGGCGAGAAGCCGCTGTACTATGGCTGGGTGGGGGAGACGCTGGTGTTTGGCTCGGAGCTGAAGGTCTTGAAGGCCTATCCTGGCTTCGACAAGGGGATCAATCGCGATGCCATCGCGGGGCTGTTGCGGCTGAACTACATCGCCGATCCGCACAGCATTTATGAGGGTATTTATAAGCTGCCGCCAGCGGGCTTGCTGAGCTGGGATGGCGGCTCGACGCGCCCTGCGCCGAGGCTTTATTGGGACTTGGCGAAGGTCGCGCAAGCGGCGGTGGATGATCCCTTCACCGGCACAGAGCAGGAGGGCATCGACGAGCTGGAGCGACTGCTGACGGATGCAGTGGGGCTGCGAATGATCGCGGATGTGCCGCTGGGCGCGTTCCTGAGCGGGGGTGTGGACTCATCGGCCATCGTGGCGCTGATGCAGAAGCAGAGCACCAAGCCGGTGCGGACGTTTACGATTGGGTTCCACGAGAAGAGCTTCAATGAGGCAATCTATGCGAAGGAGGTGGCGCAGCACTTAGGCACGGATCACACGGAAATGTATGTGACGCCGAAGGACGCGCTGGATGTGATACCAAAGCTGCCGGGGATGTTTGATGAGCCGTTCTCGGACTACTCGCAGTTACCGACGTACTTGGTTTGTAAAATGGCCCGCGAGCATGTGACGGTGGCGCTGAGTGGCGACGCGGGGGATGAGTTGTTCAGCGGCTACGAGCGCTACTTCGTGGGGCGAGGCATCTGGAATAAGATCAGCCCCCTGCCTGGCTTTGCCCGGCGTGGTATTGCGGGAGCGATGACGGCACTATCGCCGCGTGCGATCAATGCACTGGTGGCCCCAGGCAAAAATTTGCTGCCAGCCAAATACCAGCACGTGTCGGTGGGGGATAAACTGCACAAGCTAGCGGAGGTGCTGTGCGTGGATGATCCCGTGTCGATGTATCAAAATCTGGTGAGCCACTGGAAGCATCCCGAGCAGGTGGTCATCGGCGGGCATGATCCGCAGACGATGCTGACGGATAAGTCACGCTGGCCGAGGGTGCCGGATTTCACGCATCGGATGATGCACCTGGATATGGAAACCTATCTGCCTGGGGACATTCTGACGAAGGTGGATCGCGCAGCGATGGCAGTGAGCCTGGAGGGGCGCATTCCATTGCTCGATCCTCGGGTGTTTGAGTTCGCGTGGCGCGTGCCTTTGTCGATGAAGGTGAAGGGAAACACAGGCAAGTGGCTGCTGCGCCAGGTGCTGTATAAACATGTGCCGGAGCGCATGATTGATAGGCCCAAGATGGGCTTCAGCGTGCCGCTGGGCGAGTGGCTGCGTGGGCCG
>JANOAR010000108.1:0-74463 GCA_031411235.1 Verrucomicrobiota bacterium | reverse complement strand
GGCTGTCTCGCGGGTGCGGAACTCGGCGGGGTAGTTGGACTCGATGCCGTCCTCTTCCATGCCGCCGAAGGGCGGGTTGGTGACGATGACGTCCACGCGTTCCTTCGGGCCCCAGTCGCGCAGGGGGCGGGCGAGGGTGTTGTCGTGGCGGACGTTGGAGGGAACGTCGACGCCGTGCAGGAGGAGATTGGTCATGCACAGGACGTGTGGGAGGTGCTTCTTCTCGATGCCGGCGAAGCAGTCCTGGATGGTGCGCTCGTCGGCTTCAGTCTTGGCCTGCTTGCGCAGGTGCTCGATGGCGCAGACGAGGAAGCCGCCGGTGCCGCAGGCGGGATCGAGGATGGTCTCGCCGAGCCGTGGATTGACCTGCTCGACGATGAACTGGGTGACGGCGCGCGGGGTGTAGAACTCACCGGCATTGCCCGCGGACTGGAGGTCTTTGAGGAGTTTCTCGTAGATGTCGCCGAACATGTGGCGGTCATCGGAGGCGTTGAAGTCGATGCCGTTGATCTTGTTGATGACCTGCCGCATCAAGGTGCCGTTCTTCATGTAGTTGTTGGCGTCCTCGAAGGCGGAGCGGATCAGCGTGGTGATCTTGTCGCCGCCGCTGGTGAGGGCCTTCAACTTGGGCAGGAGGGTGTTGTTGACGAAGTCGAGCAAGGCGTCGCCGGTGATGCCCTCATCGTCAGTGGCCCAGGCGGACCAGCGGAGGTGTTTCGGCAGGGGCGACCTGTAGCTGTCGCGGAGGAGTTCCATCTCCTTTTCGCGGTCGTCGAAGATCTTGAGGAAGAACATCCAGCCGAGCTGCTCCAGCCGCTGCGCATCGCCGTAAGTGCCGGCGTCCTTGCGCATGATGTCCTGGATGGTTTTGACGAGGTTGGAGACGTTGGGCATGGGGGAAATGACGAATGACGAATGACGAATGACGAATGACGAAGACCGGACTGCGGGTCAAGCTGTCAGGCAACTCGTTGATAGAGAGCGGATTCCAGCTCGCGGATGGCGGCCAGGTAGGCTGGCTTGCCGCCGAAGAGTTTCACGATCTCGACCGGCGTGCCGAAGGCGGTGAGCGGGTCCACTTTCAAGATCTCCAGGGACTCGACGCTGGTGATGCCGCTGTCGGCATACTTCTGGAGCAGCGCCTCCAGCACGGCGCGCGCCTTGTCGCCATGCTTGGCGAAGACGTTGCGCTTCGTCACCTTGTCGGCGCGTTCCTGGCGCGTTAGCGGCGGCTGGTCAAAGGCCACGTGGCAGATGAGATCGAAGGCATCGTAGTCGCGGCCCACCTGCTCGGCGAGTTCGTCGAGGAAGACACCTTTGGCGGCGAGTTCCTCCAGAATGACCTGCTTCCTCTCGGCGTCATTCCACACGGTGAGGAAGTCGCCGAGCGAGGCGAAGCTTTGCTGGACGGTCTTGCGGGAGTAGTCCGTGAGCGACTCGGTGATGAGCCTGCCGCTCTCGTCGAGGTACTGCACGCGCTCGGTGGCGACGCGGACTTCCACGTTGTCCACGTAGTAGCGGGCAGGCCGCTCGCCGCCTGTTTCGCCAAAGTCGCCGGGTGCAAAGCCGTCGCCAGTGCCGCCAATGGGCGACGGTGAGGTTTCTTGCAGGGTATTGCCTGGCCGCGGCCAAGCTGCGTCATCGGGCGGCACCACAGATTCACCCTCTGCGGGTTCGTAAATCTGCACGGGATCGCCATCGAAGTCGGGATCGGCAAACAGCGCGGTGGCGCGCTTGAAGTCCATGATGGTGAAGAACAGCTTGCCGTAGTCCTCATTGATCCGCGTGCCGCGCCCGATGATCTGCTTGAACTCGGTCATGGAGGCGATGCGGCGGTCGAGCACGATGAGGTGGCAGGTCTGGGCATCCACGCCGGTGCTCATGAGGCGGGAGGTGGTGCAAATGACGGGAAAGGTGGACTCGGGGTCGATGAAGTTGTCGAGCTGGGCCTTGCCCTCGTCGTTGTCGCCGGTGACGCGCATGACGTACTTGCTGTTGGCGGCGGCGAGGTCGGGGTTGGCATTGACCATGGCCTGCCTCATGCGCTCGGCGTGGTCGATGTTCTCGCAGAAGATGATGGTCTTGGCGAAGCGGTTGGTGGCCTTGAGGAACTCCGTGACCTTGGCGGCGACGAGGGCGGTGCGCTTTTCGAGGATGAGGCTGCGGTCGAAGTCGCGGTCGTTGTATTCGCGATCCTCAATGACTTGGCCGTGCTTGTCGGTTTGCCCGGCCTCGGGTCGCCAGCCGTCGAGATCCTTGTCGATGCCGATGCGCACGACTTTGTAAGGGGCGAGGAAGCCGTCGGAGATGCCCTGCCGCAGCGAGTAGGTGTAGAGCGGGTCGCCGAAGTAGTCGCTGTTGGAGACCTCTTCGGTTTCCTTCGGCGTGGCGGTGAGGCCGATCTGTGTGGCGGAGGAAAAATATTCCAGAATTTTCCGCCACGCGGCATCGTCGGCGGCGCTGCCGCGATGGCACTCGTCCACGACGACGAGGTCGAAGAAGTCGGGCGAGAACTGCTTGTAGATGTTCTGTTCCTCTTCGGTGCCCGTGACGGCTTGGTACAGGCAGAGGTAGATTTCAAAGGACTTGTCCACCGTGCGGTTGGTGATCTTGGTCATCGCCGTGCCGAAGGGCTTGAAGTCGTTGGTCTTCGTCTGGTCGGCGAGGATGTTGCGATCCACGAGGAAGAGAATGCGCTTCTTGGCTCCCGACTTCCACAGCCGCCAGATGATCTGGAAAGCGGTGTAGGTCTTGCCGGTGCCGGTGGCCATGACCAGCAGGATGCGGTTCACCCCGCGTGCGATGGCATCCACGGTACGGTTGATGGCGATGAGCTGGTAGTAGCGCGGCGATTTGAGGGAGCCGTCGTCATAGTAGTCCTGCCTGGCAATGGCGGTCTGGTCCGTGGTGTAGCCTTTGGCTTTGCAGTAGCGTTCCCAAAGCTCCTCGGGCGTGGGGAACTGGTCGAGAGGGATCTCGCGGGTGACGGTGCCGCTGGTGACGGTGCGGTCGTGCTCCAAGAAGGCGTCGCCATTGGAGCTGTAGGCGAAAGGAATGTCGAGTATCTCGGCATATTCGAGCGCCTGCGGCATTCCATCGCCAACGGAGTGGTTGTTGTCCTTGGCTTCGAGGACAGCGAGTGGGAGATTGGGTTTATAGTCGAGCAGGTAGTCCGCTTTCTTGGCCTCGCCGCGTTTCACCGTCTTGCCGCGCACGATGACGCGGCCTTTGGTGAAGTAGGCTTCCTCGCGGATTTGCGTCATCAAATTCCATTTGTCGCCATTGGCTCCCACCAGCGCGGGCGTGATGAACTTGGTGCGGATGTCCGTCTCAGTGAGGGCTTTTTTGTTCATGCAGCGGAGGTGAGCTGTATCACATTGCAGTCCCGATCGTGGGATTTGTCGAATTGTTCCGACTGCACGAACATGCCGCCAGAGCCGCAGGCGGGGCCGTAGATGCGGCCGTTGTCCTTCGCTGCGCTCACGACCTGCTGTGTGGCTTCGCTTTGAGGAATTGCGCTATCGCGCAGGGCAGTGTAGGGGGCAAGGTCCTTCCGGATTGGTACCGGCTCAACAAGGCGGCGCACGACGCAGGACGAGGAGTAGAATTGATGAACGCCCCCGCGTTCACCCTTCGGGCTGCCTGCGGCAGCCTTTCTCACTCCGCTCCAATCGTAAACGCGGCCGAGCAGATCGACGGAACGGTGCGTCTTCTCGCCCTCGCTGGCGGCGGATTGGAGGACGTTGGGCGCGGATTGCTTGGCTTGGGGAGGCATCGGGAAAGTGCAGTAGGGGCGTGCGGCATCAAAGCGAGAGTGGGGGAGGGGAGCAAGTCTTTCTCAGGAAAAGGACGGGGTGGGGTGCTGGAAGGGGGAGACACGGAGACATGGAGACATGGAGATTTGGAGACTTGGAGTGGTGGAGCTGTGGAGACGTAGAACGAGTTTTCCAACTCGTTGTGGAGGCTGGGAGCAGGAGGTGGGGGGGAATCGGCACGGCGGCGCGGTGGGGCGAAGCTTCTCGAATGTGCGAGCGGTAAATCCTGCTTGCCATACGGGCGATGACTTTCCTTTCCTGATGGCACTAAGGCTGGGCTGGTGGCGGTGAGGCTTCGGAGGGACTGAGGAAAGCGTTTTCCCGATTCGGAAACGAGTTTTCTTCATTCGGATTTGGGTTTTCTCGACTCGGAAACGGGTTTCGGTGACTTCCCCCCGCCGGGAGGTGACTTCCTCCTGACGGGAGGTGACTTCCCCCTGACGGGAGGTGACTTCCCCCTGACGGGGGGCGACTTCCTCCTGACGGGAGGTGACTTCCCCCTGACGGGGGGCGACTTCCTCCTGACGGGAGGTGACTTCCTCCTGGCGGGAGGTGACTTCCTCCTGACGGGGGGCGACTTCCCCCTGACGGGAGGTGACTTCCTCCTGACGGGGGGCGACTCCCTCCTGACGGGGGGAAGTCACCGAACGCCAGGGGGCAACTGCGGAAGGGTTTTCCGTGGCTTCCTCCTGGCTTTCCGTGACTGCGGAAGGGTTTTCCGAGACTGAGGGGAATCTGGGCCGGAAGGCCTGGGCGACTCTGGGGACTGGAGAGGGTTCGCAGCGAGAACCTTTCGCACGGCGCTTTGTGCTGGACTAACGAGAGAGCCGCCCGCCCCGTCCTCACGGACAAGGCGATGGCGGTGCGGCTCACAGATCGCCTTTGATTTTGCTCTTTGCCTTGCCCTTCTCATCCCAGGCATAAACGCACCCGTCGTGGGCGCCAGCGAAGATCAGTTTGCCATCTCGGGTAGCCGTCACGCAGTAGAGCATCTCGTTCACCGTCTCCAGCTTGACTTCCTTGCTGGACTGGGAGCGTTCGCCGCCTGTGTGCTTCACGAGGTCGGTGTGGATGCTGCCGCTGCCTTTGTCATTCGTGGAGATGAGGGCCTTGCCGTCGGTCGTCCAGTGGACGGCGGTGATGACGATTTTTTTGTCTCCGAGCACGATGTCTTGCCCTGCGCTCTTGGTGTCCCACACTTTCAATTCTTTATCCGCGCCTGCCGTCGCGAGCTGGGTGGCATCAGTGTTGAAGGCGACACCGAGAACGTGGCTCGTGTGCCCTTCGTAAGTCGCGAGCAGTTTGCCATCGCTGGTGTTCCAAAGGCGAGCCAGCTTGTCTGCCGAGCCACTCGCGAGAGCCTTGCCATCGGGCGTCAGGCGCAGGGCGTAGAGGCTGTCATCGTGGGCCTTCCAGGTGCTGAGGATTTTGCCTTCGAGGAAAGCGAGCTTGTGGATGAACCCGCTCGTGCCGACGACGCCATCGCTGGCGTAGAGCGTGGCATTATCTGCCGCCATCGCCAGGGCGGTGACGTTGCCCACGAGTGAGGCGCTGAGGCTTTTCACCTCGCGCCATTCGGTGGTGTCCCACACCTTCAGACTGCGGAAGCCACCCGTCGCCAACCATTTGCCATCGGCACTCCAGGCGACGGATTGGATCGCCTCGGTGTGCCCGCTGAGCTTCTCATCGAGAGGTTGCTCGGGCTTGGTGAGATCGTAAATGGCGAGTTCATTGGCGCGTGCCACGGCGAGGCGTTTTTCATCGGGCGAGAGGGCCAGAGCGAGCACAGGCTGGT
This sequence comes from Verrucomicrobiota bacterium, assembly GCA_031411235.1. Lineage (GTDB taxonomy): Bacteria > Verrucomicrobiota > Verrucomicrobiia > Verrucomicrobiales > Verrucomicrobiaceae > JANOAR01. The sequence goes on along the minus strand of JANOAR010000108.1, from coordinate 68,853 downwards.
AGCTGGCGGGCATCTTGCCCAGGGCTATCGGCGAGGTCGCGGGCAGTTCGTCGAAGACCTTGGCATCCCATGCCGCGCCGCTGTCGATCCATTTTTTCACGGCGACGAGCGTTGCCGGTGGGAGCTGTTTTTTCGGTGGCATGTGCGGATCGCCATCCTTCACGAGCACCTTCCACAGCAGGCTGGCGCTCCCTTTGCCGGGCACGACGGAGGCTCCGTCGTCACCGCCTTTGAGCATTTTCTCGCGCGTGTTCAGCACCAGTCCGCCCTTGGCTTTACCGGGCTTGTGGCAGCCTAGGCAGTCATCGCGGAGCATTCGCATCGCTGCCGTGGTATCGGTGGCGGGTGTCTGCGCCCAGGCGCTGGTGATGAGGCAGAGGAGGCTGAATAGAAGGCGAGCGAGGCAGGGCATGGCACCCAGGTTTACAGACCTCAGGGCCACGGACTTGCATCGCGCATCATTCAGCGGGCGTCGGCTTTACTCTTCGTCGTCTTCCTCACGTTCGTCGTCACCATCATCATCGCCGCCGTAGCCCATCACTTCCCACAGGCGGGGGAAGCGGGCCGACATCTCGGCTTCGTCCTCGAAGTCCCATTCATCGCCGCTGAGTTCCTTGCTTTGGCTTTCAAACTCAAAGCCCTCGTCATTGCCCTTGCGCTCGCTGTAAACCTCGAAGGCAAGGCCTAAAATATCCGCGTCCTCATGCTCATCGGCATCGGGATCGACGCTGTCGGCCAGGGTGTCGGGGTTCTTCACCGCATCGAGATAGACGCGGCTGCCCTGGCCGATGACCCAGCCACGGAAGTAGATGAACTCCTCCTCCGTGCAGCCGCCGTTGATCAAATAGGCCGCGCCCCACAACTCGGTGGTGAAGGCTCCCTCAATAGCGCCATGCATGTGCCCGGCGAAGGAGAGCAACTCGGGCCGTTTCAGCCCGACGAGCGCCTCGCGGAGGACTTCATGATTCACAGCCTCGTTAAAATCTGCGGGGCCTACGGCATTGTCGATAATTTTCCAAAAGTCTTCCTGTGTCATGGTGGTGTGGGCGAGGGTGGTAGCACTAAAACTGAATACCTGAAATCCCGAACTTGAGATTTGGTGCTCAAGTTGGATGCGGGGAGTTACGCACTTGATCCGTGTCCGTATTTCGGCAATTCGGATTTTGGGAATTCTCTTTTTGTTCTACGCTCCACCGCCATGACCACTACCTTCGACCCCATCGCCACGCGCGTGCTTCAGCATGTCGTCCTGCGGCGGTGGCTGGCTAGGCTTAGCGGCACTTGGCCTTGGGCCAGCCTCGTCATCGGCGTGCTGGTCGTGGCGCATTGGAGCTATGGCTTGCCCAGCGTATTGGCTTGGTTCGCGGGCTTGTTTTGGCTCGTGGGCACCGCTGCCTACGTCTGGCAGCAGCGCCCGGTGAAGTACAGCGCCCTGGCTCTATGGGATCAAGCCGCAGGGCGCAGTGAAGCCGTCGCAGCCGCCTATTGGTTCGCCCAACAACCGCAGCGCACCGCCACCGAGCAGCAGCATATTGATAGCCAGCAAGACATCGCTAGGCACAGCCTCGGCAGTCTCTCGCAGCATCTGCCGCTGGTCTTTTCCCGTTGGTTGTGGGTGCCCCTCGCTGCACTACTGCTCTCCTTCCTCTCGCCCTTTGCCCCACGCCCCACCCTTGCCGACGAGCCCCTCAGTGACGCCATGCGCGACACCGCCAAGGCCGAGGCCCGCAAGCTCGACGAACCGCAAAAGCAAAACCTGCAAGGCCTCAAGCCCGCAGAGAAAGCCGCCGTCGAAGCCCTGCATCAGCAACTCAAAGAGACCGCCAAAGACCTCGCCAATAGTGATGGCAAGAGCGCCCGCGATGTCCTCAGCCAGCTCGAACGCCGCGCTAACGAAGCCGAAAAACTCGCCCGCCAACTCGGCTCCGAGCACGATGCCTGGGCTTCGGATCAAGTCATCCAAGCCCTCCGCAAACATGCCGATACCGCCGATCTCGGTGACGCCGTGGCCAATAAAAACACCACACAAGCCGCCACCGCTGCCACTCAACTCGCCGCGCAACTCCAGTCGCCGCAGCTCAGCGCTGAGGCCCGCACGCGCTTCGCTGAAGCCCTAGCCGACACCGCGAAACAGAGCGATGCCAACGACCGCAAGCGCCTCGTCGGCGGCCCGGTGCTGAGCGCCAGTGATAAACTCCAAGCCAGTGATGCCATAGGTGCGGCGGGCGAGTTCCAAGCGCTCGCCGACAGCTTGAAAAACCAAGCCCAGCGTGACAAAGCCAAGCAACAGCTAGAGCAGCTCGCCCAGCAACTGCGCGACTCTGGTAGCCGCATCACAGGCCAGGAAAAAGGAGCCATGCAGCCCATGCAAGCCGCAGGCCAGCAAGGCAACCCCCAGCCCATGCAGCAAGGGCAAAGCGGCCAAAAGCTCACGCAGCAAAATACCAACTCACAGCAACTGCAATCCCCTGGACTCGGCCAACCGCAGTCCATGAGCCAGCAGAGCAACAAACCCGGCGACGGACAGCAAGGACAGCAACAAACCCTGCAAATGGCCCAGCAGCAGCCCGGTGCCCCCAGCGATGGCAGCGAACCCAAAGACTCGGGCAAGCCCACACTCTTCGCCCCCGACCCCAGCAAAAAAGACCAACCCTCCTCGGGGCCAGACATCCTCGTGAAAGGTGACTCCGACGCCAACTCTGGCCAAGCCGTCGCCATGCCCTCCAGTGGCCTAAAAGCAGGCCAAGGCACTGCGGCTCTCGAAGGGGATAAAACCCTGCAAACCAAGGCCAAGGGCTCCTCCGTTGTGCAGGCCCAAAACGGTAAAGATGGCCCCTCTAGCACGCGCAGTGTCGAAGGCGGCATCCGCGACGAAACCGCAACCCGCAATGCAGCCCAGACCCCCAGCGAATTTATCCAACAAGAAGAAGCCGCGCTGACCGACAGCCCGCTGCCAGCCGCTCGTCGCGAGCAAGTGCGCCGCTACTTCAATGAACTGCGCAAGCGCTTCGAGCCCAAGCCCTGAGGTGGCTACTCTCCGAACTCGGCCCGCCCCCTTTCTCCCATGATTCTCTCCCTCTCCAGTTGTTGGCACGGCCACCGTTGCACGGATGGCCGCGAGGTCGCGCAGGAAGCGCGTGCTCTCGGATTCGACTTCATTGAGATTAGCCACGGCACCAAGGTTTCCCTCCTCCCCGGCCTCATGCAGGCCCATGATGCAGGGCAGATACGCATCTCCAGTGTGCATAATTTTTGCCCGTCACCCGTGGAGGTCATGATCGACGCACCCGACGTTTATGAGTTCACCTCGCACCGCCAGAGCGACCGCGAACGAGCCATATCCCTCACCCGGCAGACCATTCAAACGGCGGCTCGCTTCAACTGCAACCGCGTCGTTCTGCACCTCGGCAGCGTGCCCATGAAGCACTACACCACGCAGCTCGAAGCCCTGGCCCATGCGGGCAAAATCTACTCGCGTGCCTATACAGAGCTGAAGCTGAAATTCGTCCAGCAGCGGGAAAAGGTTTCAGCCTTCTACCTCGACCGCGCCCGTGCTGCCATCAACGAATTGCTCCCCTTCGCCGAGCAACACAAAGTCGCGCTCGCCATCGAGACTCGCAGTCACTTCGAGCAAGTGCCCAATGAGCGCGAGTTGCTCCTGCTCATGGCAGAATACCACGACTGCCCTTGGGTCGGCGCGTGGCATGACTTCGGCCACGTGCAGCGCAAGGCCAACCTAGGGCTACTCGATCATGCCCAGCTTCTGAAAGCCCTCGCCCCCAAGCTCCTTGGCTGCCACGTCCACGATGTGGACTGGCCCGCCAAAGATCACCGCGTGCCGCTGAGCACCGGCGGCGTGGACTTTCCCGGCCTCCTGCCACTCCTACCTCAAGGCATCCCCCTCGTGTGGGAATTAAGCTTGAGCCAGCGTCGGCAGAAAGTGGTGGAGATGCTCAAGGCGTGGCGGCTGCATTGGCGGATGTGATCGCAGCTCCGCATTCCATCTCATAATCATCCATCACAAACCCCGCGCCGATGTCTGCCACCACAGCCGCGCGGAACACAAAGCCCGCCCGCCGATACGCCCGTATCGCCCCTGCATTCGCCTTATTGACGCGCAGCACCACTCGCGCCAATCCCAGTGCCCGCGCCCTTTCGCAGACCCATTGCAAGCCCAGCGCCCCTAGGCCAGCACCAGCATACTCGGGTAAAATGTAGAGCTTGTGCAGGAGCATCTCCCCAGCCCCAGGCACCGCTTCACAGCCGAGGTAGCCTATTGCCTCGCCCTCACTTCGCAGCACGGCATAACACACCCCACGCTCGGCATCTGCACGCAGCACAGGCAGCGCATACATGCGCTCCAGCATGTAGTCGATCTGCGCGAGCGAGATGATCCTCGGATACACCACAGGCCAAATCCGCTGCGCCAACTGCTGCACTACCGCCAGCTCCTCTGTCCCGATCACCGCTATCTCGACTCCCGCCGATGGTCGCGCCGCAGGCTTGCCCCGAAAGTCCTCCGCCCACTCGATGGCCTCCCGCCAGCGCTCTTCATCATCCGCAGGCGACAGCTCGCGCAGTCGCGCCGCGATCATCGCCCGCGTCGGTTCCACCACTCCTTCTTTATAAATCTGCGCCGCATCGCCCGGATACTCAGCCTCTGGCAAAACCATCGTCGCCAAGTACCAACACGCCCAAGCCCGCCACACGCGCAGCGCCTTATTCGGCTCCACCATCCGCGTCGCCAGATGCTGGAAATGCCGCCTCGGATTGCCCAAAAACTGCCCCTCCGTGCGCTGCACCATCAGCCACGCCATCGTTTTGTAGGGCAGCGGCCACTGCGCGAGCACCTCCTCCTCAGCGCCCAGACAGCAAGCCAGTGCTCGGTTCACCTGCAACAAAGCCTGCGCAGGTAACCCCACTTGCCACTGCGACTGAGCATAACTCAGCGACATCGTATAAAACGCCGAGCCTCGTGTGCTCCCCAGCGCTTGGGCATCGGCAGAGCCATAGACACGATCCACATGAGGCAAAAACGGGCAGGGCGGATTGATGAAGCAATGAGGCATGGAAAAGAATGATCTCGTGATGAGTGATGCGCAAAGAAGTGATGCGAAAAGAAGCCGAAAATCCCAACCAACGACTTCCAGCATCGTTCATGGGCTCCTATATTCATCCTTCGGCATTCAGCGTTCATCACGTCTCTTTCCCCTTGTCCCCTGCCGCATCGCAGCCACCTTTGCCCCCATTTTATGGCGGACTCCACTCCCACACTCTCGGCGGATATCATCAGGCGTGCGCCGTATGAAGCCGCTGCCCTGCTCGCCGACAAGCCTGACGACGAGGCCGCTGCCGCCCTGCTCGCGATCAACCCGCTTGTCGCTCAGCAAGTCCTCCACGAGTTGAGTGATGAGAAGCGCTGCTCGATCCTCGCCGCCGCCCCCATCGAAAAGGCTCACCAGTGGATGCACAATCGCCAGTACCCCGAGGACAGCGTGGGCTGGCTCATGGAGCCTCCGACCGCCATCTTCCGCCCGCAGATGACGATTCGCGAGACCATCGAAGCGCTGCGAGTCATCACCAAGAAAGCCTTCGTCACCTACGGCTATGTGACCGACGAGGACAATAAACTCATCGGCGTCCTCGTGATGCGCGATCTCATGCTCGGCGACCCCGACAAGCTCCTCAGCGATGTCATGTGGACTAAGCTTTTCACCCTCGCGCCCGAGATGGATTTGCAGTCTGCCATGCGGGCCTCGGTGAATCGCCACTACCCTGTGTATCCCGTTTGCGACCGCCTGGGTCGTCTCGTCGGCCTCGTCCGGGGGCAGAACCTCTTCGAGGCACGCGCCATCGACATCAGCGCCCAAGCAGGCACCATGGTCGGCGTCGAAAAAGAAGAGCGTCTCGCCACTCCCGTCTTACGCAGCCTCTCGCTGCGTCATCCGTGGCTTCAGATCAACCTCATCACCGCCTTCCTCGCTGCCGCCGTTGTCGGCATGTTCCAGGGCACGTTGGATAGAGTTTTAATCCTCGCCGTCTTCCTGCCCGTCATGGCAGGCCAGAGCGGCAACACGGGTTGTCAAGCCCTCGCCGTCGCCCTCCGCAGCCTCACGCTAGGCGACATCCGCGATGGCCAAGAGCGCCGCCTCATCTGGAAAGAAGGCATCCTCGGCCTCCTCAATGGCAGCCTCGTCGGACTCACCGCAGGCCTCGGCATGTGGGCCTACGCCGCCTTCAAGCACACGCCCCAAGCCGCCACACTCGGCCTCGTGGTCTTCATCGCCATGGTCGCCAGTTGCGTTATCAGCGGCCTCTGCGGTGCTACCATCCCCCTCGTCCTCCGTCGTTTCGGAGCCGATCCCGCCACCGCCAGCAGCATTTTTTTAACCACCGCCACCGACATAGTTAGCATGGGCTTCTTCCTCGGCTTGGCGCAGTGGTTAGTGCTGTAAACCCGCGATGAAGGCAGAGTGCTGAGGGTCGAAAAAAGACCCTCGCACGCATCACCCGCATCCATTCCTCATTCCTCATTCATCACTCATAATTTTAGATGTCTCCCCTCCTCCTCACCAACGAATACCCTCCTTACATCTACGGCGGCGCCGGCGTCCATGTTGAATACCTCGCCAAAGAGTTAGCCAAGCTCTGCGAAGTGCAAGTCCGCTGCTTCGGCGACCAACAAAGCCCCGCCCCAACAGGCGACGGTGAACCGCGAACGGAAAACGCCATCACCGTCCAAGGCAGCATCCTCGACACCTCGACCTGGGACTGCGCCAAACACCTGCACTCCATCTTCGGTGCGCTCCAGCGCAACCTCGACTTCAACACCCACGGCATCACCGCCGACCTCGTCCATGTTCATACCTGGTATGCCCACTTCGGCGGCATCCTCGCCAAGCTCAACTACGGCCTCCCCCTCGTCCTCACCGTCCACTCCCTGGAGCCTCTGCGCCCGTGGAAGCGCGAGCAACTGCACGGCGGCTACGACTTCACCCTCTGGTTAGAGCGTACCGCCCTGCACATGGCGGACGCCGTCATCGCCGTCTCAAAAGACACCCAAGCCGACCTGCACCGCGTCTTCCCCGAGTTGCCTGCCGAGCGCATCCACGTCATCCACAACGGCATCGACCTCGACGAGTACACCAAAGTTGACCGCCCCGACATCCTGCAAAAACACGGCGTCGATCCCAGCAAGCCGTATGTCCTCTTCGTGGGCCGCATCACCCGGCAGAAAGGCATCGTCCACCTCGTCCGCGCCATCCAGCACATGGACAAAGGATTCCAAATCGTCCTCTGTGCCGGAGCCCCCGACACCCCTGAAATCGCCGCCGAAATGAAGACCGCCGTCGAAGCCGCGCAGGCCCACCGACCCGGTATCGTCTGGATCGCTGGCATGTTGCCCGTCGAGGAAAAAATCGCCATGTACTCCCATGCCACGGTGTTCTGTTGCCCCAGCATTTATGAGCCCTTCGGCATCATCAACTTAGAAGCCATGGCCTGCGAAACCGCCGTCGTCGCCAGCGCCGTCGGCGGCATCAAGGAAGTCGTCATCGACGGCGAGACGGGCCTCCTCGTCGCCATCGAGCAGCAGCAAGAAAGTCCCTTTGAAGCCACCGACCCCCAGCGCTTCGCCCGCGACCTCGCCAGCGCCATCAACACCCTCATGGCCGACCCCGCGCTCTGCGAAAGCATGGCCCAGGCAGGTCGCCAGCGTGCGGTGGATTACTTCAGTTGGAAGGCCATCGCGCAAAAGACGCTCGGGCTGTATCAAACACTCGTGAAGTAGCCGCTTCGCAGCCAGGAGGCAAATTCAGCCCACCACCGGGAAACCAGCCGTCGTCAAGCTGCGGCCATCTCTTAAAACCAGCAGCGCATCTGTGCCAGGCATCTGGCGCAACAACTCCATGCCCCGCTCGACACCGAGCACAAACACCGCCGTCGAAAGCGCGTCCGCAGCCATCGCAGTCGGTGCCGCGATGGAGACGCTCGCGAGTTCCCTGGGGGAGTGCCCCGTGTGCGGATCGAACAAATGATGGTTCACCAAGTCCTCGCTGAACCACGTCTGGTAGTCCCCCGAGGTCGCTAGACAACGATCTTGCAGCTTCGCCAGCGAGACGAAGGCATCGGGCTGGCGAGGATGCTGAATGCCGACTTGCCAGCATTCGCCATCGGGCTTGTGCCCCAGGGCGCTCATCTCACCCGCATCTATTAAACCATGCTCCACACCACAGCGCCGCAGCACATGCATGGCGGCATCAGCAGCGAAACCCTGCGCGATGCCATTGAGCGTGATGGCCGTGCCTTCACCCGTGAGTTCGATACGATCCGCCGCGACCTGCACGCGCCGCCAATCGACACGCTCCCGAGCCAGACGCACCGCCGATTCCTCCGGCAAAGTACCTTGTTTTTGGGCCTCGCGATACAGCTCCCATAGCGGCTGCACCGTCACATCGAAGGCCCCAGCCGTCTGTTTCGAGATACCCGCCGCGAACTCCAACACGGTGACGAGATGAGGATGCGGCGGCTGGAGTAAGGCATCGCGATTCAACCGGCAAAGCTGGCTATCCGGCGAGTAAAGGCTCATGACACGCTCCACGAGTTCCAACTCCTGAAACGCCGCTTCCAGCGCCGCCTCAGCGACAGAGCGGTCACGATGCCACACCGTCAGCGTGACGGCAGAGCCAAGCGCATGAGAAGTGCGGCGATACAGCTCACCACGCCTTGCTGACTCAAGTGACCACGCACCCGCACCCAGCGCCGCACAAGCCCCCGCCGTCCCCATGAGGAAGCGACGGCGGGACGAAGGTAGCAGGTTTAAATTTGTGGTCATAACGCCGGGCGTTGCGCTGCTGCCTAAAAAACGGGCGACTCACATATCGTTCCCGCATTGCTCGCAGCGAAAGCGGTCTGACCTGCCTTTAAGAGCATAGGCCTTTTTGCCGCAGCCAAAGAGGCATTCGACGCGCACGTAGTTGCGAAAGAACCAGCGCATGACGGTATGCCCGAGGATGAAAGCGACCAACATGCCGATGGGTGGGTAGAGGTCGTGGGCATCGAACCAATCCTGCATAAAAAAGACCACAAGCGCACAGGCGACACCTGCCAGCAGTGACGTGGAAAAACTGAGCAAAAAGTGCTGGGATGGTTTCATGCAGATTTCGAGACGGCGATTATGGCGTGAGTGCCTCAGCGAGTCCAGCACGCATCGCTTCCAACGGCACAGGATTGCCAAACCAGTGCTCGAAAGAAATCGCTCCTTGGTGAAGCAGCAGCGTGGCTCCGTCGAGGTAGCGCGAGCCTGCCTTCTGCGCCGCTAGGCCCAGTGCGGTGGGTTCGCCGACACGATAGACCATGTCGAACACACGATGCTGAGGCAGCAGCACGCCTGCCGGCAACAGGGGCGCATCCGTCGGCTTCATGCCCAGGGAGGTGCCATTGACGATGAGGTCGATACTGCTCAACGCCGCTCGTAGAGCGTCGTCCGTCCAGTCGATGACCGTGATGTCTTGGCGCTGGGTTTTAACGTCCGGGTTGCTCAGTAATTCATCGCGCAGAGCCTGTGCCTTCGCCGCCGTGCGATTGACCAGCACGAGTTTTTGGCAGCCTTCGAGCGCACTCTGCACCGCCACGGCTCGCCCGGCACCGCCACCTGCGCCGAGTACCATCACGCGCAGGTTTTTGATCTCCTCGCCAAAGCCCTCGCGAACGGAACGCAGGTAGCCTGGGCCATCGCTGTTGTAGCCTTGCAAGCGCCCGTCCTGGCGAATGGCGATGGTATTCACTGCGCCCAGGGTGCGAGCTAAAGGATCAACTTTGTCCACGGCGGCGAGGGCTTCAAATTTATGCGGGATGGTGACATTGACCCCCAAAAAGCCTTGTTCGGCAAAGAGTTGAAGAGCTTCGGCGACACGCCCCACGGGCACTTGCACGCGCACATACTGAGCGTCGATACCGCGAGCGAGAAGCCCGGGATTGTGCATTTGCGGCGATTTAGAATGACCAATGGGATCGCCAATAACGGCGACTCGTGCCGGGGGCGAAAGGCTATGTGCGAGGTCTGGCGAACGGGTGAGATCGTCGAGCGTGTAGAAGGACATAGGAGAATGGTGATCGTTGCCTCTCGGCTAAGCTCCGACCGCTACCACACTCGCGGCGGCGGTGGTCTGAGTGTGGGTGAGCGAGAGCAATAGGCGCTCGATGCCCAGCTCTTTGGCCTTCGCTAGGGCAGCGTCGTGCAGCAGAATGCTGGGCTGGCCAGCAGCATTGCGCAGGACTTCAATGTGGGTGAAGGCGATGCCCTCGGCGATGCCGGTGCCCAGGGCTTTGGCCACGGCTTCCTTTGCCGCGAAGCGAGCCGCGTAACTCGGGGCTGGGTCGCGATGGCTATCGCAGTAAGCCATCTCGCCAGCGGTGAAGGTGCGTGCTTTGAAACGTTCGCCATGTTTGTTTAACAAGGCGCGGATGCGCTCGATCTCTACGAGGTCAATGCCGGTGGCGAGGGGCGAGTGCATCAAGTTTAGAGTTCTATTTCATGGCCGCCAGCATCTCTGCGACGGCGGCTCGCAACCCGATGAAGACGGCACGCGAGACGATGTGGTGGCCGATATTCATCTCGGCGAGATGCGGCACCATGAGCAATTCGCGCACATTGTGTGTGGTGATGCCGTGCCCGGCATTGACTTGCAAGCCAAGGCTGTGGGCGAGTTCCGCAGCAGCGATGAGCCTTGCGACTTCATCGGCACGAGCCGCCCCGAGATGATTGGCGAAGGTGCCTGTGTGCAGTTCGATCATGCTGGCACCGACTTCCGCCGAGGCGCGGACTTGGTCGAGATCAGGATCAATGAACATGCTCACTTGGGTGCCATTGGCTTCGAGCTGGCCCACGGTGGGCTTTAGCGCAGCGAGCTGCCCAGCCACATCGAGGCCGCCCTCGGTGGTGACTTCATCGCGATTCTCGGGCACCATGCAGACGAAGTCGGGACGTACGTCGAGAGCGATGCTGAGGATTTCGGGAGTGTTGCCCATCTCCAGGTTGAGCTTGGTCGCGGCCTCGCGGCGCAGGAGTCGCACATCGTCCTCTTGGATGTGCCGACGGTCGGCACGCAGATGGACGGTGATCGAATGGGCACCGCCTGCGATGGCTTCGTGGGCAGCCTCAAGCACGCAGGGTTCGACGTTATGGTTGCTGAGCATGGTGCGGTAACGCGCCTGCCTGAGGGTGACGACATGGTCGATATTGACGCCGAGGAGGATGGGCATGGTGGGTGATGAAGTGAGAATCCTAGCCTAGTGGTAGCGCATGGCGAGGATTTCAACTCGAACTCAATGAATGAGCACTCGATGCAGTTGAAGGCTCCGTGGCCAGCGTCCACTATCGCGGCCCATGCCAAAACTCGCTGCCTTTCCCAAAGCCTTCATGCAGGCGCTCTGCAAAGAAGGAACCATGACGGTCTCTGAATGGATTGTCCTCGCCTCGAAGCTGGAAATCGAGGGGCTCGAATGGTATGCGGGCTTTCTCGAAATGGCGGATGAGAAGAATTGGCCGCGCTTCCGCAAAGAGGTTGAAGACCACGGCAAAGTCATTCCGATGATGTGCTGTTCGCCCGACTTCACTCATCCTGACGTGGCTTTCCGCGAGAAGGAGATCGCGAAACAGAAGCGCTGGATTGACATGACGCAGGTGCTCGGTGGCTCGTACTGCCGCGTGCTCAGTGGCCAGCGGCGGCCTGAGGTGAGCATTGACGAAGGCGTCAAATACGCGGCTGAGGCTATCGAGGCCTGCCTGCCCTACGCTCAGGATCGCGGCATCACATTGATCATCGAGAACCACTACAAAGATGACTTCTGGGATTACCCAGAGTTTGCCCAAAAGATGGATGTTTTCTGCCAACTGGTGGATCGCGTGACTCATCCGAATTTTGGCGTCAACTATGACCCCAGCAATACCTACCTGGCGGGCGAGGATCCCATCGAGCTGCTGAAGCGGGTGTCGCATCGCGTCGTCACGATGCACGCGAGCGATCGCTATCTGGCGGAGGGAACGATCGAGGATTTACGCCGCGAGGAAGGTGGTGCCCAGGGCTACGCCAAGCGCTTGCGGCATGGCGAGATAGGCAAGGGGCTGAATGACTATGACGCCATTTTTAGCGAGCTGAAGAGCAAGTGCTTCGATGGCTGGATCAGTATCGAAGATGGTGTCGATGGCATGGAGCAGCTCGCTCGCAGCGTGGCCTTTTTGCAGCGGAAAATCGCGCAGCATTGGGGGTGATGTTTTGCCACGCTGCGAAGATAAAGAATTGCGCTGGCGATCCGTGCCGAGGAGTGCCATACAGAGCGCCCTCTAAGCCCCTATGAAAGTCACAGAAATCGCTTTTTCTTCCTATCCCGTCACCGACATGACCAGGGCTCGCGCCTTCTATGAAGGGGTGCTGGGGCTCGCCGTAACGATGGAAACAGATATGGGCGGAGGTGGCCACTGGATCGAATACGACATCGGTGCTGGCACGCTCGGCATCGGCGTCGCCCCTGGCTGGAAGCCTAGCAGCGATGGCTGCACGGTGGCGCTCGAAGTGGAAGACTTCGATCAAGCTGTGGCCGATCTGAAAGCCGCTGACACCCCTTTCCGCATGGGGCCACTGGAAACACCTGGGTGCCACATGGCGATGGTTTCCGATCCCGATGGCAACACCGTCATCATGCACAAGCGCAAGCCTGGACACCCGTAGCCGCCCTTCACTTTTTCATTCAACACTCGCACTCATCCTTCATCACTCCCCCACATGGCCATCCTCGTTGACTCCTCCACTCGCATCCTCGTCCAAGGTATCACTGGCGACTTCGGTTCCCGCCACGCCCGCGCTTCACTCGACTACGGCACTCTGCTGGTCGCAGGTGTGACGCCCGGCAAAGGTGGGCAGACCTTTGACCACGGTAGCCACAAGGTGCCTGTCTTCGACACCGTAGGCGAAGCCGCCAAACAAACCGGAGCCACGGTGAGCGTTATCTTCGTGCCGCCAGCCTTCGCTGCGGATGCGATTCTGGAAGGCGTGGATGCGGGCCTAGATCTGGTCGTCGCCATCACTGAAGGCATTCCCGTGAATGACATGATCCGCGTGAAGTCCGCGATGGTGGGTAAAAAGACGCGCCTCATCGGGCCGAACTGCCCTGGCCTCGTCACTCCCGGCACTGGGCCAAAGAGCCACGGCGGCTGCCGCATCGGCATCGCTCCTGGGCACATCCACAAGCGTGGCAACATCGGCGTCGTCTCGCGCTCGGGCACGCTGACTTATGAAGCGGTCTTCCAACTCACCTCGCTCGGCTACGGCCAGAGCACCTGCGTGGGCATCGGCGGCGACCCCGTGAATGGCACCAACCATCTCGATGTGCTGCGCATGTTCAACGAAGACCCCGAGACTGAAGCGATCATCATGATCGGCGAAATCGGCGGCAATGCCGAAGTCGAAGCGGGCCGCTGGGCGCAGGCCAACTGCAAGAAGCCCATCGCGGCCTTTATCGCCGGAGCCACCGCTCCTCCCGGACGGCGCATGGGCCACGCGGGTGCCATCATCGGTGGTGAAGACGACACCGCTGCCGCGAAGAAGCGCATCCTCGCCGAGTGCGGCATCGCCGTGAGCGATAGCCCTGCGGACATGGCGACGACGCTTCTGCGTCTGATGGGTAAGCTTTAACTCCGAACGCCGTGATTCAGCGACTTACTTCAGCAGCCAGTCGATGGCCGATCCCTCGGGCTTCTTGTCTTCGTGCTTGAGCCAGAGAGGATGCGGCGCATTCAGCGAAATCATACCGGGGAGGTCGAGATACTTCGCGCCACCGGGGAGGAACATGGGGTCGCGGTAGTCGAGGACTTTACCAAAGCGGAAGCCTCCTGTATCAGCCGCAGCGCGGTCAATGGCTTCACCTGCGAGAGCACGGGCAGCAACGACGATAGGCCCAGCCTGCCCCCAGCCAGCGACGGCGACGCTCGTGGGATTCGTGTGCGAGCCGACTTTGGCATTGCGCAGGAAGCTCACGATGCTGAGCACATCATGCGTGCGCTGAGCGAAGAGCGCGTGGTTGTAGCCGTGGGTGTAGCCCGCGAACTCGCGTGGGTTTTTCACCACGCCCGTTTGCTTTACAGGCTCGCCACCTTGCCGCAGTAGATCGACGCCGAGCACGGCGGCACCCGCTTTCACGAGTGCCTTCACATCGGCGTTTTGCAGCGCAGCTTTGCCGCTGTCATCAAGCCAGACGACGGCGCGGCCCTTCCACTTTTTCGGATAGAGCCAAGTGACGTTGAGTTCTTCCTGGTAGGTCTTGTTGGTCAGTGTGCCGGTCATTTCGAGATGGTCGCCACGATCCTGCTTGTCTTTGAGTGTCCACTCAACTTCACCCGCTTGTGCGTAGGTGCGACCGATGATGGCTTCGACGCCTTCGCGCACGATTTTGAGATCACCCGCGCTGAGTTGTTTCTCCGCATCGTCGGCGAACCACTTCAGTATCTTGCGCTCGAACTCAGGATCAGCGGCCTTTGGCGCGGGATGTTTATCATCCCAAACGGTGAGCTGCTCGCGGGTGAGGGGCTCGTAGTCTTTCTCGATCACAGGCGCTGGTTGCCCGAGATTGAAGTGCTTGTTGATGAAGGTGTAAAACGCGCTGCGGGTGACGGCGTTGTAGTTGTGGGGGAAGTGCTCGCCGCGCACGAGCAGGACGTTGTCCTTTTTGCCGTGGGTCGCATAGAGTTTTTGCAACTCGGGGAAGCCCTTGGTGGCCATCTCTTTAGTCCAGTCGTTCGCCGTGTTCATGCCCTGCGGCTTCGGTGCGAAGAGCCCGGCGAACTCGACGTTGCCCGTGTTGATGCGCAGCAGGCTGGTGTTCTCGCAGGTGCAGCCGCCCTGCATAGAGGTGCTGACCATGACGCAGGGAAAGGAGAGCTTGATGCGGTCATCTATCGCCGCCAGCAGCATCGTCTGTGTGCCGCCGCCGCTCGCACCGGTGATCGCAGTGCGCTCGGGATCGACCTCGGGCAGGCTGAGCAGGAAGTCGAGACTGCGCACGGCATTCCACGTTTGCAGGCCCATGATGCTCTGCACATGGGCTTCCGCCTGCGGGCTATAAAGGCCCCAATTTTTCTCCGTATTCGCCTCGGGCCGCTGTTTGGCAAAGGTATGGACGATCTCGCGCGAGAACTGAATGGAGTCGGAATCGCTGAGCATATCCCACTGCCAGACCACGCAGCCCATGCGTGCGAGCTGCACGCACAACGATTGAAACATACTGCGCCCCCCTTTTTCAAAACGCTCGCCACCCGCCGCGATCTCTTGGCGCACCTTGTCTTCCGTGCCCAGGGACAGCCGCGCATCCTGCCAGTGACCGTGGGCGAACATCACGCCCGGCACTTTGCCCTTAGGGTTCGTCGGACGATACAGGCTGCCCGTGACAAAGAAGCCTGGAGCACTCTCGAAATAGACCTTCTCCACCGTGTAGCCCTCGCGCTCGACCTTGCCATGAATGACCGCGTTGAGTGGCGTCTTTGTCGGCATCGGGTACAAGCCCTGCGACACCAAAATCTGCCGCTTCACCTGCGCTTTCCGCACGTCCCATTCGCTGAGTGAACTTGGGGGATTGAAGGGGAAGTAGCCATTCAAGTCCTTGAGCGGCTGAAGGCGAATGTCTTCACCTTGGGCGAGCAGCGAAAAGCCCAACAGGGCGGCGAGAGTGAGGCGTGTTTGTTTCATCGTGGTGGTGGGTGCGAGGCTACCACTACGGAGCCATCGCGGGAGGTTCTTCATGGGGAAAGTGGGAGGCAGCAAGGCTGCTGAGCTGGCATATCCTTCATCCTTTCCCCCACATCCTCTTGATCTCTTCCTGTTTCGTGGCAACCACAGCGCGACATGTGGACTACGATCAAAGCCTTTAAAGACATCAAGCTGGAGAAGACCGACGATGGCGTCGCCAAGATCACCATCAACCGCCCCGAGGTGCGCAATGCCTTCCGCCCGCTCACGGTGAAGGAGATGCTCGTCGCCTTCGACATCGTGCATGAGGATCCTAGCGTCGGCGTCATCATCCTCTGCGGCGAAGGCCCGCTGGCTTTCTGCTCCGGCGGCGACCAAAAAGTGCGCGGCCATGCGGGCTACGTCGGCGAAGACGGCGTGCCCCGGCTGAACATCCTCGACGTGCAAAAGAAGATACGCGGCCTGCCCAAGCCCGTCGTGGCCATGGTCGCGGGTTATGCCATCGGCGGCGGCCATGTGCTGCACGTCGTCTGCGATCTCACCATCGCAGCGGACAACGCCAAGTTTGGCCAGACCGGGCCAAAGGTCGGCTCCTTCGACGGCGGCCTCGGCAGCAGCTACCTAGCCCGCATCGTCGGGCAGAAGAAGGCCCGCGAGATCTGGTACCTCTGCCGCCAGTATGACGCCCAGCAAGCCCTCGACATGGGCCTCGTCAACCACGTCGTCCCCCTCGCCGACCTCGAAACCGAAACCCTCAAGTGGTGCCGTGAAATGCTCCAGCACAGCCCCATCGCCATCCGTTGCCTCAAGGCCGCACTCAACGCCGACTGCGACGGCCAGATGGGCCTGCTCGACCTCGCTGGCAACGCCACGCTCCTCTATTACATGAGCGAGGAAGCCAAGGAGGGAAAGCAAGCCTTTATCGAGAAGCGGAAGCCCGACTTCTCGAAGTTCCCGAGAGTGCCGTGATGCAGACGGTCAGACAATCAGAGGGGGAGACTATCGGACAATGAGATAGAGAGATGGGAAACCTCCGCCCCGTCACCCATCGGCACTCCTCCTTCAGCAATCACCAATCCTCCCCATCTGATAGTCTCATAGTCTGATAGTCTCCCCCTCTGATTGTCCCCCCCCCCGCCTCCCCATGAAACTCAACGCTACCGCCATCCCTCGCCACATCGCCATCATCATGGATGGCAATGGCCGCTGGGCCAAGGAGCGCGGGCTGCCGCGCACCGAGGGGCACCGCGTTGGTGCCGAGTCCGTGCGCAAGATCACCGAGGGCTGCAAGGAACTGGGCGTCGAGTACCTCACCCTGTATGCCTTCTCCTCCGAGAACTGGAAGCGGCCCAAGCGCGAAGTCGAGGCGCTGATGAAGCTGCTGGAACTCTACCTCCAGCGCGAGACAGCTGAGTTGATGGATAAAAACATCCGCCTGCAAGCCATCGGGCGCTTGCACGACCTGCCCCAGAGCACCCAGGAAATCCTGCACCACGCCATCGCCACCACCGCCGGGAACACCAGCATGACCCTCATCCTCGCCCTCAGCTACGGCGGTCGTGAGGAGATCGTCGATGGGGTGAAGAGCCTCATCGACAGCGTGGAAAAGGGCCACCTCGACAAGGCCATGATCGACGTGGACGTCTTCAGCAAGCACCTCTACACCCGTTACTACCCCGACCCCGACCTGCTCATCCGCACCTCCGGAGAGTTGCGCCTGTCGAATTTCCTGCTCTGGCAGTTGAGCTACACCGAGTTCTACATCACCCCCAAGCTCTGGCCCGACTTCCGCAAAGAAGAGCTGCAAGAGGCCATCGAGGAGTATGGCCGCAGGCAGCGCCGGTTTGGCGGGGTGTGATCATTTCGCCCTTGTCTCTCACTGCACGCAGCTACCTCTTGTGCTGCGATGCGGCCACCCGTTGCCGGTAATCACGCGGGGTGTGCAGCGTGATTTTGAGGAACCAGCGGTTGAAGTTGGCGAGGTTGGTGAAGCCGCAGTCGAGTGCGATGTCCGAGACGGTGTCGCTGCTGCTTTGCAATCGGCGGCAGGCGCGACCGATGCGCAGTTCGTTGACATAGGCGGGCAGGGTTTTGCCCGTGCGACTATGGAAGTAACGGCTGAAGGCGTCGGGACTGAGGCTGGCGCTGCGAGCCACAGCATCGCGGGTGATCTCTTCACAGAGGTTCGAGTCGATGAAGCGTAAGATGCGGTTCATACGAGCCTCATCGTCTGGATCGAGAGCAGGGCGGAAGCTGATGCTGGCCAGTGGCGTGGTATCGGTGGCCTTGGCGAGGGTGTCGAGCAGGGTCAAAAACTGGGTAATGCGACGCAGGCCCATGGTCTCGGGCAGCTCGAGTAGGAGTGGCGTTATCAGGCTGCGGGTGTACTCGCCAAAGTGCAGTCCCCGGCTGCTGCGAGTGAACAAGTGGCGCACTTGAGCGAGGTCGGTGCGAGCGAGGAAGTCGCTGCCGAGGAAGGTTTCGCGGAAACGTAGGACGATGGCATGGACAGCATTGGCAGGCTTTTTTTCTTCTTGCTGCCAGACGTGGGGTAGGTCAGCCCCGACCATGACGAGGTCGCCATTACCCAGCGTGCCGATATGGTCGCCGACGATGCGATGGCCACTGCTGCGCAGGGCGAGGGTGATCTGGAGTTCCGGGTGAAAGTGCCAGCGCGTCTGGTAGCTGCTCCCGCGAATAACCTCGCAGTGAAAAGGCTCGTGGTCGAGCTGTGGGACTTTTTCGAGAATGGGCGAGGTGGCCATGAAGCAAGGAGGTTGCCCACGAGATACACGGAAAATAGGGAAGGTGAAGCGCGGACAAAAAAACAAGGGACACGATTTCTCGTGTCCCTTGCAAAGAGTCGCTGGGGCTCTGGTGAGCGGTTAGCGGGAGTAGAGTTCCACGACCAACTGTTCGTTGGCGATGGGGTTGATCTCTTCACGCACGGGCACACGGTTGACGACGCCCTTCATTTGATCACGTTCGACGGAAGTCCAGTCGGGCGTGGGGACGCCAGCGGTCATTTCGAGGAAGCGGCCTACGAGCTGCTGTGAGCGCGGGGTATTCTTCACGGTGACGACGTCACCAGGCTTGCATTGGTAGCTGGCAATGTTGACGCTCTTGCCGTTGACCAGGATGTGGCCGTGGCTGACGAACTGCCGCGAAGCAAAGCGAGTGTTCGCAAAGCCCATACGGAAGACGACATTGTCGAGACGCAGTTCGAGCATTTGCAGCAGGTTTTCACCTGTGACGCCTTTGCGGCGCTGGGCTTCCGCGAAGAACTTGCGGAACTGCTTTTCCATGACGCCGTATTGATAGCGGAGCTTCTGCTTTTCAGCGAGAGCGGCACCGTATTCGGAAACCTTGCGGCGGGTGTTGCGAACGCCGTGCTGCCCTGGGGGGAAGTTACGGGTTTCGAGGGACTTGGAAGGGCCAAAGATAGGCACACCGAAGCGGCGGGCAATCTTTTCACGAGGACCAGTATATCGAGCCATAGTTAGGAGTCTTTTTTCGAGCGAACGAGGGGTTAATTAGACGCGACGTGCCTTGGGTGGACGGCAGCCGTTGTGGGGCGTTGGGGTGACGTCTTTGATGACGGTCACTTCGACACCGAGGGCCTGCACGGCGCGCACGGCGGATTCACGGCCCGAGCCAGGGCCACGGAGACGGACTTCGACTTCGCGAAGGCCATGGCCCATCGCTTGACGGCAGGCGTCTTGGGAAACCACCTGGGCAGCGTAGGCGGTGCCTTTGCGGGAACCACGGAAGCCCATCTTGCCGGAGCTAGACCAGCCAATGACATTGCCAAGGCGGTCAGTCACGGTGACGAGGGTGTTGTTGAAGGTGGCAATGACGTGGACGATGCCCGTAGTGACGTTTTTCGAGCCCTTGGCGCGAACGATCTTGGGGGCTTCTGCTGCTCCGCCTTCGAGGCTGAGGAACACGTCATTAATGGTCTGAGGCTTTGCGGGCTCAGCGGGCTTTTCGGCCACTGGAGCGGCCACGGGTGCTGCGACAGGCGCTGCAACGGGTGCAGGGGCGGCGGCGGTTTCGGTTGTATCTGCCATAGGGTAACGAGGTAAAGGTGGGGCTGCGGGTGGAGTCGGGCTGCCAGACTACTTCTTGGTAGGATTGGCACGAGACACGCCGACGGTCTTGCGACCACCTTTGCGGGTACGAGCATTGGTTTTGCTGCGCTGGCCACGGACGGGAAGTCCACGACGATGGCGCTGGCCACGATAGCAGTTGATGCCGAGCAGGCGCTTCATGTGCATGCCTTGCTCACGGCGAAGGTCACCCTCGGTGACGAGCTTCATGACCTGAATGACTTGGACGATCTGAGCGAGCTGCTCATCAGTCAGTTCACCTGCGCGGATGTTGCCGTCAATGTTGACAGCGGCGAGGATTTTGCGGCTAAGAGGAAGACCAATCCCATACACGTAGGGGAGGGAATATTCGATCTTCTTGTCGTTTGGGATGTCGATGCCTAGGAGTCGGGCCATGGTGTGTTGGTTGTAGCGTTAAAAAAACGAGGGTTAGCCCTGACGCTGCTTGTGGCGTGGGTTCTTGCAGACGACGCGGACGATGCCTTTGCGGCGGATTACGCGGCAAGCTTCACACAGGGGTTTCACAGATGTACGGACTCTCATGACAAACTTATACAGGGCTACTTATTCACATTTCACCCAACGCCAAAACGTGGTCGGAGGGGGAGCCTGCCTCTTTGCCATCAGAATAGGCTGACGCAAGCTCATTTTGTCGATTTTTATGAATGATTGAGGGCTTACGCATCAAAACTCATGGCATAGCAGAGGACGGCCGTTCTAAAGTCTGGATCGTGGGCAGCGCGTTTGCGCTTGCTACGCACGGAGCCTTTACCAGTATGGGCTTTGAGTAGTTTGATGGCCATTTCGCGCATGATGCACAGGTTGTGTGCGGCGGTGATGTCTCGAACTTGGCAGTGATCCTCGTTGAACGTGACGTCTAGCACGTAGTGGCATGAGTTTTCCACCTCGCAGTGCGCTCGGATGATCTTGGCAAACTCTAGAGGCTCGGCTAGCAAGTCGCTCAAGTACGTTGCTCGAAACGTCCGTGGGAAAGCTCAATGGTCTCCTCCACTTTGAGCCCTGCGGCCTGCTGCTGTTGGGGCGTGGGCATCTGGGGTGGTGGATGCTCGGCTGGGGGCATGGCGATGAGGGTGCGGCCTTCGGAGTTGTGACGCCGCGCTGGTTGGATCACTAACAATAAGCCCTGGCTCTGCTGCTCAACTATCCTCTTCAGGAATCACGTCCACGGCGACTTCAAGTCGTTGCTCACCAGCTCCGAGCGTGACACCACGCAGAGGGCTTACGTCGCTAAAATCGCGGCCCCAGGCGACGGTGATGTGGCGATCTGAGGGCAGCACGTTGTTGGTAGGATCGGCGTCCACCCAGCCGATGTCTTCACCACAAAAAAGCGAAGCCCACGCGTGGGAAGCGTCAGAGCCCACGAGCTTGATTTTACCAGGGGGCGGCTTGGTTTCGAGGTAGCCGCTCACGTAGCGGGCGGGCAGGTGGATGGAGCGCAGGCAGGCGATCATGACTTGCGCGAAGTCCTGGCAGACGCCGCGCCGCTTCTGCATCACTTCGGCCAGGGGCGTGGCGATGTCGGTAGCCTTGGCGTCGAAAGTGAAGTCGGTGAAGATGCGGTCATTCAGATCGCACAACGCATCCAGTACGGGGCGGCTTGGGGTGAAGGAGTGCAACGCATATTCAGCGAACACGGGGCCGGGCTTGATCAAGGGCGAGCCGAAGCAGAACTCGGCGTTAGCGCTGGCGATGGTGTAGGCGATGGCTTGGCAGGCCTCGCGAATGCTTTCCCAGGCTGGCGTTGCTAGAGCATTGATGGGCTTCACAGGCTGCACTTCGACAAGACTGCGGGCGATGACTTCGAGCTTGCGATGCGAGCCTTCGATCTCGAAGTACATGCATTGGTTGCCAAAGTAATCCATGCGCGTGGCACGCTCCACGGGGGCGGGCTGGATGCTCAGTTCATGCCAGGGGCACTCTTGGTCAGGTAGATTGCGTGGCACGAGCCGCGCCATGTAATGACAGACCGTGACGGGACTCTCATACTTGTAAGTGGTGCGATGGATGATGTTATAACGCATGGCTATGCAGGCAGATCAGTGAACGCGGCGAACGGCGTGGCTGAAGTAGTGCTCGGTGATGGCGAGCGAGAAGTCTTCGAGCTGTTTGATCAATGAGGCGCAGGTGTCGGGTACGGCCCGTAGAGCCTTATCGGGCGTGGTCGTCCAGGCCGGTAGATCGAGCGCTTGCAGGGTCTCGCGCATCTTTGCCGTGCGCCTTATATTCGCAGGGTCATTGCTGCGCTCTGGCCCGCTGGGGAGCTGAGCCTCGTGGGCCATGAGGCTCTCGATTTGATAAGCGACGCTTCTGGGGTTTGATGCATCCTGAAGCAGGAGATAGGCCGTCTGCACGATCTGGGGTCGGGCAAAGTGCAGCCGTCGATACGTCATGGTGCTATCGCAAATCTCCAGCAAGGGAACCAGTACGGAGTCATTGACGACGGCGGTCTCGGCACCCGCTTTCATGTGTGCCGCTACGATCAGCGCTCGCTCGATACGGCGGCCCAGTTCCATGAAGCGCCAGCCATGGCCATGCGTCATGTTTTCAATCTGCATACCGCTGAAGGCAGCAAGATTCAGCACCAGTGTATCCAGCATGGCGAGCGCCGATGTGATGCTGTAACCCGAAGCTTCGAGGCTGGCATCGCGCTCGATACGATTGAACAAACGCCAGGTGTCGTCGGACATGCGATCCCGCGCTGCGGCAGCATTGTAGCGCACCGCGCCGATCAATTGCGGCACACTACCGGGATGCTTGGGATCATCGACAATGGTGCGCAGCAGTGCCTTGATGTCACTCAGCGACTGGCTGGCTTCGATCCATTCAAACTCAACCATCAAGCTCATGCACCCCTGCAACTCGCGAGACTGGATTGCGGCATTTTCGCCAGAGAGACGTTGCAACGAAGTACGCAGCAGCCGCACCGTTTGCTCCAAGCGCTCAGCGTATCGGCCCAGCCAAAACAAGTGATCGGCCACACGACTCGGCACCTCGCTCGGCGGTCGGGCTTGGCGTATCACCACGGGCAATGTGCCGAGCAGGGTCTTGCGCACCACGGGCCCATCCGAGAGCACCCATGTATCCTTGCTTACGCCGCCAGAGCGCATCGTCACCACCCAGCCATTGGCGTCTGGGCTCACTCGGCTGAGCCCGCCTGGCATCATGGTGTAGCCAGGGCCATTGGCCAGCATGTAGGTGCGCCACACCACGGGCCGTGGTTCAAGATGATCCTGCACCCATGTCGGTGTGGTGGAGAGTTGCAGCGTCTCCTGTGCAATCCATTCATGCGGCGCTGCGCGGATGCGATCCAGGGCTGCATCGCGTGCGCTGGCATCGAGTTGATTGAGGAAGATGGGATCGCTCTTGCCCCGCACGAAGGCTTGCTTGATGACCCATCGCTCAGGCGATGACAGCACCAATTTTTCCTCGCGCTTCTGCCCACACCACCAGGTCGGCACGCAGGGGATTTTGAGTTCCTCGCCGAGCAAATGGCGGCACAGACCGGGCATGAAAGGATGCAAGGCGGGCGTGCCAACGACACCTGTGCCGAGGCCATTCGCGAGGGCCACACTGCCGCTGCGCCAAGCCTCGACGAGGCCAGGAATACCAGCGGCGGATTTGTCCGCCAACTCCAGTTCATCGCAGCTAAAGTCTTCCTGCCGACGCAGCAGCACATCCACACGGCGCAGGCCTTCGAGAGTCTTCAAATGCACGCGGCGATCCCGAACCGTGAGGTCGGCACTCTCGACAAGGGGGAAGCCCAGGTAGCGAGCCTTGAAGGCATGTTCAAAATAAGTCTCATCCCTGGGGCCTGGCGTGAGCATCGCGATGGAGGCATTGCCACGTCGCGAGGGCGCAAGAGAGCGCAGCGTCTCGCGCTCGGTATCGAAGTACTCGGCTAGCCGCTGCACGCGCGAGGCATTGAATTCCTCGGGGAATACATTGGCCATGATGATGCGATTCTCCAGCGCGTAGCCTTGGCCGCCAGCGATCTGCACGCGGTCGGCCAGCACCCGCCATTGGCCGTCGCTGTGGCGCACGAGGTCGCAGCCAACGATGTGCAGGAAGCGCCCCCCCGGCGGCATGATGCCCGCGACTGGACGCAGGAAGGCCGGATTGGCGGCGATGAGCGCAGGCGGTATCCAGCCCTCTTTAACCAAAGTCTGTGGGCCGTAAATGTCGGCGAGGATGGCATTGAGCAGCCTCATGCGCTGATCCAGGCCCTCCGCAATCATTCGCGCCTCGTCTGCCGCGACGATGAAGGGAATCAAATCCAGTGCCCAGGGGCGGCTCGCGCCGAGCGCTTCATCATGGATGTTGTAAGTGACGCCGTGGTCATGCAGCAGGCGCTGCACTGTCCCCAGTCGCGAGCGCAAGTCCTGCGCCGAGCACTGCGAGAGGAAGCTGCCAAACACACGCCAGTGAGGCCGCAGCTCGCCCGAAGGCAGCAGCATTTCATCAAAGGTATCCGGCTTGGGCTGGTAGCCCAGCAAACCCGTAGGCGTGGAAGTCATCAACTGAGTGGATGCAAAACGGCTGGGTTGAGGTGGGGCGGTGAATAGTTCCATGCGTGACCTCAAATGATGTCTGGGTCATCCTTGTGTGCCTTCTTCTCAGGCCTTCCGCAAGTCCAGTGTGAGCGGGAACTCCGCCGAGTAGGGCGTCGCTTGCACCGCCATAGGGCCAGGGGTGTGGCCATTGGGGAAGAATCGCGCCAGACGACGGCTCTCCGCTTCAAAGGAGTTCACAGGGAAAGTGGCGTGACTGCGACCACCAGGATGCGTCACGTAGTACGTGCAGCCACCCAGGCTGCGACCATTCTGAGTGTCCACCAAATCAAACACCAGCGGCGCATGAACAGGGATGGTGGGGTGGAGGCAATTCGCGGGCTGCCACGCGCGATAGCGCACGCCAGCCACGAATTCCCCATTCACCCCCGTGCTTTGCAAGGGGACGGCCACACCGTTGCAGGTGATGATGTAGCGTCCATCCACGAGGCCTTTCGTTTTCACCTGCACACGCTCCAGCGAGCTATCGACGAAGCGCACGGTGCTGCCCGCTGCGCCCTCCTCACCCAGCACATGCCAGGGCTCCAGAGCAGAGCGCACCTCCAGCGATATGTTGCGATGGGTGATGCTGCCGATGGTGGGGAAACGGAATTCAAAATGCGGAGCAAACCACTCGGGCTTCATTTCAAAGCCAGCCTCCGTCATATCCGCGAGCACATCGGTGAGATCGTCCCAGACAAAGTGTGGCAGCATAAAACGATCATGCAGAGAGGTGCCCCAGCGGATCAGCTTGGCATTGTAGGGCTGTTTCCAGAAGCGAGCGACGACAGCACGTAGCAATAGATTCTGCGCCAGACTCATCTGCGCATGGGGCGGCATTTCAAAGGAACGCAACTCCAGCAAACCCAAGCGTCCCGTGCTGCTACCTGGCGAGAAAAGCTTGTCGATACAGAACTCCGCACGGTGCGTATTGCCCGTCGAGTCCACCAGTAGATTGCGAAAGATGCGATCCACCAGCCAGGGCGGAGTCTCGGCGAAGTCAGGGATCTGCTGCATCGCCAGCTCCAGCTCAAAGAGCTGATCATGCCGCGCCTCATCGACGCGCGGATGCTGGCTCGTAGGCCCAATGAATAGGCCGCTGAACAAGTAGCTGAGCGAGGGATGATTGTTCCAAAAAGCCAGCATGGAGCGCAGCAAATCAGGCCGTCGCAGCATCGGCGAATCCCCAGGCGTAGCTCCGCCAATGACGATGTGATTTCCCCCGCCAGTGCCCGTGTGCCTGCCATCCAGCATGAACTTATCCGTGCCGAGCCGTGATTGCCGCGCTTCCTCATAGAGCGTCATGGTGATCTTCACCAGCTCCGCCCAAGAACGCGAGGGCTGTAAGTTTACCTCGATAACACCAGGGTCGGGCGTGATTTTGAGCACCTCCACGCGCGGATCATGCGGCGGCGGCGAGCCCTCGATGACAACGGGCATACCCATCGCGGCAGAGGTGTCTTCGATGGCCGCAATGAGATCAAGAAAGCTCGTCATCTCGGCGACGGGCGGCATGAAGATATGCAAGCGTTCGTCGCGAATCTCGAAGCACATCGCCGTGCGTGTCACCCACTTCGCTGACTCACCAGGAGCAGGCTTCGTCTGTTCGCTGACGATTGGCGGCAGCTTGATTTCCGATTTAGCCACAAGGGGAGCCGTCTGCAAACCTACTGGCACAGGTGTATCGCAGAGACGATCATCCGGCACATCGCGCAGCCATTTAGTGATCGCTTGGGCGAACTGCTGGCGATTGATTTTTTTTGTCGGCAGCGGTGGCCAATCTTGGTTCGGATCGCGCGGATGCATCCATGGGAAATCCGCCTCTGTGACCCAGGGCAGGGAATCGAGAGGCAGTCGATAACCCATCGCAGAATCTCCAGGCGTGAGACGCATACGATCATCGCGCAGATGCCACGGGCCACTCACCCAGCGCAACTCACCAGCAACCTCCTGCCGCTTCAAGGGCAAGGTGTAGCCGATGACTTTATCGACCCCTTGGTTGAAGATTTTCGCCAGCCGCGTGTGCTCCATGGGATCTTTCAGATTCGATGCAATAGGATCCACATTCACAGGCAGGCAGCGCTCCTTCCATCGGTAGTAGTTCTCATCCTCGTAGCCCGCCGTTAGGTGCTTGGGATCCACTTCCAGGGCCGTCGCCAGCGCGATACCGAAGCGCTGCGCATCCACTTCCGTGAGGCCATACTGGCGTGCTTCATCGGCGATCAGCGTTTCATTATTCCAGATCGCCACGCCGTCTTTGCGCCAATAACAAGCGAGCGCCCAGCGAGGCAGTTGCTCACCGGGATACCATTTGCCCTGGCCATAAAAAAGCAGGCCTCCTGGGGCATATTTTTGCTTCATCCGCAGCAGCAACTCGCCTGAAAGCAGACGCTTCGTGAGTCCCATGGCCTCGGTATTCCACTCTGCACCATCCATGTCGTCGATGGAGACAAACGTGGGCTCGCCACCCATCGTCAGCCGCACATCGCCAGCCTTCAGTTCATTATCAATGCGGTGCCCCAGCGCCTCGATTTCCTGCCATTGCTCATCGGTGTAGGGCTTCGTCACACGCGCTGTCTCGTGGACGCGCGTGATCTTCATCTCCACATCAAACTCGACCTCACACTTTTCCATCGCCCCGCTGATGGGTGCGGCGCTCTGCGGGTCAGGAGTAGCGGCTAGCGGCAGGTGCCCTTCGCCTGCGAGCAGACCCGAGGTGGGATCCAGCCCCACCCAGCCTGCTCCTGGCAGGTAAACCTCGCACCACGCGTGGAGATCGGTGAAGTCACGCTCCGCGCCGCTAGGCCCATCCAGGCTTTTTACGTCTGGTTTTAGCTGAATCAAATAACCACTCACGAATCGCGCGGCGAGGCCCAGATGACGGAGCAACTGGCAAAGCAACCAAGCCGAATCGCGGCACGAACCACTGCCTAGCTCCAGCGTCTCATCGGGCGTCTGCACGCCTGGCTCCATGCGCACTAGATAGCTGATGTCTTGCCACAGGCATTGGTTAACCGCGACGAGGAAATCCATCGTGCGTGGTCGATGATCTTTCCCACTTGCGGCTGCCGCACCGTTCTCCAAATGCACTACGGGCAGAGGATTCTTCAGCACCCGCTCACGCAGCCCACGCAAGTAATCACCGCTGATGCGCGACAACGGTAGCTTGCGCTGAAACGGCTCCAACTCATGCGCGAGCACCGGATCATATTGAAAGGGGAAATGCTCGGCGTTCGGCTCCAAAAAGAAGTCGAAGGGATTGTAAACCGCCATCTCAGCGACCAAATCCACTTCGATACTCAGCTCACGGGTTTTCTCGGGAAACACCAGCCGCGCCAAGTAGTTCGACTGTGGGTCTTGCTGCCAATTGATGAAATGCTTCTCCGGCAAGACGCGCAGGGAGTAGCTCAGGACTTGCGTGCGGCAATGCGGAGCAGGCCGCAATCGAATCACCTGCGGCCCGAGAAGGATAGGTCGATCATACTTATAACGAGTGACGTGGCGAAGGGCGACATGGATGGGCATTGGAAAAAAGGAGAGCGACAAAGGAGGTTGGAGCCGATTCGCTACACTTCCCCTCAAGCATCCCTTGTGCCAGATTTCTGCTGGTCAGTCGGCGAAATGATTTTCGGTGCCCTCGATCAGGCCGCTGTGCTGGCATCGCGCTCCGCTAGTCCACGCTCCAGCATGGTCAACACGCCAGCTCGATCCAACTCAAGCAGCGCATTCGCATCCAGCCAAAGGCCAGGAAAGAGTTCGCTGCGCAGCACGCCATCCTCGTCCTCGGCTTGTTTCACGAACTTGCCCTCGCGCAGAATGAACCAATCTACCTCGCCATCCCAAGTGCGCACCACGACATACTCGCGCACCCCCGCCTGCTCGTAGGCTCGCAGTTTTTTATGAAGATCATACGAGGCGCTGCTGGCAGAGACTTCCAGCACCAGCTCGGGTGCGCCTTCGAGAAAGTCGTCTTCGCTCAAGTGCGTCTGCCCACCGTGCTCGGCTTTGATGACGAGTAGTCCATCAGGTTGTGGCACATCAGTGCGCGAGAGCCTTGTCGTGGTATTATTGTAGTGCTCAACCCAAGGGGTCTTAACCGCGAAGTACCCCAGCCAAAAATTCGCTATGGAATCAGGAAGACCATGCCCCTCGCCGTGTGTCGCCATCAACATAATCACCTCCTCATTGATAAGTTCTGCCAAGACCCCTTCACCCGCCGCCTCGTAGCGTCGCAGGAACTCCGCAGCATCCATGCGGTCGCCATTCATCAGCGGCGGGATGCGGCCTAGCTTGGCTGCTGCCGCACGGAGTACAGGTTTGCGAGGAGTATCCAATAGAGCAGGCATGGTGGAATTATGGCAGTATCGCGGCGGGGAATCAAGCCTCGCGCAAGTGAGTCGAAGCGGACAGACATCGATGAGGCAAAGCCTACCCACCATGCCCTCGAACGGAGTCGCCGTGGTCAGATGTCACGCATCAATTTCCCGGTTGCCTACCCGCTCCTGCCCGGTAACATCGCCACCTTCAAAAAATGAGGCTTCCGCTCACCATTCGCCAAATTCGAATTAGCCCAGGGTTCCACTGCGCCTGACGCAGCCGTGCGAACCCGCATAGCCCCATCGCTGAGCCTTCAGTTAAAAAGGCACAGCACCGCGTCAGCCAAGCGACCCCGCTCCAAGCCAGCGCTAAGTTTCAATCGGCGCTCCGGTCTTCCATTCATCATTCATAACTCCTCATTCTTCATTTTCCCATGGTTACTATCTACGACACCACACTGCGCGACGGCACGCAGGGCACCGGCATCTCCTTCAGCACGCTCGATAAAATCCGCGTCGCCGAGCGGCTCGATGCCTTCGGCGTTCACTACATCGAAGGCGGCTGGCCGGGCTCGAATCCCAAGGACGCCGCCTTCTTCCAGGAGGCTGCCAAGCGCTCATGGAAGAATGCCAAAATCACCGCCTTCGGCATGACGCGCCGAGGTAAAATGAAGGTCGAAGACGACCCCCAAGTGCAGATGTTGCTCGACGCGCAGACGCCCGTCGTCACCATCGTCGGCAAGACTTGGCCGCTGCATGTGACCGAGGTTTTCCAAGTCTCGCTGGAGGAAAATCTCGCGATGATCGCCGACACGGTGGCCTACCTGAAAAAGCATGGCCGCGAGGTGCTCTACGACGCCGAGCATTTCTTCGATAGCTATCGCGAAGATCCCGAATACTCGCTCAAAACCGTGAAGGCCGCGCAAGCCGCTGGCGCGGATTTGATCGTGCTGTGCGAGACCAATGGCGGTGCGTTGCCCGAGTTTGTCGGCGAGGTCACGGGGAAAGTCATCGCCCATCTCGGCTGCCCCGTGGGCATCCACACACACAACGATGGCGGCGTCGGCGTGGCCAATGCCCTCGCTGCCGTGCGTGCTGGGGCGTGCCAAGTGCAAGGCACCATCAACGGCTACGGCGAGCGCGTGGGGAACTGCAACCTCATCACCATCATGCCCACGCTTCAGCTTAAAATGGGCCTCGACATCGGCGGTGTGAATCTCACCCGACTGCGCGACCTCGCACACTTCGTCGATGAACTCGCCAACGTGCCCCACGACATCCGCTCGCCGTATGTTGGTGTCGCTGCCTTTACCCACAAAGGTGGGCTGCATGTCCATGCCGTACAGAAGCTTGCTCGCACCTACGAGCACATCGACCCCGCTTTGGTGGGCAACGAGCGCGTCATCACCATCAGCGACATGAGCGGCCAGTCCAACGTGCTCATGAAGGCCGAAGCGATGGGTCTTCCCTTGGCCAAAGGCTCGCCCGAAGTGGGCAAAATCCTCGCCGAAGTGAAGCGCCTGGAGAGCGAAGGTTATGAGTTCGAAGCCGCCGAGGCGAGCTTTGAAATGCTCATCCGCAAGCAGCTCGGTCTAGCGCGTCCGCAGTTCGATCTCATCGAATATCACACCACGCATCGCAGCCGTGGTAGCAGTGGCAGCGATGCCACCGAGGCCACGGTGAAACTCAGCGTCAACGGCCAAGCCGAGTACACCGTCGATGAAGGTGACGGCCCCGTGAACGCCCTCGACAAAGCCCTGCGCAAAGCCCTGCTACCGCACTTCCCCGCAATCGCCAAAGTGCGCCTGGAAGACTACAAAGTGCGCATCATCGACGGCGGCAGCGGCACGGCGGCGAAGACCCGCGTGCTCATCGTCAGCAGCGATGGCCCACGCACCTGGGGCACCGTCGGCGTGAGCACCAATATCATCGACGCAAGCTGGCAAGCCCTCGTGGACAGCCTTGAGTTCTATTTGCTGAGCTGAGGTTTCGTAGACAGCAGCGCGGCGCACACGGATAGTGCGCTCGCGCTTCACTCATAAAGCCTGAACAACCCTGAGTGATCGAGATCACCCAGGCCTTCTTCATGCACGAAGCGCTCCCACTGCTGGCGTGAGTTTTGCAGCGTCGTTGATTCAAATCCCAGCGTCTCGGCAAGTTCGCAGATGAGGCGCACATCCTTCAGTTGCAGCGTTGCGCGTCCACCAGGCGCAAAGTCGCGGCGCACCATGCGATCCCCGTGCAAGTCGAGGATACGGCTTTCGGCGAAGCCGCCGAGCAGCGCCTGACGAACCTGCGCCGAGTCCAAGCCTGCCAACTCGGCAAGGCGTAGGGCCTGCGCCACGGCGTCGATGGTCTGTGCGACGATGAGTTGATTCGCCAGCTTCGTCACTTGCCCCGAGCCCACGGGGCCGAGGTGGGTGATGCGTTTGCCCACCGTTTGCAGAATCGGCAGCGCACGTTGGTAGTTGGCTTCGCTGCCGCCTGCCATGATGGTCAGGCTCGCTGCCTCGGCACCGACTTGACCACCGGAAACCGGGGCATCGACCCAGTTGAGGCGTTCGCCAAACGTGCGCGTCGCTGGCACGCCCGTAGTGCCAAAATCAATAATCAGCGCACCCGCCGACAAGCCTTCATGCAGGCCTCCAGCGCCGAGGACTACCGCCTCCACCACCTCGGTATTCGTCAGGTTGATGCCGATGACACCATCGCCGATCTCCCGCGCCAGCTCGGGCAAGGTCGCCGCTCGCCTCATGCCCAGCGCCACGGCAGAATCGGCGGCGGGGTCGCTGCGATTCCACACCACCACCTCGGCACCCGCCGCGTGCAGATGCCTTGCCATCGCCGCGCCCATGTTGCCCAGGCCGATGAATCCGATCTTGTGTCCTGATAAAGCTTTGTCCATGCTCGCCGACTTTGGCCTCAGGCATCGACCCATTGCAATCACTGAACTCATCATCTCACGATGAGGTTTGCCCACAGATGACTTCCGTTTTCGGGTATAGTCTGGTGAAACTCATTGACGACGGACACCGAGCCGGGAAATGTCCGACATGACAAATGCCACCACCGCCGAATTTACCGTGCGTGACCTCAACCGCCAGCTCGCACGAGTGTTGGAAGCTTGTGACCGCATGGGCGTGATCCGTATCCGCAGCCGCAAAGGCCAGACCTATGAGCTGCGCGCACAAAAACCGGAGCTACCGGCCAAGGATGCCAAGCCCGCCTACCCTGACTTCGCCGCGCGCCGTCGTGCGCTGGGGATGCCGATGATGACGAAAAAGCAGCGGGCCATGCTTGATAAAATGATTGCTGGCGAATGAAGACATACGCAGACACCAACTTCTTCACCTACCTCTATTTGGAGGACAGCGGCTCTAGCCGAGCGGATGCCCTTGTTTCAAAACAACATCCAGCTTTGCCGATTACCTGGCTGCTGAACATTGAGGTCATCAATGCATTCGAGCAGGCGACCTTCTCAGGCTACGGCGAGGCACAAAGACGCATAACCCCAGAACTCGCCGCCGCCTGCCAGCAAATGTTTCGCGACGATTTGAAGGATGGCGTGGTGATGCAAACGGCTGAGGTGCCACTCCATGCCTTGACTCGCTTGTTCGAGGAACTCTCTCTGCGCCACACAGCCCGGCATGGCTTCCGCACTTATGACATCCTTCATGTGGCCTCGGCTTTGTTGTTGAAGTGCCACACATTTTGGAGCTTTGACAAACGCGCTTCAAAGCTGGCGAAGCTGGAGGGTTTGAAGATCATTTAACCCAGCGCCCCTTAACACTTAGCTCACTGTATTCATGAAAATCATCATCACCGGCGGCGGCGGCTTCCTTGGCTCACAGCTTGCGCAGAGCCTTCTCACACGCGGCACTCTCGTCGGCCCCTCGGGGGCGCAGGAACCTATCGACGAGATGGTGCTGCTGGATGCCTTTTATCACAAGCCTGCGTGCGACTCGCGGGTGCAGCAGATCGTCGGCGACATCAGTGATCGCGATACGGTCTTCGATAGCATCGGTGATCGTGCAGACACTGCTATCTTCCATCTCGCCTCAATGGTCAGCGGGGAGTGCGAGCTGCGCTTTGACGATGCGCTGCGCGTGAATCTCGATGGTGGGCGGCATGTCTTTGAAGCTGCTCGCGCCGCCGCTGGAATGCCGCGCGTGGTCTTCGCCAGCAGCGTCGCGTGCTTCGGGGGCTTGGATATGTCTGCCACGATGACCGACCTCACCAAACAACTGCCACAGACCACCTATGGCATGACGAAGGCCATCTGCGAGATGCTCATCAACGACTACTCGCGCAAAGGCCACTTCGATGGACGCTCCGCCCGTCTGCCCACCGTCATCGTGCGTCCTGGCAAACCCAATGCTGCCGCGTCGAGTTGGGCTAGCGGCATGTTCCGCGAGCCGCTCAATGGCGAAGTCTGCGAGCTGCCCATCCGCCGCGATCAGTGCCATCCGATGACAGGCTATCGCACCATCATCGAGTCGCTCATCGCCTTGCACGAAGTGCCCACCGATAAACTGGGTAAAGATCGAGGCTATGGTTTGCCCGCCCATCGCGTGACGCCGAATCTCGCCGAAGCAACGATTCAACAAGTCGCCGCCGAGCGTGGCATGACACTAGGCCCTATCGTGGATGCCTTCGACGCCCGCATCCAAGGCATCGTGGACAACTGGCCCACCTACGTGGATGGCGCTCGTGCCTTAGCGCTAGGGCTCCCCCAGCCGCCAGCGCTGAAGCAAATCGTGGAGCAGTATTTGGCCGATTTTGGTGCGGCCTGAAATTACTAGCGGCGGAACCGCAAAGGCAGCGGAATGCCGCGGAATGCCGCGCTCCATCACGCCATGAGCGCCTCCTTCAGTCCGGTGTGGCGCTTCCTTGTCTCCTGTTTTTTTACCGCGATGCCGAGTGCCTTCGGGTCGCCGACGAGGACGACGAGTTTGCGGGCGCGGGTGACGGCGGTGTAGATGAGGCTGCGCTCTAGCATCACGTAATGCTGGGTGCTCACGGGGATCACGACGCAGGGGAACTCGCTGCCTTGGCTTTTGTGAATGGTTAGCGCGTAGGCCAGGGCGAGTTCGTCCAGCTCACCGGGCTCGTATTTGACCAAGCGACTGCCTTCGTAGCGGACGCAGATTTTCAATGGTTCAGTCTCGATGCCAGCGATGAAACCGATGTCGCCGTTGAAGACTTCCTTGTCGTAGTTGTTATGCGTTTGGATGACCTTGTCGCCGACGCGGAAGGTGCAGCCGAAGCGGTCGATCTCATACTTCAACTCGTTGGGAGGGTTCAGTGCGGCTTGCAGCATGGCGTTCATCGCACGGGTGCCGAGGCTGTTGCCGTTCATGGGCGTGAGCACTTGAATGTCGGCCATGGGGTCGAAGTGATACTTCCTCGGCAACCTTTCCTTGGCGAGCTGCACGAGGGTGCTGGCGATCTTCGCGGGGTCGGTCTCTTCGAGAAAGAAGAAGTCGCTGGTGGCATGGGGTTTTAGGTCGGGCACGACACCGCGATTGATGTCATGCGCACTGGTGATGATGCGGCTGTCGGCGGCTTGGCGGAAGATTTCGGTTAGCCTCATGCAGGGTACGACGCCACTGGCGATGAGGTCGCCGATGACCATGCCAGGCCCAACGGAAGGCAACTGATCGGCATCGCCCACGAGCAATAAATGCGCTCCCATGGGCAGGGCGCTGAGGAACTGCGCCATGAGCGGTGTGTCGATCATCGAGCATTCGTCGATGACAAATAAGTCGCCGCTGAGCTGCCGCCCACGATGCCTGCCCCACTGGCCATCGCCCTGGTATTCCAGCAGGCGATGCAGGGTCTTCGCCTCCATCTTGGTGCTCTCGCTCATGCGCTTCGCCGCACGGCCTGTGGGCGCGGCTAAAATGACGCGTACGCCTTTGTCGCAGACGATGGTGAGCAGGGTGTTCAGGATCGTGGTCTTGCCCACACCGGGGCCGCCAGTGATGATCATGGCGCGGCTGTGCAGGGCTTCGGTGACGCAGCGTCTCTGGCTCTCGGCGAGTATCTTGCCCGTGCGGCGCTCGGCCATTTCGATCATGCTTGCCGCGTCGATGTCGGGGTAGCTGGCGGGGGCGGCGAGGAGGTCGCGCAGGCTGCGAGCGATGCTTTGCTCGGCGGCGTGGAGGTAGGGGAGGTAAAGACGAGTGATGAATGGCTGCGTCGGCGCTATCGTTGCCTCGACCTCGCTGGGGGCCGAGCAATGATTCTCCGAAGCCACGACGCTGCCGTCGCTCATCATGTTCTCTAGCTCTGCGGCGACCCTCGCTGCCTCAGCACCGAGCGCGGCCACTGCGTGCTCCAGCAGCAGCTCGCGTGGCAGGCAGGTGTGGCCTTTGCTCGCGCCGTCCTCCAGCGTGTAGAGCAGGCCTGCACGCAGGCGTTCAGGGGCGTCGGCGGCTATGCCCATGTGCTGCGCGATACCGTCGGCGGTCTTGAAGCCGATGCCACGGATGTCGGCGGCGAGGCGGTAGGGATTGGCTCGCAGGATGTCCAGGGCTTGCTCGCCCCAGGTCTTGTAGATGCGCAGCGCACGGGCAGTGCCGATGCCGTGCTGGTGCAAGTAGAGCATGATGCCGTGCAGCACTTTTTGTTTCATCCAACTCTCGCGAATCTCGATACGGCGCTTCTTGCCGATGCCTTCGACTTCCTCCAGCCGTGCGGATTCGTGCTCAATGATGTCGATGACTTTGGGGCCAAATTTTTCCAGCATTCGCTTCGCATACGCCGGGCCGATGCCGTCGATGAGGCCGCTGCCCAGGTAGCGCTCCATGCCTGCCGATGAATCCGGGGGCTTGAGCCGCAACGAGTCGGCGCGGAACTGTCGCCCGTGTTCAGTGCTGTGCTCCCACTTGCCCTCGGCCTCGAAGCTCTCGCCCACGACCACACGCGGTGCCTTGCCGATGAGGGCGACGACATCGCGCCGACCCTGCGGCAGCACTTTCAACACGCAGTAGCCCGTCTCCTCGGTGTGGTAAGTCACGCGCTCGACAGTGCCGCACAGCGTCTCGGGAGTGGCGTTGGATGGGGGAGGGGACATGGTCTTCAAACGCTAGCGCAAACACCCCGATCCATGCACGCTTTTGTCATCTTCGTCTTCCCTTGGCTGGCGCTTTGGTAGAGGTGCTCGCAGGCTTCGTTTTCACAGAGTTATTTTGCTGGGGTGCGTGCGCGGACGGGGCTGCGGCAAAATTTGTGCATGGCGGGGAGGTTAGCGGATTTGCAGTGCGGAGGGCAAGCGCAGTGCTGCATCCGCACCGGCATTGGCATCTACATGCCGCCCCCCGACTGAAGCGGCTGAAGCCTGGGCACCAACGGCACCCACCCAGCGCTCGATTTTTACCCTGTGTGCTTCATGCCACGGCATTTTTTTCTGATACAATCGCTTTTACCAATACCGAAACAGCTTCCTATAGTAATTCATCGGCTTCCCCATATTCTGCATCGGCTTTATCCCACTATGTTATGATAGCAGCCATGAAAAAAGCCGACACATTCAAGAAAAAAGCCGCTGCATCGAATCAAAAAGCCGCTGCATCGAATCAAAAAGCCGTTGCAGACATTCATAAAGCCGATAACATTATCCAATGCAGCCACCGCAGACCCACATCAAGCCGTTTGATGAGCGCCATCCGGTGGCACCGTTCTTCAAATAGCCATCATAATGCCGAACCCCGCTGGAGCCCGTTATGATGATGGCCTTACTTTTTACGATAACGGGTCCACCTATGACTCCGCAGGCGCAGCAGCGCCGCCACTTTTAACCCCCGCACAACCTTTAGCTCTCAACACCGCCATGGAATACTGGGAAATCACCAAACGACGCGCTCAAGAAACCCTGCCGGTCTGGACGCAGCTCGTGCCGACACTCACCATCGGCTCACAGGGCGCGGCGCAATTGACCGCGCTCATCAACGGCTTCGAGCCGCTGGTGCAGGCCCGCACCCAGGCGCAGGACACCTTTGATGCCGCCTATCGCAGCGGCCAGGATGCGCTGGTGCACATGAAAATACTCGGCACCAAGATCCCCGCCATTATAGAGGGCCATCTGGATGAAAACACGGCGCTGATGCGCGACCTGGACGACGTCTATGCCACCAACCCGCGAACTGAGAGCACCATCCTGAAGCGCCTGCGCGACCTGCTCCCCGTCTGGGCGCGTGCCAATGCCGCGCTGGCCGCCCTGTCGCCGCCGCAGCCGCCCATCACCCGCCCCCTGGGCGGCGTGATCTATACCACCGCGCTGGCCACCGCCTTGCTGGATGGCTACACCGCTGTGGTGAAGACGATGAAGGACAAGGAAGGCCTGCTCAACCAATCCCGCGCCGCCCTGCGCAGCCATGACCGCGCCGCCGACCAGCTTTGCAAGAAGTGGTACAAAGTGGTGAAAGCCACCGCCGATCCCGGCAGCGACCTGGCGGACGCGCTCACTGGCATCACCACCGAGCCCGGCACGCCCGCGCCGGACACCGTGGAGATCGACACCATCCAGCAAGGCGGCGACGCCGGCCTGCAAGTCCTGGTGGCCTACCTCCCCGGCGGCGGCGACCACGCAACGACCAAGGCCGTCAAATGGCAGGTCGTCGGGGTGGACACCACCTTCACCCACAGCGCCCCCCTCGACCTCAGCGGCAACGCCCTCGGCCCCTTCATCAAAGGCCAGGTGATAAAAATCATCACCGAGGTAAGCAATAGCTCCGGCACCCGAACCACCGCCCCCCGCACCATCACCATCGGCGAGCCCGTGGTGTGAGCAGGCCGCGAAAAGATAGCGCCGCCAACAACTCAGCTCGATGCTAACTCCAACCGGTAATCACACTAACTCTGCAAGCCTATCGCTTTGCTGGGCTTGGCGAGTGATAGGCGATAAGTCTGGCGGTTTACCGCGCTCCGTGAGTGCTATTCGACATTCCACATGTCGCTGATTCAACTGTTAGCAAAAAAAACGAAGCCTGGCATGAGATACTCCGCAAGTCCCGCGATACTCCAGAACGACGATCTTTCCCAAGTTGCTTGGGATGCAATAGAACCGATCTGGTACGATTTGCCGCTCAGCCCATCCAAGAAAATGGTGGGCTTTCTTGACGAACTCAGTGAAGGTCAGCGCGGACTGATTGCACTGGACTGGTGCCAAAAGGAGATCCGCAATGGGGGTTTCCTCCAACTATTTGTGAACTCCACCGGGAACCTAGTGCCATGGGCTATTGAAGGTTTCCAAATGATCGGTGCGGCAAACTACGCCAAGATCCTGGCGAGGGCCGCTGGCATGCTCGGAGCAGACTATCCCACATCAGCGACGGCACGAATGCAGATCATAGGCTTGTGGAGCTCAGTTCAAGTCCAGGAACTCGATAGGCATAACGTGGCCTTTTATACGCTGTTAAACTCGCCGGACGAGGAATTGGAGCGTTACCGTGGAACCTTCGTGAAGAGCCATCCCAATCAGTTTATCGAGAGCAATGGAAATGGCTAAGCCTCAAGTTAGCTTCGGGTCTGGCGTCGATGACCCCGTCGTTTCATAAGTTTGCCAGCCAGCAACCGCCATCGCATAACCCCGTAGCACGCGCTGGCGGTAGTGATCCCAGGTGAAGCAGCTCAGCACGCGCTCGCGGCCTCGTTTTCCCATCTCGGCGAAGGTGTCGCGGTGGTGGTAGGCATGCTCGATGGCGGCGGCTAGGGCGTCGCTGTCGTTGGGGGGGATGATGAGGCCGTTGTGCTGGTCTTTGACGGCGTCGCCGGATTCGGCAGTGGCGATGAGGGGGAGGGCGCAGGCGGCGGCTTCGAGGGTGACTTTGGCGAAGCCTTCGCACTCGCTGGGGAAGACGAAGGCGGTGCTGCGGCGCAGTTCATCCTGGACGCTGGAACTGAAGCCGAGGTGCTGGACGCTGCTGGTGGCGAGGTCGGCCATGTAGGGCTTGATGTCGTCGTGCAGGGTGCCGACGAGGATGAGTTCGGCGTCTTTGAGGTTCAATTTTTTCCACGCTGCGAGCAGGTGGTGGACGCCTTTGCGTTTGATGAGGGCACCGACAAAGATGAGGCGAAATTTCTCGGGTGGGGTGCCGGGTGAGTAGCGCTGGGGATCAACGCCACGGGCGACGTAGCAGAGTTTTTTCTCGGGCACACCAGCGGCGAGGAAGGTCTCGGTGGCTTTCTGCGAGGCCATGAGGATGACGTCGGCCAACTCATACTCGGCGAGCATTCGGGGGCGGTCGATGGGGAGGGCCATGCGCCAGTCGCGCCAGGTGCGCTCGGTGAGGCGCTCTTCGCGTTCGCTCTGGGTCTCGCCCTTTTTGCGGATGCCTTTGTTGCGGTGCCAGGTGGGGATGTCGAGGACGCTGGGGATGCCTTTGATCCGCGCCTCGACGAGGGTGCGGAAGCTATCGCCAGACCAGCCGTGGAAGGCATCGTAGTCGCCTCGGCGCAGGGCGCGTGCGGCGATGAGATCGACGTAGCGCTTCTTGGCGGCGTAGTAGTCCTCGCTGCCGAGGTAGGAAAGGGCACGCACGGGGTGCCATTGCAGGGACTGGATTTTGCCCTGCGGGATCTCGCGCTGATCGCTGCCGTAGCAGATGGCGCGGCGGAGGAAGCCAGCGCGATGGGAGGCGAGTGCGCCCTCCATGGAGGTGCTATCCAGGCCTGTGCCGCCGATGCCGGCGCTGGTGGCATAGAGGAGCTTTTGAGGGAGCTGGGCAGCATCAAGCGGCTCTTCTTGAGTGATGGCTTCGGGTTGAAATCGGTCGATGGCAGCGGGCATGGGCGGTGCTCTGTTCCGTGGTTGGTTGCTCGGTGCAAGCCAATCCTGTTCGGACTACTTGCGCTGCTCGGCCCGCATCTGGCTGTGCTGAAGCTCGCGCTCGGTGGGGGTTCGCTCGCGTGCGGAGTCGCGCACGAGATCGACAGTCCAGAAGGCACAACTCGCGGCGGTGGCGAGCAACATGAGGGCAATGAAGAAACACATGAAGCGCAACTGTGCCTCCTGTGTGCGGCGTTGCTCGCGAGTGGAATCGACATCAAGGACGCCGAAGAGATCGAGCCACCAGAGACGCCAGCGCTTGGGGTCTAGTCCGGCGATGATCGCCCACAAGCTAAGGGCGAACAGGATGAGGGCGGTGACGGCGTAACCAGAGGCAGACATGAATGTGCTATTTAGTTGGTAAACACGAGGGGTGCGTCAATTGTTTTTAGCGTGCGATGTCGGTTCGTTGCAAGCACACTGGCGCGACATTTATCCACCCCTCACCTCATTTCCCATTATGCCCCTCCTCACCGATCGAAAAACGCAGCCTCAGTATGATGTCATTGTCGTGGGCTCAGGCGCGGGCGGGGGCATGGCGGCGATGCGACTGGCCTTCGAAGGGGTGAAGGTGCTGATGATTGAGGCGGGGAGAAACTATGATGCGATCACTGAGACACCGATGTTTCACACGCCAGAGCTGGCTCCGATACGCGGGGCGGCGACGCGGGAGCGCTTCTTTGGCCACTACGATGCAACGGTGGGCGGCGGCTGGCAGGTGCCGGGCGAGCCTTACACGAACAAGGCGGGGACTGAGGGCGACTTCTGGTGGTGGCGGCCCCGGATGCTCGGTGGGCGAACGAATCACTGGGGGCGTATTTCGCTGCGCTTTGGTGAGTTGGACTTCAAGCCGCGCTCGCGGGATGGCTTGGGCTTCGACTGGCCGATGCAGTACGAAGACCTCGCGCCGTGGTATGATAAGGTGGAGCAGTTGATCGGTGTGTATGGCGAGAACGCGGGCATCGCCAATGCTCCGAACTCTAGCCCCGGTGTGCTGCTGCCGACGCCGAAGCCGCGTGTGGGTGAGTTGATCGCGAAGAAGGCGGGCAAAAAACTCGGCGTGCCAGTGGTGGGGGCGCGGCGTGCGGTGCTCAGTCAGCCGCTGGACTGGAAGGGGCTGCCCGCGAAGCTTTTCCCTGGGAATGCAAAGGCGCAGGAGATTCTCGGCAAGGACATGATGCTGCGTGCGCCGTGCTTCTGGGCAACCGACTGCGTGCGGGGTTGCAGCATTCGCGCGAACTTCCAGAGCACCACGGTGCTGCTGCCGCCTGCGCTGGCCACGGGCAACCTCGACATCATCACCGATGCGATGGTGCGCGAGGTGCTGCTGGATGGCAAAGGCCGTGCGACGGGCGTACATTACATCGACAAGACGACGCGCCGCGATGCGGTAGCGAAGGCCCGCGTGGTCATCCTGGCCGCGAGTACGGGCGAGACGGCTCGCATCCTGCTGAACTCCAAAACACGCGACGCCGCAGGCCTCGCGAACAGCTCAGGGCAGGTGGGCAAAAACTTGATGGATAGCGTGGGCAGCAACTTGGGCGCACATATTCCGATGATGGAAAACCTACCGCCGATGAATGAAGACGGTGCGGGTGGACTGCATGTTTATAGCCCGTGGTGGCTGGTGAATGAGCACAAGCGGCTGGGCTTCGCACGCGGCTACCACATCGAGATGGGGGGCGGCAAACGAATGCCCAAGGTGGGCGAATTCGCGAGCCTCGATAAGCATTCGCCGAGCAGCTATGGCAAGAAATTGAAGGACGAAGCGCGGCGCTACTACGGCGCGAGCTTCGGCTTCAGCGGGCGCGGTGAGATGATCCCCAATGACGATTGCTACTGCGAACTCGACCCGCAGGTGGTGGATCAGTGGGGCATCCCAGTGCTGCGTTTTCATTGGAAATGGAGCGACCACGAGATCAAACAAGCGGAGCACATGCAGGAAACATTTGCCGAGATGCTGGAGGAGATGGGTGGCAAGGCCACGCCGCTGAAGGGCGCGGCGGCGATCAAGCGCCCAGGCGAAATCATTCACGAAGTGGGCACCGCACGGATGGGCGACAAGGCGAGCAACAGCGTGGTGAACCAGTACTGCCAGGCCTGGGATGTGAAGAATCTCTTCCTCATGGATGGCAGCGTGATGCCGAGTAACCCGGACAAAAATCCCACGCTCACGATCCTCGCGCTGGCCTGGCGCAGCAGCGAGTGGCTGATGGATGAGATGAAGGCGGGGCGCGTGTGAGAGGTAGGGGGAACAGTGTCGCGCGGGGCTCACCACTTCCACGAGATACCCGCGAACAAGGTCACGTCGTCCGCCGCATCATTTAGGCCAAAGAAGCCGCCAGCATCGAGCACGAGTGTGTCAGTGAGGGCATAGCCGAATCCCACATCGGCCTGCCACGCGGTGGGGCCACCGGGATCCAGCGGCACGGTGGCAGCCAGTTCTACAAAGGCTCCGAGGCGCTCGGTGAGGCTGCGGCCCAGGGTGGCGGTGAAGAGCATCTCGTGGCCATAACCGCCGTCTTCGAGACTCACGTAGTCCCACTCGGCCATGAGGCCGAGGGACATATTTTTCGCGAGGGTGAGGCTCAGGGGAACGATCAAGCCACCCTCGGTATCGGCCACGCCGAGGCCTGAGTGCGCGGTAGGCATGGTGACGAAAGGCATGAGCGCGAGAGCCGTGTTGCCACCGTCATTGCCCCAGAGATTGTACTTCAGGCGCAGGGTCAGGTCGCCGCTGCCCTCGATGCGACGCAGCCCATCATCATGCTGGATGTAGCTATCCCACACGACTTGCAGGTCGGCATTGTCGAGCAAGCCGACCTTGGCGTTGAAGCCACCCGCCGTCCAAGTTTCGCTGCCTTCCGCATGGCGTGTCCAACTTGCGAGACCTGCCTCGATTTGGAAATGGCCCGCATCAACGGTGAAGGGACTCTCCGTTTGGTCGGGGCGGTCGGTGTTCATTTCGCGCAACTCAGGCTTGGCGGCAGCGACGCTGGCTATGGGCTCGCCTGCATGGGCGAAAACAACGGTGATGAGCAGTGCTGCGAAGTGAATGGGAAGGCTAGGGCGCATGGTGTGTCTGGAGTTCGCGGGTGGTGAGGCGTAGCTGGCGGCGTGCCCAAAGTCCGTGCTTGGGCGCGAACGCTAGCGAGAAGGTAAAAATAGCGGCCTGCACCAGCACGATGCAGGCTCCCGTAGCTCCGTCGATGTGGTAGCTGATGAAGATGCCCAGCACTGTCGAAGCCACTGCCGTCGCCACGGCGATGACGAGCATTCGATCAAAGCGATCCGTCCATAGATGCGCGATGGAACCCGGCGTGACGAGCATGGCAACGACGAGGATGATGCCCACCGCCTTCAGCGAAACAACGATGGCCAGCGCCAACAAACTGAGCAGCAGGTAGTGCAGAAAAGTGGCTGGCAAGGCGAGCACACGCGCCTGCCCGGGATCAAAGCACATCAACAAAAGATCGCGCCGTTTTAGCAGCAGCACACCGAGTACCAACCCACCGAGCAGTAGTGTTTCACTGATCTGCCCGCGTGAGACGCCGAGGATGTTGCCAAA
The DNA here is from genome assembly GCA_031411235.1 of Verrucomicrobiota bacterium. Lineage (GTDB taxonomy): Bacteria > Verrucomicrobiota > Verrucomicrobiia > Verrucomicrobiales > Verrucomicrobiaceae > JANOAR01. The sequence goes on along the minus strand of JANOAR010000108.1, from coordinate 25,724 downwards.
CAAGATGTGATCGAGGTGCATGTCCGACGGTGTGCGGCTGAAGAGCACGAGCCCCAGCGCAAACAAGCCCGTGAAGACCACACCCATCACCGTGTCTTCTTTGATGCGGCTGTTCTGCTTGATGAATCCTGTCGCCATCGCGCAAAATAAGCCCGAGACAAAAGCCCCCAGCGCCAGCGGCAGCCCCGCGATGTAGGCCAGCACGATACCCGGTAGCACGGCGTGGGAGATGGCATCGCCCATGAGTGACCAGCCCTTTAAAATAAGGAAGCAAGAGAGCACCGCGCACATCGCCGCGACCAGTGTGCCGACCAGCAGTGCATCGCGCATGAACTCGTAGTGAAGAGGCTCGAAGAAGCTCATGGTGCGACACCCTCCGAGCTTGGCCGTCCAGCGCGTCGCCGCGAAGCCAGCACGCCATGTTTTGGTGCAAAGACAAACGCGGCGAGAAATACCAGTGTCTGCAACGTGACGATGCAGCCGCCCGTCGCGCCGTCAAAAAAGTAGCTGGCATACGCACCGACCAGCGAGGTCGCCACGCCCATGCCCGCCGAAAGCCAAAGCATCACGCCGAAGCGATCCGTGAGCAGATAAGCCGTCGCGCCCGGCGTCACCAGCATTGCCACGACGAGGCACGCGCCCACCGTTTGCAGCGCCGCCACCGCTGTGGCCGAGAGCAGCGTCAGCAGCGTGAGATGCAGCAAACCCACCGGCATACCCAGTGAGCGGGCTTGATTGGCATCAAAACAAAACAGCATCAAGTCGCGCCACTTCAGCCCCAGCACGACGAGCGTGACTGCGCTGATAATGAGGATCTGCCACACATCGGGTGAGGAGATGCCGAGGATGTTGCCGAAGATGATCGTGCGCAAATCCACCCGTGCGGGGTAGAGCGAGATCAGCAGCAGCCCCAGAGCGAAGAATGAAGTGAAGACAATGCCGATCACCGCATCCTCGCGGATGCGGCTGTTCGCCTTCAAGAACGCCATCGCTCCCGCTGCGAGCAGCCCCGAGACAAAGGCACCGAGGGCAAAGGGCAACCCGAGCAAGTAGGCGATGGTGACGCCTGGCACGACGGCATGAGACAAGGCATCGCCCATCAAGGACCAGCCCTTCAACGTGATGAACGAAGAGAGGAATCCACACACGCCGCCGATCAAGCCGCTGACCCAGATGGCCTTCAGCATGTAGTCATAGTGCAGCGGGATGGCGGCGCTGGAGAGAAAGTCGGTCATGGCTTTGAGGCTTGGTCTTCATCCACTTCGCGAGCCTTCACTAGCTCCTCGCGCCCCGCACGACTCTTGTATTCCAAGTGCCCATCCTTGCCGAAGACCAGTGGTCGCTCATCATCCGTGAGCACCTTCACCGTGCGCCCATCGTGAGCTTGGATCGTTGATTGCTCGAAGTGGAACTGCCGCAGCACGCCGCCGAAAGCCGCTGTCAAATTTTGCTCGGTGAAGACGTCCTCCGTCGGCCCATAAGCCAGCACGGTGCGATTGATCAGCACCACTTGATCACAGAACTCGGGCACGGAGCCGAGATTGTGAGTCGAGACGAGGATGATGCAGCCAGCCTCGCGCAGTTCGCGCAATAGCTCTATGATGGCCTCCTCGGTCTTCACATCAACGCCGGTGAATGGCTCATCGAGCAGGATGATGCGCCCACCCTGGGCCAGGGCGCGTGCGAGGAAAACGCGCTTGCGCTGTCCCCCGGACAACTCGCCGATTTGCCTATCGCGATAGTCCCACATCTGCACGCGGCGCAGGCTCTGCTCCACCGCCGCTTTGTCCGCCGCACGCGCGATGCGCATGAAATTCATGTGCCCGTAGCGCCCCATCATGACCACATCCTGCACGCTCACAGGGAACTGCCAGTCCACTTCCTCGGCCTGTGGCACATAGGCGACGAGATGCTCGCGCAGCGCCGCTTGCACGGGCTTGTCATTGATTTTTACACTGCCTGCGACGGGCCGCACGAAGCCCATCACACTCTTGAACATCGTCGATTTGCCACTGCCATTCACCCCCACCAGTGCGCAGATGGTGCCGCCGCTCAGGTGGAAGCTGGCGTCGCGCAACGCCGTCTGGCCGTTGGGGTAGGTCACGGCCACATCCTGCACGCGCAGGCTTAACACGGGGTCTGGAGACGCTATTTTCATGGCTGCACTTGGAAACCTTTCACGATGGTCATGGCATTGTATTCGAGCAGTTTCAGATACGTTGGCACCGGGCCATCGGCTGCGGTCAGTGAGTCCACGTAGAGCACACCGCCGTATCGCACGTCTGTTTCTTTGGCGACTTGCTGGGCGGGTTTATCGCTCACCGTGCTCTCGCTGAAGACCACGGGGATATGATTCGCACGCACCCCGTCGATGACCTTCTGCACCTGCTGCGGTGTGCCCTGGGCATCGGCGTTGATGGGCCAGAGGTAGAGCTGTTTCAGCCCGTAGTTGGCGCACAAATAAGAGAAGGCTCCCTCGCTGCTCACCAGCCAGCGCTGTGCCTCGGGGATGGTGCTGAGTTGCTGCCGCACGGGCTCATCCATGGCTTTTATCTTTGTCGTATAGGCGGCAGCGTTGGCGGTGTAGATCGCTTCATTGGCGGCATCCATTTTCACCAGCGCCTTGCGGATGTTTTCCACATAGATGACGGCGTTGGCTGGCGACATCCACGCATGGGGATTCGGCTTGTCGGTGTAGGGGCCTTCGGTGATGCCGAGTGGCGCGATGCCATCGGTGACGACCGCGCTCGGCACGCCCTTCACGCTGCTGAAGAAGCGCTCGAACCAGCGCTCCAGGTTCAAGCCATTCCACAGCACCAGATCTGCTTTCTGCGCCTTCACGATGTCCTTTGGTGTGGGCTCATAACCATGAATTTCGGCTCCGGGTTTGGTGATGGATTCCACCTCTGCGGCCTCGCCTGCTACGTTTCGCACCATGTCGGCGATGATGGTGAAGCTGGTGAGCACTTTTTTCTTTCCGCTCGGTGCCTCAGTCGGTGACGGCGAGCACTGCGGCAGCACGACTACCATGATCAAAAATAAAAGTGCGGCATGGATGGGATTGTGTTTCATATTGCACAAAGTTTGGCGCGACTAACTTTAATGCGCAAGGCAATGTTTGTTTTAATTCTTGTGAGTGCTGCCCAGCAGCCTCATCATACTGCCGAATGCCGCCTCGCCGCTCCACTTCCAAGTCCCCATCTCCCGCTCCTCTGCCCGCTGCCAAAGCGACCCGAGCCGCCAAGAAGACTGCGCCCAAAGCCCGACCCGCACGCCAGGTTGCCGCAGGCCGACAGCCAGGCACCACGGCCATTCAGGACTACTTGGAGCAGATTCATGGCCTCATCGAGTCGAAGGGCTACGCCCGTGTCGTGGACATCGCGGCGAGCCTCAACATCTCACTCTCCAGCGTGACGGCGATGATCCAGCGCCTCGATGGCGAGGGCCTCGTGGTCTATGAAAAGTATCGCGGTGTTGTGTTAACCGATCAGGGCCGCGCCGTGGCCAAGGAGATCACCCAACGGCATCAAGTTTTGACGCGCCTACTGCGCCATCTGGGCCTTGATGAAACCACGATCTATCACGACGTGGAAGGCATGGAACATCATATCTCCCCCGCCACGCTCGCAGCCATCACGCGTTTGATCGAAGAGCTGGATCGCAGCCCCGCCCTGGTGAAGCGGCTGGGTGAACGGTCGAAATCCTGAGCCAAGAATACGCGTCGTTGCGCATCGGTGTAAGCGGCAACCTGGCGGCTAGAATTCCTGTTCTCCTCGCGCTAATTCTGTCCATGATGCAGCGTTCATTCCGCCCGCCATGCATCGCATCACCCCACTCATCCTCGCCCTCATCATGCCTTTGGCTCTCGTGGCCCAGGAGAAGCCGAAGCCTAAGACACCTAAAAAGCCCAAGCCCGGCGCAGAGTCGAAGGAGAAAGCCCCCAAGCCCGAGCGCGATTGGGCACCGTATGTGGAGCCGGATTTCCCCTTCATCTCCAGCGTGCTGGATGCCCGCGATCTTGGCGAAGGCTGGCATAAGGACAACCTCACGCCGCGCGGCATCATTATCAACGTGGGCCACGGCATCCATGCCTGCTTCGACACCGATCTGCTGCGTGTTTCATTGGTGTGGCAGGCCGATGACAAGGGCAACTTCATCACGCTTAACGCGATGGCACCCGGCTCGTATTTGAACCCCGGCCAAAAGACCGCCGAGGGCGAGAACAATGTGCCAAAGCCCATCGGCACGCCTTGGCTGGCGAATGGCATCTACCCCGGCTGGAGCGTCGGCAGCGAGCCGAGTTTTGCCGATCCGCGTGAGCCTGCGCCAAGCAAGGAAGAAGTAGGGCGTGGTGGACTGGTGGGGGAGACACAACTCCTCGCGGTGCGTAATGAAGAGCGGGGCGTCTCTATCGACTATCGAATTGCTGGCACGCAGATCACCGAATGGCTCGGGCTCGGCGCTGAGGGCTCAGTGAATCTCACGCGTTGGTTCAAACTAGCGCCTCACGCCAAGCCATTCACGCTCGTGCTTGGTGAAACCGGCAGTGCTGGTGAAAGCAAAGACCAGCCGCTAGTGATGCAATTCGATGTCGCCATCGACGGCGAAGATGAATGGGAGGCGAAGCCGCAGAAGAGCGCGACAGGCTGCTGGTTCATCACCGTGCCCGCATCAGCAAAGGCCCAGTCCTTTGGTATGGCGATATATCCAGCCAAGGCCAGCAAAGGCAAAACCGATGATGAAGTCAGCGAGACCGTGGGCCATCCAGGCGAGCCGACGTCCAAAGCCCACTGGCCTGCGACGGTGAAAACCACCACCAAACTCTCGCCCGACAAACAAAGCGCTTACGTCATGGACGACATCGCCCTGCCGCTTGACAACCCTTGGAAGCGCAGCGTGCGCTTCGCCGACATCGCCTTCCTTGATGACAAAGGCCATGCCGCCGCCGTGACGATGGATGGCGATGTGTGGATGATCTCGGGACTCATCGGCGACTTGAAAAACATCGAGTGGAAGCGCTTCACCAGCGGCCTGCACGAGCCCATGAGCATCGTCGCAAGGCCAACAACTGCGAACCCTGCTATCCAAAAGCGTGCTGCTGAACTGTCTGCTGGATTGAGGAAATTAACAACAACAGACGGGATCTCGCTGCCGCCAAAGTTGATCGCAGACCTCACGCAAAAAGCAGAACAACTGAGCAAGCTGGGCGGCAACCAAATGGAACTAGCCAAAGTAAAGCAACAATTGAGCGACCTAGCACAGCTCCAGGCCACAGAGGACAAAGCTGGGAAACAAGCATCGCTCATTCTGCACGAGTTGAAGGGGCTAGAAGCTGCTGCTGCCACTGAGCTTCCCTTTTCCCCCGACCTCTTCGTCTTCGACCGCAATGGCGTCTGGCGTCTTCGTGACACCAACAACGACGGCGAAGCCGATACTCACGAGATGTTCTGCAACCGCTTCGCTCAGACGGCTGAGACGCGCGAGTTCCCCAGCAGCATGAAGCTCGCGCCGGATGGCTCTTTCTACATCTCGAAGGGCGGGCAGCAGGGCTCCCACTTGGGCAAGGACAATGGCAAGGTGCTGCACATCTCGGCGGACGGGCAGTCGGTGGAGACGGTGGCCTATGGGCTGCGGCAGCCGTTCATCGGCGTGCATCCGCACACGGGGCTCGTCACCGCGAGCGATCAGCAGGGGAACTATGTGCCCTCGACGCCGCTGCACATCATTCGCGGTGGGCAGTACTATGGCTTCCTCACCACACTGACGGACAAAGAAAAATACCCTGCCGCCATCGCTGATCCGCTGACGTGGATACCGCACCCCGTGAACCCCAGCGGCTATACGCAGGTGTGGCTGTGTGATTCCAAGATGGGGCCGCTGAATGATGCCCTGGTGCATATCGCGTACAGCCGTCCCGAGATCTTCCGCGTGATGCCCGACAAGCGGCATGGCGACTGGACACAGCCCAGTGTGGGACAGGCTTCCAGCCTGTCGGCATCGGACAAGAAACAGGCTGGAAGCCTGTCCCACGCTGAGCAACCCCAGGCCGCCGTGTGCAACATCCCCATCTCCATGCCGCCGAGCAAAGTGAAGAACGCGCTGCCCGTGCTGCCTTTCGCCCCGCTGAATGGCCATGTGAACCCCGCGGACGGCATGTTGTACCTCGTCGGTTTCCAAATCTGGGGCAGCATCGCCGAGCGCACCAGCGGGCTCGCGCGCATTCGTTACACCGGGGCTCAGAGCCTGCTGCCGAATGATGTGGCAGTGATGAAGAATGGCGTGCTGGTGCGCTTCGACTGTGCCGTCGATAAAGCCAGCGCGAGCAACCCGGACAACTACAACGTCGAGCGCTGGAACTACAAGCGCACCTTCGACTACGGCAGCCCGCACTTTCGCCTCGACGGCACCACGGGCCAGGAGTTGCAGACCGTCTCCAGCGCCTACGTGAGCGCCGACGGGCACAGCGTTTTCCTCGGCATCCCCGATATGAAAAAGTGCGATCAAGTCCATGTCGGCTGGAGCATCAAAAGCAGCGATGGCCAAGCCATGGCGCACAACGCCTATCTAACGCCATGGAATCTCGCGACCTTTGACAGTGCGAAGGAAGGCTTCGGCACCTTGCAGCCCGATGTGACCCCACGCAAAGCGGCTGCCATCGCCGCCGTGAAGCCCAGTGTGGAGGAGGGCCAGCGCTTGTATCAGTTCATCGGCTGCATGGGCTGCCATAGCGTGGATGGCAGCGTTGCGGGCCGTCTCGGGCCATCGTGGAAAGGCTTGTTTGGCAGCACCCGCGAGCTTTCCGATGACACTAAAGTGGTGGCCGATGAAGCCTTCATCCGTGAGTCCATCATCGACCCCAGCAAGAAGAAGGCGAAGGCCTACCTGAAGCTGGAGACCGGGATGCCGATCTATGCCGGCATTCTGAATGAAGGTCAGATCAGCTCGATCATCCTGTATATGAAGACGCTGAAGTGAAGAAGCCATCATCGCCTGATACCTCCACAGGGACCCAGCCCTCGCGGGCAAGGATACGGGTGAGGGTCATGCATCAGGCCATCCGCACAGGATTACGAAGCAATGGGTAACTCAATGCTTCACAGCACCATCGCCTTCACCTCGCCCTGCAAATCGGCGACCTCCAGCGCCTTTCTGCCATAGCGCATTTCGGCGTAAAGCTCGGCAATTCGCCGAATCCGTTCTGCCGCACTGGGCAAGGCTGTCGCCGCTCGTTCAGCATATTCCAGCGGCCCCTCGCTGGGCACACGCGGCACGCCTGCCTTGGCCAGCCTGCGGCAAAATTTCAGCCACACACGCACTGCGGCATCGGGGTGGCGCGAGCGTCGGCGTAGCCATAGTTCGACACTGAGGCCCCAGGCTCCAACGCCAACGAGCAGCACCGCCAGTAGAGTTGTAGCTCGATGTCGCAGCAAGCCCAACTCGGAAAAAAGCTCCATCTGCGCGATGTCGTCGAACTGCACCACGCGCTCGTACCACTGGTAGTTGATGTTGTCCCAGAGCAGCAGCCCTTCATTGAGACTGCGACCCCACCAGGTGTTTTTGTTTTGGGCAAAGGCACTCTCTAGCCCGCCCTCCATGAATGTCCGCAGATCGCTATTCAGCCGCGCTGGCACCAGCGCCGCCGTGGGATCCACGCGCGTCCAGCCAGCGCCATCGAACCACACCTCGGCCCACGCATGAGCATCGCTCTGGCGCACCAGGGTGAAATTGCCGTGCGCGTTGTAGTCGCCACCGAGGTAACCCACGACTACGCGTGAGGGCACGCCTGCCAGCCGCATCAGCGTGGCGAAAGAGGCGGCGTAATGCTCACAAAACCCCACGCGTCGTTGCAATAAAAACTCCTCCAGCCCACGCTCTGGCGAGTAGGCTCCAGGCTCCACGGTGTAATGAAAGCCCTGCTCGCGAAAGTAGTCCAAAGCAGCCTCCACAATCTGCGGCGGTGTGCGCCCGCCTGCTTGCCATTGCTTCGCGAGAGCACGCACATTGGGCGATACAGAACTGGGTGGGCGCAGCGCCGCTGCACGCCAGGTTGCAGGCAGTTCATAGGCGGCCAAGGCCGGATACGAGGCCACCTCGTAGCGTCTCATGCCGAGGCTGGGCTGGAGGCTGCGTAGCGTCATGTCGCTGTAAGTAATCGACATGCCATCTGAGCCGCCATTCAGCCGCACGGGCCAGTCCAGCGCAGGCATCCAGGTATCGCCGTGCGGCTCCAGCAGGATCGTCTGGCGAAGCTCGGGCTGGTCGAGACGCACCTCGCGACGCTTACCGCCGAGCGTATCGCCACGCTCCCAGCTCAGGCCTTCACACTGCCACAGGACGAGGCAGCGCCAGTAATATTGGGATTGGTCATCCGCGCCTGCGTGGGCCATCACCGTGGCTCGAAAGACCCGATCCGTCGAACTCGCGATGCTTGCCACCGAGCCCGGATTCAAATGCGACGACATGCCCGTGCGATGCATGAGCCTGCGGCTCAACTGCGTGACGATGCCGCCGGAACCACGCGGGAAAATATAGAACAGCAGTACCACAAAGGGCAGAGCCTGCATCAGCAGCCCCGCGATGGTTTTACTCGGAATAACAATGCCCGCGACCCCGCGACGGATACGCACCAGCACCACCGCGATGAAGAGCAGCACGGCAAAAGAATAGAGCGAACGCCCCAAGCCCTGATCAATGGCCACCGCGCAGACGCAGAGGAACCATCCCAGCAACGCCACGACTTGCACATCGCGAGGTGAACGCGCCTCCAGCAGCTTGCCCGCAGTGACGCAGAGCATCACTGCGGCCCCCACCTCGATACCGATGAATATTTGCTCCATGGCATAAGTCCCCGCGATACCGAGCGTGACCAAACCCAGGCGCAGCCACTGCGGCACCGCCCCGCGTCCGCTGCGCTGCCACTGCCAGCGCACCACAAGCCCCACGCCAAAAGTCGCTAACGCAGGCCATGCCACGGTGCCGATAAAGGGCAGCGCCGCGAGCAGCAGAGCGAGGCAGAGCCATAACATCGACGGCTCTGGCACCTGCATCGCCACCTCGCCTGTGGGCGGTGTCTTCACACGCTGCGGGCTGCCCTTGGCCAAAGTTTCGCCAGTGCCCAGGCCTACCGTTACCGCCGCGAGCGCGTCCAGGCAGCGGCGCTCATGCTCGGGGCCATGCCCTGGGGCGATGTTCTTTTTGCTGTTGGGGAACTGCATCTCCACCTCCTCATAGCGAACAGGGTCGGAGAGCCGCAGGCCGTATCGCAAGCCCTTGTTCTCGGCCTCACGCACCCACTGGGCGAGCTGGCTTATCGCCGCTTCCACAGGCAGATGAGTTAACGCTGTGTCCTCCAGCCACAGCGTGCTTTGCGGTGCCCCCTCATACTGCTTTACCAGCAGCGGGCGACCACGCGCCACCGCCTTCCAGTCCACCTGCCGCAGGGATTCACCGGGCTGCCACTCGCGTAGGCCTGCGAAGTCATCGCCCTCGCCCACCACCTGGCCAGAAGCCGCCATCGCCTCGTGAGTATGTGCCAGCGACCCCTTCTCGGTACTTGGCGCTGGCAGGGGCATATCGCCTGCGCTGCGAGGATGCACGCGCTGCGCCTGCTGCACCGTCATCACCCGAGTCGCGGTAAAAAAACCCAGTGGAAAATAACTGCGCACCAGCACTGAAAAGCTCGCGTGCTGACCTCGCTCCGGCGCCGCCACACGCAGTGTCGCAGCCACGGGTCTATCCACGTTCAGCGACTCGATAAATACTGGCTCCATCGCCCCAGGCATTGTCAGTTCCAACCCACACGGCACACGCCCAGTGCCCGCCGTTAGCACCAACGGCAGGCATACAATGCTGCCTTCCTCGACCGTCTTGATCGAGCCCGAGCGGATGTTGACGGATCGCAGATTTGCCCTGGCATGGAGCCATGAAAGCGCCGTGATCGTCGCTGCTAAAAAGACCAGCACGTAGGCGCTGCCATTCTCCTGCGCCGCGCCCACATACCACATGCAGAACAGAATCGCTGCGAGGGCGAGCGTGTAGCGATTGGGCCGCACGCGAATGGTGGCACCGGGCGAAGTCATCGTGCGTTCCTCATGCTGAATTTCCCCTTCACACTACCGCCGTCTCCCGCAGCACCCGCTCCGCCACATCCCTGCCGTTCATCCCCTCCACCACGCGTTCCAGGCGGTGCGCCATCACGCTGGGCGCGATGGCTTTCACATCCTCGGGCATCACCATGGGGCGGCCTTGCATCAGCGCCCAGGCACGCGCGGCAGCGAGCAGCGCGATGCCCGCACGCGGCGACAGGCCATGCCCATACACGCGACTGCTGGCCAGAATATCCTGGATATAATCCAACAGCGCAGGCGATACATGCACGCCGCGCACACTGAGTTGCAGCGCTTGCAATTCACTCGCCGACATCACCGCTGGCATCGCCTTCAACAACTCACGGCGATCCTCGCCCATGAGCATCGCACGCTCGGCCTGGCGCGCAGGCACGCCCAGTTCCAGGCGCATCAGGAAGCGGTCGAGCTGCGACTCTGGCAGCGAGAATGTGCCCACCTGAGTCGTCGGATTTTGCGTGGCAATAACAAAGAATGGCTGCGGCAGCGCGTGGCTCTCGCCATCGGCAGAGACTTGGCCTTCCTCCATGGCTTCGAGCAGCGCCGACTGCGTTTTCGGCGTCGTGCGATTGATCTCATCCGCCAGTAGCACTTGGGTGAAAATGGGGCCTGGCTTGAATATGAAGCTCGACGTTTCGCGCTGGAAGATGCTCGTGCCCAGGATGTCCGCTGGCAGCAGATCGCTGGTGAACTGCACGCGGCGAAAGGCTAGGCCCAAGGCGCGGGCGAGGGCTTGAGACAGTGTCGTCTTGCCCACACCGGGCAAATCTTCAAAGAGCAAATGGCCACGCGCCAGCAGGCAAACCACCGCGAGGCGAATGGCCTCGTCCTTGCCGACAATGATCCGCCCTACCGCAGCGGCGAGCGCATCCATGCGCTCGCGAGCCACGCGGGGTTCGACTAACAACGTCGGAAGACTGGCAGAGATGAGATGGGCAGACACGCCGGAACCTTCGCTGCATCGGGCACTGCTTGGCAAGGCAAAGGACGGTCGTAAAAACAATGCACGCGTCATTACTTGGGCCTGCCTCTCAAGCTTTTCACAAACTTTACAAATCTAGGCAATCGCCAACATCAATCCTTTACGAAGGCATGGGACTAATGGTGCAGAAGGCTGAACCAACCCTTTGGACGGCCTGCAACCACAGTTCCCATTCCACCCACATGAAAACCAGATTGATCCTCGCGATGCCCTTACTCTGGGCTGGCTTCAACACCGCCACATTTGCTCAACGCCAGCCACCCGCGCCGCCACCGCCACCGCCGCCACCGCCGCCAACCGTGCGCCAAGCCCCCGCCAAACGCCCACCGCCACCTCCGCAAGATGCCCCTGCTCCCTTGCTGCCGCCGGCCCGCTTTGGTGATCCTCTGCCCAACTTGCCCACCGACCTTCGTGCCGACTTCAACGATGGCTTGACCGAATTCCGCAATGTCGAAAATGCCGCGGGTGGCCTCGGCCCCATCTTCAACAACGTCTCCTGCGTCGCCTGCCATTTCACTGGCGGTGTCGGCGGGGCGAGCAACATCGTCGTCACTCGCTTCGGCCTCACAACAGCGGGCGTTTTTGATCCGCTGACCAATCTCGGCGGCTCGCTGCTTCAACAGCGCTCCATCAACCCCGCCGCCCGCGAAATCGTTCCCCTCGTGGCCAACACCGTCGTCCGCCGACAGACCACACCGCTGTTTGGGCTAGGCCTCGTCGAAGCCATCCCTGACGCTGCTATCCTGGCCAACGTCCACCCAGGCAAGCCCGATGGCGTCACTGGCCATGCCGTCATGGTTGCTGATGTCGTCTCGGGTCAGAGCCTCGTGGGGCGCTTTGGTTGGAAGGCCCAGCAAGCCACCTTGCTCGCCTTTTCAGGCGATGCTTTTTTGAATGAGATGGGCATCACCAGCCGCTTCTTCCCCAATGAAAATGCACCCAATGGCAACGCTGCCCTGCTCGCCCAACACGACCTCGTCGCCGACCCCGAAGACATCGTGGATCCCAGCTCTGGCAAAGGCGACATCGACTTTGTCGCCGACTTCATGCGCCTTCTCGCGCCACCCCGCGCAGGTCTCCCCACGGCCTCCATTACCGCTGGCCGCGCCCTCTTCACCAGCACGGGCTGCGCCGTCTGCCACACGCCTAGTTTTATGACGGGTGTGAACGCTATCGCCGCCCTCTCGCTGAAGCCCGTCGAACTCTACTCCGACCTGCTCGTCCATGACATGGGCACCCTCGGCGACGGCATCGTGCAAGGCGAAGCCGCCGCTCGTGAGATGAAAACCGCGCCGCTCTGGGGCATCCGCGCCAGCGCCCCGTATCTGCATGATGGCCGTGCTCCCAGCATCGACGCTGCCACCCGCGCCCACGCTGGCGAGGGCCTCGTGTCCAAGCAACGCTACGAAGCACTGACCGCAGCGCAGCGCACGCAATTGCTCGACTTCGTAGGCTCACTGTAACCCATGATTTGCAGCGATGGCGAAGCCTGGGCGTTGGCCCAGGCTTCATCTGTTTATAGAAGGGATGCCGTTAAGACTAGGGGTGATGCGATAGGTTATTGCAGGGAGCAACCACGGATGAACACGGAAAACACGAATGCGGAATCCCTGCGAGCCACAGGCTCATCCATCAAGCGCGTTGGTACGCACCGTTTCAAGTAAGGCCTTCCATCGGTGACTATTCGTGTTCATCCGTGGCTGCTCCCCGAACACGCTTTCAAATTACTGGGAATTAGCGCTATCGGCACCACATCAGCGCAGAAGCAGATTGATCGAAAACTTCGGCGGCGGTGGGGAACCCGAGTGCTCGGTTTGGCCGGGATTCGACACAGGCACGATGGGCGCATCACCGCTGACGGCTCTCACTTGCCGAATGATGCCTGCCATCAGATCGCTCATCGACTCGCTGAAAATGCCGTTCTCCTTGGCCACGCCGCCATGGCCGCTGAGGATGGTTTTCTCCAGCGGGATCACCCAGTAGGCTTTGCTGTCGATCTGATGTTTCGCATCCGTCCCTCTCAGCTCCTCAACATGGCAGCGGGCCACCACGCCGTCTTTTTCGCCCCGCAGGCGCACATGGAAATATTCGGCGGTTTGGCGCTCTAAATTGAGCGCCGTGACATTTGCTTCAGCAGGCACTTGGTCTGCATCGCCGATGTGAATCTTGTGAGTCCATTGCCGTTGGTCGTTGCCCACCGTGGAGGTGACGTATGTCTTTTGAGACTCGGTAATATCACCATGCGGCAATTTCAGCGCATAGTCGCGGTCGCGGATGCCACTGCGCCGCAGCAGCGCCAGCGGCCACGCCGTGCCCGTCGCCGTGTCATCCCTCGCCGCAAGAGCAACGATTGCAGGCTTGCTGCTCTTCCAGTTCCTCAGCGCCAGTTTGAGCTGTCGCGCATACAGCGACTCGGTGGCGGGATTGATGAGAAACGTCAGGTTGTAGGGCATCGGTTGCCCATTGTTCATCTGCGCGATGGCCGTCGGCCCCAGCGTGTGCTCGACGATGCGACCACCAAAGGAATGCCCGATCAGGATGCTGTGCCCGTCCTTGCCCTTCGACGTCGCCGCCAGCCGCCACAACGTATTGGTGAAGGGCACGCCCGCCATCTGGTCGGTGATTTTCTTGCGGCCCCAAAAGGATAGCAGCGCCGCTGGCAGTGATAACACACGCCTCGCGATCCCGCCCTCCTCCTGCACCGAGGCACCACGCCAGCCGACGAAGACCCCGCACACCTTGCCACGCAACCCTGGGCCTTGATTGATCTGGTTCAGGAAATTCTGAAACGCCAGCATGTCCCCATCCCCTGGTCGAGCATCATGCCGCCAGCCATGCACATACGTCACGAGAATGGGAGCCGACTTGGCCTTGATCATCTTGTCGGCTCGCGTTACCTGCGTCGGATCCCAGAAGTCCCCGCGCTCGTCGAACTCAATCACCGCCAACGGCGCAGCCCCCTCAGCCGGTGGCTTCTGACTGCTCTCGGTAGAGTAGTATGACTTATGCCCCGTCGCACAGCCGCTGAGGAATCCCAGCGAGAGCAGTAGCAAGGCGCATTGCGGAAGACAGATAAGACGACACCAACGCGGGAGGAATGAGGCGGACATGGCACCGACGCTTGCAAGCCTGCCAGAGAAATCAAATAGCATTATCGCCTAGCAACGCTGCCACTGCGTCTTCGAGTTCGATGGGGTTGGCTGAAGGTTGCACGTTTTTTTTGATGCTGGCCTCTTCTCGTGACCAGTGCCTTGGGCTTGTTTGCCTTCGCGGTGCCTTCAGTTTCACGAAGTTTACCTTGGTATTGCTTCTTTCTTTCCCTCATCCTACACGACTCATGCTCGCCTCCTTTTCTCTCAAAGATCATACCATCCTGCTCACGGGGGCTGCGGGCCTGTTTGGTCGTGGCCTTGCTAAGGCGCTGGCGGAGGCGGGTGCGACGCTTATCATTGCCTCGCGCGATGCGGACAAGCTGCAAGCTGTGGCGGAGGCTGAAACAGCGCAGGGGCATCGCGTGTTTGCCGAGAGGTTTGATCAAGGGGATGAAGCTTCGATTCTCGCTTTGAAGGCCCGCATCGAAGAGCGCCACGGTGTGCTGCATGGCCTCGTGAATAACTCGGTGCTGCGGCCTATGAAGGGCGCGAATGGCAGTGTGGAGCAGTTCGCTGAATCCATGCGAGTGAATGCCACGGGGCTCATGCTGATGCATCGGCATTTCGGCAGGGCGATGGCCGAGGCTGGGCGTGGCAGCATTGTCAATATCTGTAGCATCCAGGGGATGATCGGGCCGAGTTACGAGCTGTATGAAGGCACGACCATTGGCGATATGCCGCCGGATTACTTCTTCCACAAAGGCGGCATGTTGAACCTCACACGCTTCTATGCCTCGCTCTACGGGCCGCAGCGCGTGCGTGTGAACTGCGTCTCGCCGGGTGGCTTCTTTAACAACCAGCCGGAGGT
Source organism: Verrucomicrobiota bacterium (assembly GCA_031411235.1). GTDB lineage: Bacteria > Verrucomicrobiota > Verrucomicrobiia > Verrucomicrobiales > Verrucomicrobiaceae > JANOAR01. The sequence goes on along the minus strand of JANOAR010000108.1, from coordinate 10,658 downwards.
GTTCGTGAAGCGCTACGCTGAGCACACGATGCTGAACCGCATGGCGGATCATCATGATCTCGGTGGTGCTTTGGTCTTCTTGCTCAGCGCGGCTTCGTGTTATATCACGGGGGTGAACCTGCCAGTGGATGGCGGTTACACCGCAAAATAAAAGTCATGAGCCATAGCATTGATTTCACAGGCAAAGTCGCCCTTATCACCGGGGCATCGCAGGGCATCGGTGCGCAGATGGCGCGGACATTTCACGCCGCAGGGGCCAGCGTTGTGCTGAATCATCCCGGCCTCGGCAGCACAGGTGAGGATGCCCAGCGCATCGCAGCTGAACTGAATGCCGTCCGCGCCGAGAGTGCCCTGGTAGTCGCGGCCAATGTGGCCGATGTGCAGGCGGTGCAGGCGATGATGGCCACTGTGAAGCAGAGACTTGGAGGCCTCGATTTCCTCATCAACAACGCGGCCATCCTACGCGACCGTACCATCGCCAAGATGTCGCTGGAGGAGTGGGATGCGGTGATCGACGTGAACCTGACCGGCGTGTTCCAGTGCTGCAAATTTGCCCTCGAAATCATGCGTGAGCATGGGGCCGTGGTGAGCATGGGCAGTATCGCGGCGATCCAGGGATTCTATGGCCAAGCCAACTACGCGGCGGCGAAGGCGGGGGTGCAGGCGATGATGCGCGTGCTGAGTCGCGAGGCAGCCAAGCGGAACATTCGTGCCAATGCCATCGCGCCGGGCGTGGTGGATACGGCGATGGCCGCGACCATCCCCGAGAGCGTGCGTGCGGAGATGCTAAAAAATGTACCGCTGGGTCGCTTTGGCACCACGGCGGAGATCGCGAATGTGGCGCTATTTTTATGCTCACCGATGGCCTCGTACGTCACGGGGCAGACGATTGAGGTGAACGGAGGCTGGCGCGGATGAGGGCTGCGGCTCTTCGCGTCACCGCCGATGAAGCCATCGCCGCCATCCCCAGCGGAGCCACCGTGGCGGTCGGTGGGTTTGTCGGTGCTGGGCATCCTGAGATGCTGACCTCCGCTCTGGAGCGCCGGTTTTTAACGACGGGCACGCCGACGGATCTGACACTGTACTACTGCGCAGGGCAGGGGGATCGTGCGGAGCGCGGGCTGAACCATCTCGCGCATCGTGGACTGATCAAACGAGTCATTGGTGGCCACTGGAACCTCGCGCCGAAGCTCGGTAGCATGGCGCTGGCGAACGAAATCGAGGCTTACAATTTCCCGCAAGGGGTGCTCAGTGTGCTGCTGCGCGAGATCGCGGCCAAGCGGCCTGGGCTGATTACCCAGGTGGGCTTGAACACGTTTATTGATCCCGTGCTCGATGGCGGAAAGCTGAATGCGCGAACCACGGAGTCACTGGTGGAGCGCCTCGAACTTGATGGCCAAACGTGGTTGCGCTATAAGTCGGTGCCGATCCATGTGGGCCTCATTCGTGCGACCTACGCCGATGCTCGGGGGAATCTGAGCATGGAGCGGGAGGGCTTGATCGGCGAGGTGCTGCCGATTGCCCAAGCGGCAAAAAATCACGGTGGCATCGTCATCGCGCAGGTGGAGAAGATGGTGGACTCCATGCCTGATCCGAAGGCCGTGCGTGTGCCCGGCATCCTGGTGGACTACATCGTGTGCAGTGATGGCGCACAGCATGACCAGACCTTTGGCGAGGTCTTCAATGCGGAACTCGTCAGTGGCCACAACAGCGATTTCGCCCTGCCTGCGATGGGCTTCTCCGAGCGCAAGCTCATCGGCCAACGTGCTCTCCGCGAAATCCGTGCGGGCGACATTGTGAACCTCGGCATCGGCCTGCCAGAGAGCGTGGCGATGGTGGCGGCTGAGATGGGGCGGCTGGCGGACTTTACCCTGACGGTGGAGAGCGGGCCGACGGGTGGCATCCCTGCCTCGGGTCTGAGTTTTGGGTGCAGCCATTGCCCGGAGGCGATCATCGACCAGCCTTCGCAGTTTGATTTCTATGATGGCGGCGGGCTCGACATCGCGGTGCTCGGCGCAGTGGAGGTGGATGCGGAAGGAAGTGTGAATGTTACGACCTTTGCAGGCCGCTTCGCGGGTGTGGGGGGCTTCGTCAATATTGCGCAGAGCGCTAGGCGACTGGTCTTCTGCCTGACGCTGCGTGCGGGCGGCTTGGAGGTGGCGATGGATGGCGAGAGGCTGGTCATCGTCAAAGAAGGCCACCACGCCAAGTTCGTGCAGCGCATCCAGCAAGTGTGCTTCCACGGCCCCTCAGCGGTCGCTCGCGGCCAGCAGGTGATCTACGTCACTGAGCGCGCGGTGTTTGAACTGACGGCGCAGGGCTTGCGGCTCATCGAAGTGATGCCGGGCGTGGACTTGCAATCGCAGGTGCTGGGGCAGATGGAGTTCGTTCCCGCTGCTATTTATTGACTCAATCGCGGCCTCCCGCTCTCACAAAAACACATCCGCGATATCAATCTCAATGCCCAGGGAATCATCGCTCAGGCAGCCTTCGGACATAGAACGACTCGGGCCTTTCGCTGGCAATACCATGATCGTATGGGCAAGAGGCAACACCACCCAGCAGGCCTGCACACCATGCTTGAGGTAGTCACGGCATTTGTCGATGAGCGGCAGCATGTTTTGGTAGGGCGACAACACCTCAATGATTAAGCTCGGGCAGCGTGTGCATTCGTTTTGATCATTGATCCAGTCACGCGGCATGTCGGCGCGGCGATAGATGCAGAGGTCAGGGATGGACTGCCACCCGTCGAGATTCAAACTCAACTGCTGGTGCGTGCTGAGCTTGTCGCGGTAGGCGTAAAGTAAGCCGCCAAGATTTTGAGATACGATGGAATGGTTGACGCTAGGCATAGGACGATCCTCTTCGATGTCGGCGAGTTGTAGCACGGGGATGGTGTTCATAGCGGCGGCAGCATAGACACCGAGCCCTTCAGAAGCAATGTTTTCCGAGCCATCGCATCATTCTGTGTTTACTCTAAAGTCATGCGTCCCATCCACATCATCGCAGCCCAACGCTCGCCCATCGGTCGCTTCGGTGGTGGCTTGAAATCATTGTCCGCAGCCGATCTTGGCTATGCTGTTGCTGATCGTGTTGTGCCTCACGAACTGCGCGAGCATGTGCAGCAGGTCATTCTCGGCCAAGTGCTGCAAGCGGGTAGCGGCATGAATGTGGCGCGGCAGGTAGGCTTGAAGTTGAGGCTGCCCGATGAAGTGCCAGCCTATACGGTGAACATGGCTTGCGGCTCTTCGTTGCAAGCGGTGGCGCTCGGGGCCGATGCGATTGCCCTGGGCCATAGCGACTTGGTTCTGGCTGGCGGTGTCGAGGTGATGAGCCGTGCGCCGCACTACGTCATGGACTTGCGCTGGGGTAAAAAACTGGGCGAGTCGGCGATGCAGGACGCGATGTTTGCAGATGGCTTGACCGATCCCTTGCTCAAAATTGGCATGGGTGAGACGGCGGAGCGCATCGCGGATAAACATGGGTTCACGCGCCTGGAGCAGGATGCCTTTGCGGCGCTGAGCCAGCGCCGTGCCGCAGCGAGTCGCGAGAGCTTTCAGCGCGAGATCGTGGCGATCACGGGTAGCGATGGCTTGATCACCCATGACGAACATCCTCGCGCCGACACGACTGAGGCATCACTAGCCAAGTTGAAGCCTGCCTTCCGCAAAGAGGGCAGCGTGACGGCGGGCAATGCCTCGGGCATCAATGACGGTGCCGCGATGGTGCTGCTGGCGAGTGACGCCGCTGTAGCCCAGCATGGGCTTACCTCGCGAGCGTGCATCATCGCGAGCACTGCGGTGGGCTGTGATCCCGCCGTCATGGGCCTCGGTCCCGTGGGTGCCATCCGCAAGCTCTGCGCCATCACCGGCTGGTCGTTGGATGAAGTGGAGGCTGTCGAAATCAATGAGGCCTTCGCGGTGCAGACGCTGGGCTGCTGCCGCGAGTTGGGGCTTGATCCGCTGAAACTCAATCAACGCGGCGGAGCCATTGCGCTCGGCCATCCTATTGGTGCCAGCGGTGCGCGTGTGCTCGTGACCTTGCTGCATTTGATGGAAGACTTGAATCTGCGTCGTGGCATCGCCTCGCTCTGCATCGGCGGCGGCATGGGCATCGCGATGGCCATCGAGCGTAGCACGGCATCGCACTGAGCGGCGCATAGAGGCCAATTGAGTGGCGAGATTTTCACCTTGGTCACGTAATGGCACCACTGATGAAAACCAAGCCATGCACGACACCGACCTTGCCCAAGCGTCTCTCGCTAGCCGCACAGACGGTGGACAGCCTCTGCGAGGGCATACAGTCGGGGCATTGGCAGGAGCATCTGCCGGGGGAACGCGAGCTGTGCGAGGTACTGCAAGTGAGTCGTCGCACCTTGCGCTCGGCCCTCGAAGAACTGCAACGCAAGGGCTGGCTGGAGGTCAGTGGTCGGCAGCGGCGTCGCATCACCCAGGGCAAGAGCAGTGCCGCGACAAGCGAGCGAAAGAAGGTCATCGCGATCCTCACCCCAGGCTCATTTCTTTCCCTGCCTACACCGATCTCATTCATTGTGGATACGCTGCGCCGCAAGCTGACAGCGGCGGGTTGTGTGGTGCAGTTCCATAGCAACACGGCGTGTTTTGCGGCGAACCCCGACCGAGCCCTGGCCGCATTTGTGGCTGAGCATCCAGCCACGGTTTGGATCATCCTCAGCGCCCAGGAGCCGATGCAGCACTGGTTCAGTCGGCAGTCGTTGACGTGCCTTATCCTGGGTTCCTGTGCCCCTGGCATTTCACTGCCGTCGGTGGATGTGGACTTCCATGCGGCCTGCCACCACGCGGGCGGATTGCTTTGTCGCAAGGGCCATCGCCGTATTGCGCTGGTGCTTTCCAAAGGCATCTACGGTGGCGACATCGCCAGCGAGGAGGGGCTGCGAGAAGCGCTGCACGGGGTGCCTGGTGCCCGTGTTCAAGTACTGCGCCACGACAAGACAACGGCGCACCTTTGCACCCTGCTCGACGAGTCACTACGCCAGCCACAGCCGCCTACCGCCTACCTCGTGGCCCATGCTGCGGCGGTGCTTACCGTTATGATGCACCTGCAACGGCGGGGCAAAAGTATCCCCAAGGATGTGACCGTGATCTCTCGTGACAATGATCCCATCCTGGACGCGACAAGCCCCAGCGTCGCTCGTTACGCCATCCAGCATTCGCTGCTGGCGAGCCGCATCTCGCTGGCCGTCCGGCAGCTTGCGGAAACGAGTTATATGCCGACTCATGCCATTCGATTGATGCCGACTTATCTTCCCGGTGAATCGGCTTGACCCCTCCCTAGCTACCTTTTAGCCTCCGCACCCTATGGGCATACTAACTTGGTTAATCGTGGGCCTCATCGGAGGCATTCTTGGTAAGCTGTTGCATCCCGGTAACGACGGCAATGGGCTCTTCAAAACCATCATCCTGGGCGTCTTGGGTGGTTGGCTGGGGAACTTCGTGGCAAGCTTCTTTGGCCACTCGATGACGGGGATCAATCTCCCCAGCATCGGCATCGCCGCCGCAGGGTCGCTGGTGGTCATCTTCATCCGCCGCTGGATGCAGGGCGCGAAATAACAAACGCGCTCAAGCAGGCAGGCATGGCCAACTAGGCTGTGCCTGCCTTTTTTGTGCGGCTGCAATGCCGTCGGATTCAGCGCGGCGGTAGAGTCACCCAAGCCCATCGCCACGCATCGCCGCCAGCAGTGCCTTGCGATAAGGCGCGGGCATAGGCAGGGCGACGAGTTCTTGGGCGGGGAAAAACTTCTGCACACTGGTCGCCTGATAACTCGGCGGTGCCTCATGCACCCATAGGGTCACCTTGTAGCGGGTGATGCCATAGCGTGCTTTTTGCAGCACGGGTGGCAGCTTTTCATCGCTCTCGACTAGGCTGGGTAGCTTCCACAGACCCGTGCGGCGCGTGCCCGTTTCTTGCTCTAGTAACACGCCTTCGACGGTGTGGTGGAAGAACACGCGCTCGGTGATTTCTGTGAGTACGACGCGCTTCGTTTTCACGGGTAATGAGGCGGGATCGGTGGCTCGGCAGTGCGGTTGCACGGGGCACTGGGTGCAGCGGGGTTGGCCTGTGCGGCAGAGCGTTTGGCCTAGCTCCATGAGTGCTGAATTAAGCACTCGTGGCGAGGCAGCTACCTGCACCAGGGCGGTGGCTCGCTCCCAGGCGAGCCGTTGCCCTGCGGTGCTGTCGATGGGCGTGGCATCGTCGTAAAGGCGAGCCAGCACGCGAGCGACGTTGCCATCCACCAGTGGCTCGGCCAAGTCATAGGCGAAGCTGCACACCGCACCAGCGGTGTAGCGACCGATGCCCGGCAGCGCTAGGATGGCGGTAGGATCGCGTGGCATCTGGCCTGCGTGCTGGGCCATGACGACTCGCGCCAGCTTGTGGAGATTCCGCGCCCTACGGTAGTAGCCCAGCCCTTCCCAGGCACGCAGCACCACGTCCTCATCAGCCTCGGCTAGCGCGGCAAAATCTGGGAACTGCGCCATCCAGCGCGTATAAAAACCCCGCTCCAGCACGGTGGCGATCTGTGTCTGTTGCAGCATGATTTCGCTGACCAGGATGGCATAGGGATCATGCGTGTCGCGCCACGGGTAGCTACGTCCATGCGTGGTGAACCAAGTCGTGAGAGCATCGGCGAAATCCGAATGCCGAAATCCCAGGGGCGAAGAATCAGTCGTGAAGGCAGCACTCGCTTCAACGCTAGGATGGGGCTTCCTCATGGTGCATTCGTCACTCGGATTCCTCACCCCGCCTCACTCTCTCTGAATGCCGTCGGCGTCATCGACGTGAGTTTTTTGAAGTCCTTGCTGAAGTAGAACTGGTCAGAGTAGCCCACTTGGCGGGCGACTTCCTTGATGGGGTCGGGCGACTCGATGAGCCTGCGCTTGGCTTGGTTGATGCGGTAGTGGCGTAGCCAGTCGATGGGCGAGGAGCCGATGGCGGCGCGGAATTGCCGATTGAAGTGCGAGGGGCTCATGCCTGCGATGCGTGCGAGTTCGGCCACTCGCAGCGGTTTGTGGTAGTACACACGCAGGTGCTGCATCACGCGCTCCAGGGCAGCGGGCAGCTCGCGCTCCTGGCTCAGCGGATGGCTCTGGCGCGATTCACAGGCCAGCGCTAGCAGCGTGCTCACATGGGTGTGATTCCACGCCGCGCTCGCCGCTTGGCTGTGCTCCAGGTGGCCAAAGATGGCCGCGCAGCAGGGCAGGCCACGAGCCATGTCGTAGCTCTCGAAAACGGGCATCACATCGGCACCGAGCATCGTCCACAGTTTATCCATCGGCACGCCCTCCACGCGCACCCAGTCGGCCTGCCAAGGCTCTTCCTTCGCGGCTCCGTAGCTGTGGGGGTGGTGGCAGTTTACCCACACCATTTGCCCCGCAGCGATGCCGTGGGCCTTGCCGCGCACCCGCACCCAGCCCTTGCCCTTGGTGCAGAGTATCAACTCATGCCCAGGGTAGTAGTCGCGCTCCACGGTATGCTCTGGCCCTGCGACGACGCGCCCAGCACGCACCACGGTGAGAAACACATCGCGCAACGGCTCGGACGGCGTGCCAAACAGGGAGATGGGAAAGTGTGTCTGCATCTGGCGAAAAAATGGATTAATCGACTGCCACCATGACGAGCTTTGCCAAGGATGCGAGCGGCAGAATTCAGACCCTATGGATTATGCGATGCGCGCTAACACCCCATTCCCACCACCCAGCCCAGCGCTCCGCATGGGCTAAAGCCTGGAGCCGCCCCCCATGTCCCAGGTTGTTTTTGTCGGCATCGTTACGGTTTTGAGAGTCACCCCTGCCTCAACCAGCCCTTAGAAAAGCCGTTCCCTGACTATGGAAGCTCCAGTCAGAGCCATGGAAACGCCAGTCAGAGTCATGGAAGCTCCAGTCAGAGTCATGGAAGCTTCAGTCAGAGCCATGGAAACGCCAGCCAGAGTCATGGAAACGCTAGTCAGAGTCACGGAAACCCTTTCCAGACCCCTCAAAACGATTTCCCGAGTCCAGGAAACCCTTTCCCGACCGCTGTTTCAACCGCGCAAACGCCGCTCTCTGCCTAGTGCCATCAGGGATGAAGAGCAGCAAGCACACTCACAACGTCATTCTTGAAGGCCAGTTCGTCGAAAATCTAGTAGTAGCCGCCACTGGGACGACTCCGAATCAGTCGATGGAGAATTTTGGCTCGCTGACTATGCCATGGGATGGCACACCCGTGTCATTTAAGCAAAAAATGTGAACGATCAAAGAATGAACTTGCTAATAATGCCATGATTCGCTTAAACAGGCTTCATGTTGTACTTGCTTCACGCAACCCGTTCTACGTCCTCATCGTGTAACAGTCGCTACCGACTGCAAGCAGCAGCCCTTATTGTCGGCCTCACTTCACCCCATCGCCTCCGTGTGCGCCCAGCATAGCCCCCTGGTGTGGGGGTTTACACAACGCTCAAGCAACGCGCTCTACCATCACTAGCCACGCCACCTTATGAACGCCTCATTCATGCCACCTCATCTCTCGCTTAAGGCCTTATCAGTTTTCTCCGCCGCCGCTTTATGCCTTCTAAACCCCTGCCACGCCGTTTGGGTGACGATTCTTGACGAGAATTGCCATTCAGTGCCTGCCTGGCAGACTGATGACACCACCCAAACTCTAGCCGCAATGAACGAGCTGGACTTGGATGCCGATAATGACGGTTTGACCAACACGGAGGAGCAAGCACTCGGCTCAGACCCTTTCAACCCTGATACTGATGGGGATGATTTGCCAGATAAATGGGAGGCAGATAACAGCCTCCACCTCACAGACTCAACCGATGCCTTTGCCGATGCCGACGGGGATAGGATCCCGAATCTCTGGGAGTACTCGCATGGCACTGATCCACTCAACTATTATGATGCGCCAAAGCCTGACTTTAGGGTTATTAGATCAGGATATAATAACATTACTACATTTGGAAGTATGAACTCTGTTTTGACGCACATTAAAGCAGGAGGGCCAAATGTACCTCAGAAACCCATTGTATGGGTTTCCGTAAACACCCAGAGCCAAACTAGATTTGATACAACCGGGTGCAACCGGCCAGTTTTGTGGCTTGCTGAACTTAGTCCTGCAAATGGTCAATTTGACGTAAACATTATATATGGAATAAATATAAATTCTTATTTAATAATTGCTTCAGACACGGTGTTGGATGGTTTCGTAATGGACGGGGCTGGTTATTTTGATTTTAGTGGTCTAATTGGGCCAATCCCTCAGCGGCCTCCTTTATCAGCTCCGGCACTCATTATTAAATCACAAAGTGCGACCTCGCCACTCACACGGGTCAAGCTTGTAAACATGATCATACGTCGATGGGCTCTTGTTGGTTCTCAAAATACTGCGGCGACACCTGGCGCTATTCTCAATCTTGGCGGTGACCTAACACTTCTCAACTGCACCCTATCGGACTCTTCTGGCTGGTATTCCGGGGCACCTGGCTATACGTTGGAAAACCGAGGTGGCATTGTGCGCCTCTTGAATACAATTGTTTGGTGCAGGCAAGGCCCCGTAAATGCGGTATTAAGTTCTCCAGGAGCAGTCATGTCGCTGACTAGTGTGATTCAAGGAAATATCGGGGCTACTGACCCTCAGCTCTCTATTGGCGGCTACTTAACCTCAAACTCCGTTTCTTGTGTTAGCACTGGAACCACAGACGCTGATGGTACTACCTTGCTATTCTCTGTGAACGGTTGGCTGCGTTCTCATGATGATGCGCGAACGGATATTGGTGCAGATCATTGGCTTAATAGTACGAGCAGTGACCTTGTTCCAGATACCCTTCCTGATTGGTGGGAGTACTACTGGTTTGGTGATTACGTTCAAACGGACTCAGATAACCAAGATGGTGATCCAAGGGTCAATATAACTGAATTTTATGACAATCGCTATCCGGTTGGGGATCCCTTTGCGATAGAAGATTCAAATGCTTGGGCCTATCTGACTCAGATATATAATGCGCCTGGACCACCTATATCAGATGTTTACCATAACTATAGCCTCGGTGACACTGACTATGATGGCATCATCGACAGTGTAGAAGCAATTATCTTTGGTGGCGTTCACCGATCAGGTGGCCAAGATGCAGACGAAGATGGTGTGCCAGACTGGCTGGAAATATCGCCTGTCTTACAATCTCCGAAACTCCCTATGGTATCACAGCCATTACTGTGGGACAGTACAGGCGATCACCGCCGAGATGTTTTTCCCGCGACGGCCCATGGCCCCGGTATTGTGCTCAATCACCCTACGCGTGGCAACGGATCTTATGCCATTCCGTGATGCCTTGGTTGCACTAATATGCGTTCATTTCAAGTATCCCCATTTATGAATTATCTCCCTCCATTTCATCTGCGGTTCAACTTTTTGCTCTTACTCGTCGCCTTGTTGATTGCCACGCCAAATACCAGAGCTGTGGATACTCCCAAATGTGGACGCGTGTGCACGGTCAAAAAATATGGTTCTACGCGGGTTTTAATGGGCGAGGGGAAGGTGTATAGGTTTGGATGAATCGAACTGAAAGCCTTCAAGGGCACTATCACCTGCTGCTGGGTTTGGACGAGAGCTGGGTTGTGACGGAGGTGAACGTGAGTGTTGAG